>PLEY01000074.1 GCA_003136595.1 Burkholderiales bacterium
TACGACCAACCGTGCCATTGGCGGCCGTGAAGGTACTGATACGCGCCAGCACCGACCATCCCGACCTTGCGCCAGAACCGGGCATCGTCTGACTGCGGTTGCCAGCCGTGGAGCGCCTTCCAGCCCGTTGCGACGAGCGCGGCGAAGGCCACGCTATGAAAGAACTGGCGATGGTTCGGGTGGACCGCCGGTTCAAGTACGTCCGGCAACTTGGTGAGGAGTGCGGCCAGGCCGCCGCCGGCAAGCGGCCACGCCGTGGCCTCGCCACGCTCGACTTCGCGGGAGTGCAGGACTACGCCGGTAGCAAGGGCGGCGGTCCACTGGTGGGCGGCTGCGTTCATGTATCAAAATCCTTCANNAGAGAGGGGCGCACATGGACATGACCAGAGAGGAGCTCGGCCGGCGGATTCGGTCCGCCAGGGAAAGCTGCGGCCTTACGCAGGAGCAACTTGGTGAGTTCGTCGGGCTGAGTCGGGTGGCGGTCGGCCAGATCGAAGCGGGAACGCGGTCCGTGTCGAGTCTGGAGTTGGACCGGATCGCACACGCGGTCGGCAGGGACATCAAGTCCTTCTTCGCAGCGTCATTCGTCGAGCGAGACGCGCTCTCGGCGCTGTTTCGTTCTGATGCGGAGCTCGCCCAGCAGGCCGACCTCCTGAAAGCGTTGCAGGACAGCCTGGCCCTCGGTCACGAGATGACCAATCTCGAGCGCCTGCTCGAGATCGACCGCGTGCAGCTTCTCACCGCCTCCTATGAATTGCCGTTACCGAGATCGCGTTGGGACGCGATTCAGCAGGGACAGAAGGTGGCGACCGAGGAACGGCAAAGGCTAGGGCTCGGTGCGGCCCCCATCGGCGACCTGAGCGAATTGCTCGAGTCGCAAGGGGTGCGCACCGGAGTTGTCGCGCTTCCGGAAAACATTTCGGGCCTGACCCTCGTCGACACCGCGATCGGCGTAATCGTCGTCATCAACGCGAGCCATGCGGCTGTGCGACAGCGCTTTTCGTTGGCTCACGAGTACGGGCACGTGCTGCTGGATCGAGATCGAGCGGGCGCGATCAGCCGCGCGGAGAATCGTTCGGACCTCCTCGAAGTCCGCGCCAATGCATTTGCGGCCGAGTTCCTGATGCCGGCAGATGGTGTCGCCCAATTTGTGCTCGCCTTCGGCAAGGGAGCGGCAAGCCGCGCCCAGATCGCCGTGTTCGACGAAGCCGAGGCGCTGCAAGCCGAGCAGCGCGCTGCGCCCGGATCCCAAGACATCCAGCTCTATGACGTGGCACTGCTCGCTCACCACTTCGGAGCAAGCCGCATTTCTGCTCTGTACCGCGTCAAGAATCTGCGACTGGTCGACGAACGCGAGTTCCAGCGCCTCAAGGCCGAAGAAGACAGTGGGGCGGGTCAGACGATCGCCACATTTCTATCGGCGCCGGAGGCTCCACCCGACAACTCTTCTCGCGATGACTTCCGTCGTCGTTTCCTCGGTCTCGCGCTTGAAGCCTATCGTCGAGAGGAGATCACGCGCAGCAAGCTCACTGAGCTATCGGCCATGGTCCACCTCGGTTCGAACGAGTTGGATGCTGCGCTCGCGTCAGCGAAGCTGGACTGATTCACTTCGGCAGGCGCGCAAGCGATGGCCACGAGCGCCGAAACTGTCGTCGTCATCACAGACGCGAATATCCTCATCAACCTGCTGCGGATCGGGCAGTTGCCGCTCCTTGGCGAGCTCGACGCACACCGATTCCTCGTGCCCGAGGAAGTGGTCGGCGAGATCATCGACCCTGCTCAGAGCGAGCAGATCGCGTCCGCAATCGCGGCTGGCTACCTCGAGCAAGTTGCAGTCGATACGATGGAATCTCTTGCGCTGTTCGCCGAGCTGCGCGACGTGATGGGCCGTGGCGAAGCGGCCTGCCTTGCGCTCGCTGCAACAACGGGCTCCTACCTCGCGTCGGACGAAAAGAAGCGTTTTCGTCGACGCGCCGTGGAATTGATCGGAGAGCCACGCATCCTGCGAACGGAGTCGATACTGCTCGAGGCGATCCGCCAGGGACGCATCACCGTCTGCATGGCCGATGGCTTCAAAGCAGTCCTCGAAGCGAACCGCTATGTCATGCCATTCGGGAGTTTTTCCGATCTCCTCTGAATGGGGAAGGAGTTGGCCGATGAATACGCTGGCCAAGCGTGCGGTTCACGTAGAGGATTGACAGGGGCTTGACGATGGGTTGCTTTCTTCTTCTCGGCGCCGGGTTCAGTCGCAATTGGGGCGGGTGGCTGGCGTCCGAGGCATTCGAATACCTTCTCGGGTGCCCGGAGATCATTCGCGATCCGGGCCTTGCTCAGCTTCTATGGAAGCATCAAGCTCAGGGCGGCTTCGAGGCCGCGCTGGCCGAGCTGCAACTGGCACATTCCCGCGATCCTCGATCCGGCGAGTCTGCCCTCATGGGCCTGCAAGCGGCCGTCCGGCGGATGTTTGCCGATATGAACGGCGCGTTCATGGAGATCACGGGGTGGGAGTTCCAGAACCACATCGAACGAATGGTCGGAACCTTCCTGACGAGATTCGATGCGATCTTCACCCTGAACCAGGACGTACTGCTCGAGCACTACTACGTAAATGACAACATCGCGCTGACCGGCAAGAGGAAGTGGGCGGGGGCACAGCTGCCTGGCATGCGCAGAGTCCCGGCGCAAGAGCCGCTGTACGCCAACTCGTGGGCTCGATCGACATGGGTGCCATTGACGGAAGACGCCTTCAAGATCGACGCTTCGTTCCAGCCGATCCTCAAACTGCACGGGTCTTCCAACTGGGCCCATGCCGACGGCAACGCCATGCTCATCATGGGTGGCGCCAAGGCTCGCGAGATCGGTCAGACGCCAATCCTGAACTGGTACGCGAAGGTGTTCGTGGAGGCGTTGTCGACCCAGCCGGCGAGACTCATGGTGATCGGCTGCGGGTTTCGAGACGATCACGTCAACGAGACCATCGGCAGGGCAGTCGAGCGTGGCCTGAAGCTCTTCGTCATCGCGCCGGAAGGAGCGGAGCTTGCGAGGCGCCTCAATCCCACGCGCCAGCGTGGCATGATTTCCGTTGCCACCCCGCTCGAAGGCCTGCTGGAGCAATCGTTGATCGGTGCGTCGAGACGTCCGCTGCGAGACATCTTCGGAGGCGATACGGCAGAGCACAACAAAGTCATGCGGTTCTTCGATGCCTGACGACGGTACGGCTGAAGTTTGGTGGCGGGAGGAACCGCTGGCGAGATCGTGACGGTAAAATAAAGGGCGAAAAAGTGAGTCGGGACAACGGCTTAAGGCGTTCGATGCCGGTCCTTCCTGAGCGTTCCCATGACTGCTACGGACGCACGTCGATGGTGGCGGCGATGGTGTCCGCGATCGTCGTCGGAGTCGATAGATGTCGATAGATCTCGAAAGGTCAGCTTTGGCCGAACCGCCCGGAAACCCGCGCCAATGCTGATGCCTGACAGGTTGACGGTAAAAATGACGGTAAAAATCTGCGGTGCAGCGTCTAGCGCCTTACAAATCAACAGCTTAGAAGGCTCGTTGATGATTGAGTGGGAGTGACCCTTATCGGGTTTCCGATTCATTTCCG
>PLEY01000140.1:0-228 GCA_003136595.1 Burkholderiales bacterium
CCCGCAGAGACCCCGCAGAGACCGGCAGGAGCCGTCCGATAAGCCCCCCGGCGGGTCTGCCCGGATAGCGCTTCTGACGGGTGCGGGTCGGACCGCATTCAAGGTGGCAAGGACGCGGCGCTCGGGCCCCAAATTGGCCAGCGGGGCACCGAAGGAGTGCGGGCAGAGCGTTGCTTGGGGGGGCGTGGTCGGCCTCGCCTGGAGGCCGGAGGATTGAAGAAGACTTCG
>PLEY01000140.1:261-35102 GCA_003136595.1 Burkholderiales bacterium
TCTCGGGCGTCCGGCCGCTCTACTTCTGATCCTTCTTCACATTCTCATTGACGGTGTCCTTCAGGTTCTCCTTCAGGTCGCCCTTGGCCGCGACCACGCTGCCGATACCGCCCTGGACCTTACCTTTGACCTCCAGGGTCTTGTCGCCGGTCAGTTTGCCTGCGACTTCCTTGATCTTGCCTTTGACCTCATCGATACGACCGTTGGCCTGATCCTTGTTCATGGTGAGTTCCTTGTATGGAGATAAATGGGCAGCACAAGCGCTCCGCAGTACTGCTGCAAGGAGCCATGGCGACGATAGCGGCAAGGTTGCCGAGGTACCGTGCGTTGGGGCGCATTGTCCTGCACAGGGGTGTGGGGTTGTCCTGGCTTGCGCCAAGGTTCGGCGTACCTCCAGGGCAGGGCGCTGCGCCGCCCGCGCACGGTGCTATTTTGCCCGCCAGGCGGACGACTCTCCCGCGCTCACGCGAGCATCGACTACACTGCGCGCTGTCGCCCTCGAGCAATCCGGCACGGCGCGGCTCGGAGAGCGCAGACCGGTGCTCGTCCCCATGGCATTGTGGGGCCCGCGGCCTCGCCATCCGGGCCCCACTTGCGTTGTGCCGCTTAACACCATGCCTGACACGCTTTCCCCGATGGACACCAGCACCGTCAAGCGCTATCTGCCCTGGGTCGTGGCGACGGCGCTTTTCATGGAGCAGCTCGATTCGACGATCGTCAACACTGCGGTGCCAGCGATGGCCGCCAGTCTGCACGTCGCGCCGCTCAGCCTGAAGGCGGTCGTGGCCAGCTACATCTTGAGCCTTGCTGTCTGCATTCCGATCAGCGGCTGGATGGCCGACCGTTTCGGCACGCGGCGCGTCTTCGCAAGTGCAGTGGCGATTTTCACGTTCTCCTCCATCCTGTGCGGGCTGTCGCTCAACGTTCCGATGCTGGTCGTGGCCCGGATTCTCCAGGGGATGGGCGCTGCGCTCATGATGCCGGTCGGCCGTCTGACCATCATTCGCACCTTCCCCAAGGCTGAACTGCTGCGGGCGATGAACTTCGTCATCATCCCGGCCTTGATCGGACCGCTCCTGGGTCCGACGATCGGGGGGTTGATCGTGCACTGGCTGTCCTGGCGCGTGATCTTCTTCATCAATGTCCCGGTCGGGCTGGCTGCGCAGTTTCTCATCTACCGTCACATGCCGGACTATCACGGGGACGGCAGAAGGCCTCTCGACCTGGTGGGCCTGTGCCTGTTTGGCTCCGGCACGGCGCTGCTATCCTGGCTGCTCGAGGTGTTCGGCGAGCACGACATCGGCTCCGCGCCAGCAGCGCTGTCTCTGGCCGTATCGACGGTTCTGCTCCTCGCCTATGTGCGGCACGCCCGGCGTGCGAGCTTTCCGCTCCTGCGCCTGGGTTTGTTTCGGGTCCGTACCTTCAGGGTCGGGGTGGTCGGCGGCTTCGTCACCCGTCTGGGGCTTGGGGGCATGCCGTTCCTGCTGCCCTTGCTCTATCAGGTGGGTCTTGGCCTGCCCGCGTGGCAGTCGGGTCTTTTCATGATGCCGGCCGCGGCGGCCGCGATGGCCATGAAAGTCGTCTCCCAGCCTTTGCTCAGGCGCTTTGGCTATCGCCAGATCCTGGTCGTCAACACCGTCCTGATTGGTGTCACGATCGGCCTGTTCTCCCTGGTCGGAGCCGGCACGCCGTTTACGGTGATCGTGGCGCTCGGGCTTGCCCAGGGATTGTTCAATTCACTGCAGTTCTCAAGCATGAATTCGATGGCCTATGCCGACATCACGACGGGTGACTCGAGCATGGCCAGCACCATTGCCAGTTCGCTGCAGCAGATGTCGCTGAGCTTCGGACTGGCGTGGGGAACCCTGGTCGCGGCCTGGTTCCTTGGCACCGTTCCGCAGTCCGACGGTATTGCCGTCACGGCGGCGCTGCATCGCGCCTTTCTGACCCTGGCCGCCCTGACGATCGTCTCGTCACTGTCGTTTTGGACGCTGCGTCCCGAAGACGGCGAGAGCGTGAGCAAGGCCGGCCAGCCGGCACTCGGCTAGGCGTGCGCCGGTGCGGGCGGATGCACACACCCGCCGCGGCGCCTCCCGGAGGCCGGCGGCGCCCGCAGCAGACTTTGCGCGCCGGGGGTTCCGGCGCGTGGGCGCTTCCGGCAGCAGCTAGAGCCCTCTGCGGCCCGACAGAAACCCGAACAGGATGAGGATGAGTGCCACGACCAGAAAGATGTGGATCAAGCCACCCAGGGTGTAGGAGGTCACGAGCCCCAACAGCCACAGGATGAAAAGGACGACGGCGATGGTATAGAGCATGGGGAGAGACTTTCAGCGGATCCCTGCGGGAGAAGTATGTAGGATAGGGGTAAGCGCCCCCTCGGTCTGTGCGAGAACGCACCGAGTGCCACGCCTGGCCAACGTGACTCGACGGGCACTACTTCGCGTCCTGGCAGACAAACGAGCCGCCGGTGAGATCCTTGTGGTCCTGATGGGACAGCGTGAGCTTGCGGGTGATGTAGTTGTAACTGCCATAGGTGCGCCCGCTGATGTTTTCCTTGCCCTCCCGGGTACAGCCCGAGGTGTCGAAGTACATCTCATCCTTCTTCGCATATTCGATCGAGCCGATCTTGCACAGCTTGATCTGGTCGCCGCCGATAAGCAGATTTCCCGAGAAGCTCACGGAGTCGTTCTCGATGCGCATCCCGATCTCCTCGCGATCGAGCGTCTGGCCGTTGCCGACCATGCCCTCGAGCTTGAGGAACACGTGGCCCCGGCAAACGGCCCGCGCATTCGGATACTGGGTGCATGCCGCAAGCACGAGGAGTGCCAACCCGACGGGCAGGCGCCAGAGTCCAGGGTTCCCCGCCCATCTTGCAACGCGGTGCGAGCGGATCGGTACGGGACTAGCGGCCTGCATCGCCGGCAAGGAAATAAGGGGCCCAGAAATAGGGATGTCGGTAGAGGGCGCCGTCCTTGCCCGCCAGCATGTCGCGCTGCGCACGCGCGATCGCCTCGGCCTTCGTGACTGCAGGGTCGCCGGCGTAGACCTTGAACAGGTTCACGGTCAGTTCCTTGGCGGACTCGGATTCGACGGCCCACTGGGTGGCGAGGAGCGAACGGGCGCCCGCCGCGAAGAAGCCGCGCGATAGCGTGGAGAGGGTGTCACCGGCGGCGCCACTGGCAAAGCCGGTATTACAGGCCGACAGGACCACCCAGTCGGCGTTCAGGCGCAGGCCGATGATGTCATCGATCGTCAGGACCGAGTCCGCAAGTCCCCGGCCTTCGTAGGCGAGTGCGAGCCCGGACTTCAGCATGCCCGGTACTTCCCCCGGCAGCAGACCATGGGTTGCGAAGGTGACAACGCGCCGGTCTGACAGATCCTCCTTGAGCACCCGCGTACGCGTCGCCTGGGTGCCGCGGATCACGCTGTCGGGCGCTGCATTGAGGGCCGCACCGATCGCGCGCACCTCATCGAAGGTCTCCGGCAGCGGGGCGACGTTGTGGTAGTCGATCTCTACGAGGCGCCCTTCGCCGCCGCGGATCGCGCGTTGCCGGATGCTTCCGGCAGACGACGTCTCAAGCGGCGCATGGTCCTGTCCATCGAAGCTCGGATCGGCGAAGGCGATGAAGGGCAGGCCGGCCCGCTTCGCCGCCTGCCCGCTCGGGGAGCGCGCGAGTACGAGCGCCGAGGCGCTCGGCATCTGGACCGGGGTGACCGAGGAGATCCACCAGTTTGCCTCGGCGAGGGTCTTGGCCGGACGCGTCAGCAGCACATTCCACGGGACCACGCTCAGCGGTCCGCTCGCGGCGATGTAGACGGTCCCTGCGCCCTGTGTAAAGTTCTGAATCGGTGCGATGAGCGCCTGGTAGAGTCCCTGGGCTGCGGCCAGATCGAAGCCACCCAGATCACCTGGCGTGGCCGGCGGCGTGCCGCTGTCGAAGCTCCTGCGCAGCGCCTGGGCCATCTGCTTCAGTTGTGCCCGCGTGCTGGTGAGCCGTACCGCGTGCAGCTCCCCGGTAGGGAGCACGACGAAGGCAAAACTCGCATGGCGCCCCGCGTACAGATTGACGTAGACCTCGCCGCGACGCAGCGCTGCCCCGAGCTTCTCAGATGTCGGGATGCTGGGCGCAACGAGCTCCCGATAGATCGGGAACTGGCTCGCGATGTCGCGACGCAACTGCACGAGCTTGCCGGTTGATGCCTGCAGGGCCTTCTCCTTTTCGGCCAGTTCCGCGTTCTGCCGTTTCAGGATGATCGGATCGGCCTCGCCCTTTTTCGCGAGCCGCTCGAGCCGCACCGAGGCGCTTGACACTGAACCGCGTGCCGACGTTTCCTCAAAGCGCAGCACCTGCTCCTGCTCGATGAGCGCGCGCAGCTTCGGATCGCCCGCGGCAAGGCGCGCCGCGCCGTCGGTCAGGGCGCCCTGCGAGGCATTCATGCGCATGAGTTCGGCGATCCGGAACGCCAGTGCCTGGGCCCCTGCAGCCTCTGGGAAGGCACCTGGCTGCATCAGTCGATCGAGCGCCGCGGTCAGGGCGCCGTCCTCGGTGTAGACCCCGCGCGTGCTCGCATCCGCCCAGGTGTCGTCGCTGCTCGCGAGCGGGGCCACATAGCTTTCGAGCTCGCCGAGCGTGGCCGGATTGGTGGGATCATCCAGACGGTAGAGCACGAGCATCGACGACTCGTATTTGTAGAATGGACTCTCGGGACCCTGGGCGCGCAGGTTTTTCGCGATGATCTCGCTAATCCGGCTGCTCGCGTTGGCCCACTGCCCATGCGCCGCCATCCCGAGCGACTCGGTTTCCTCGCCCGCAAAGGCTCCGGCCGTGACCGGATCGATGGCGCGTGCGCGCTGCACGGCCTCGGCATCGGGCACGAATTCGGCGATGCGGCCCATGGAGAGCGCGATCATGAGTCGAAGCCGCAGCGCGTCGGCGTAGCTGGTCTCGTGCTCGGGCGTGCCGCCCTTCTCGAAGTGCGCAAGCGCGCTGTTGATGGCCTCAAGCGCCGCGTCGTAGTCGTCATAGGAGCACAGGGCGATCGCGCGCGCATGGGCGACCAGGCCGCGCGCATATTCGCTCGGGTGGAGGTCGGGCCGCGTGTCGAGATAGAACGCCATTTCGTTGGCGTAGCTCAGGGCCTCGGCACGCCGGTTATTCTGAACCATGAGCCTTGCGACGTTGCTCACGTTGTTTAGGACCTCGTTGGCCGCAGCACGCCGCCGCTTCTCGCTCAATGTCGGATCGTTGAAGTTGCTCCAGGCGAGCTCGGCGTGTTCGCGGTACTTGAGATAGGCGATGTCGTGGCGGTTCAGGTGGCGCCTTGCGATCTCCGCCTCGGCGGCGAGATAGGCGTAGGCGGGTTCGCGCGGCAAGGTCTCCAGTTCGGCAGGTGGCGTGTCCTTGGCGAGACTCTTGGCGCGATCCACCATGCGCTCACTGCGCTGGAATTCGCGGGCGAGGGCGAGACTCAATGCCAACGAGGATGCCGTGATCGAGCGGCGTCCCGGGGAGATGGCGGAGTCGTTGACGATTTCCTCGCGTACCCGGAGAGAATCCGCGACCCGGCCGGCGGTAAAGTAGCCCGAGGAAAGCTGCATGAAGAGTCGATAGCGCGCGTCGCCGTCGCTCGTCTTATCGAGAAGGTCGCGCAATTCTGCGACGCGCGCGTCCGGAAACGGGATCGGCTGAGCCGCATTGGGGGCCCGTGCCGACTCCGGCGCGGCCGGTGGCACCTCCTCCTGGTCCGCCGGGGTCCCCGCCTGGGCGCTGGCCCCAAGCGGCGCCAGCAGCGAGACGAGCACTCCGATCCGAACCACCTGGCTTAGCATGCCCATCAGTCCCCCTTCGTGGAGCGAACCGGCTCCGCGAGTCGGGCCGCCGCTGGTCAGAGGCGTGCCCTCGCCCTGACCCCCCTCAACCACGGGCCTCAATGCACGGCCTGAAGCGGGGGATTGTCTTTGGCCAGCGTGACCGACTCCAGCTCGGACAGGTAGCGCTCCGTCCGCACGCCGTTGCTCGAATAGTATTCCTCGACGGACTTCACCCAACGCTTGATCGCCGGAACGTACCAGAACGCCTTGTAGAGGCGGCCCGACGTCGTCTGGGTTGTGACGCGCTTGCTGTCCGTGAACATCTGGGTTTCGCCCTGCGTGTTCTGGACGCCCTGGACCACCACCTGGGCCGGTTCGAGCTCAGCGGTCCATGTTCCCTCGGCCTCGATCTTGATCGCCTCGAAGCGTCCCGCTCCCACGTCCACGGTCTCGGTCCCGGACACCGAGTACTGCGTGGCAAAGCTCTCCAATCGGTGCTGCTTGTTCGGATGGGGCTCGCTGTAGCGGACCTCCCAGTGACTGTCGCTCGACAGCGGGAAGGCAAGCGGCCGGTTCACGGTGACCTCCTTGCCCTCGATAGTGCGCAAGCGGCTCCAGTCGACCCCGGCAACCTGCTCGCGGCTGGGCTGGTTAGGGCCCAGGTTGTGGCTGGTGAAATACACGGCCGAGCGGGTCGCGCGTACGACGCTGATCTCCGTATGGGCTTCGCTAAAGCCCGTGGGCCCGCGTTCGGTGGTTTCGTGATACACCCAGGTGTCGCCGACCGAGAAACTGGGGGCAGCCACCGTCTCGCCAGAGGCGCGGCCAAGGAGCGTGAGCAGGAGCAATCCCCAAAAAACGGTTTTCATGTCCCGAATGCTCCCCGCATCGCCAAAGGTTCGAGGATTGTAATGGAGCCTTCGGGGTTTGCCACGGGTCTTTGCGGATCAGGATGGCAAGCCCTGGGGGATGGGGCGAGGCTGGCCCATGAGAAAGCGGGCGCCACCTGAAGCCACCTGCCGCACCCGACCCAGGCCGGCGATCCGTTTGGCTGCCAGGTGCGCCGCGCGCCGCGCGGATCGTATGGCCCCACCCGGGCCGTGGCTGACTAGCCCCCCGCCTGGTTCTTTCGCTCGGGGACGGTGCTGCTCGCGCCCGCGTGCAGTGCGGGATCAATGGCGATGCACAGGACAAACACCAGGATGCACACCGCCTGCAGGATATTGAACGCGAGCTCGCGGCGTCGGTTGCGCTCGGGGCCGGGCCGGCTCACAGGAACCCCCTGGTCGCGCCCCGCTGACGCCTGACTTGCTCGCTGTGGCGCATGCAATCCTCCCGTGATGCCGCGCGCCGGACCCCGCATCGGACGATGCGGCGGGCTCCCACACGACCAGCTCAATGTAGGCTCCCAAGATCCCCGGACACAGTGCGTATTGCGCGTGGCGGATGTGACTTATTCACGGAGGACGGGGCTCGCCCCGCTTGCCTTTCGCCCTGCGCCCATCGGGGCTACGGTTGGCCGCAGGCACGATAAAATTTGACCTGTGTCGCTCAGCTCACGGTCCGGCGGTCGCCAGACGGTGAGCTGCGCGTCACCTGGTCGTTACCAGAGTTACCAGGCTGCAGGGGGCTTTTTCAGGATGACGATGCGCTTGGGCTCAAGGACGATGTACTTGCCCACGGTGAGCTCCTTGAAGATCCGGCTCACCATTTCACGCGACGATCCGACGCGATCGGCTATACCCTGCTGCGTCAGTCGTTCTTCGACGACCGTCTGGCCGTCACGCTCAACCGCATGGTCCATGAGCAGGCGCACCACGCGGCTATACACATCGTCGAGCGCGAGGCTCTTGACGTTCTCGGTCGTCTGTCGGACCAGGCGGATCAGTTTGTAGATGAGATGTAGCGCAAAATCGGGGTGTTCGGCGATGAAATCTCGCAGATTGCCAGCCCGAACCACAGAGCAGGTCGTGGGCTCAAGGGTCATCACCGAGGCGGAGCGGGGACGCCCGTCCAGGGAGAGCTCACCCAGGTATTCTCCCGGACCATGGACGTTGTAGACCACTTCCTTGCCCGAGCTGCCGATCGCGAAAGCCTTCACCTTTCCCGACAGGATGATATAGAGAGAATCACCCGGATCGCCCTCGTTGAGCAGAATCGCGCGGGCGGGGTAGGAACGCACCTGACCCTTGGCCGCGATCTCCTTTAGGACCTCGTCGCTGACGAGCTCCGAGGGTGTGGGGGGCTCGCGGCCGCTCATGGTCCGCTCCGGCCGCACGACTCGCCCGATACCACCTCCAGCCCGGTGCTTGCGCCCGGGATCTCCCTGCTCCATATCGAGGTAGCGGCCATGGTTGCGTGCGAGCCTTCTTGAATCAGGGGAGGTAGGACCAGCAGGCGCAATGGATAATGGGTAATGCACCGGTGGGGGTGCGTTCACGCACCACATCTCAGATTATTGCAAAGTTTGCGGCTGGCGTGGGAGGCGCCGATCATCGCTCGCTTCTGAGACCCCCTGAGCGCGCGCCGGCCCGGGTCTGTCCGCAGCTGCCCGCTACCCGCCGGGAGTGGCGCGGCCACCAAATTGTTTCGAATTCTCTCGGAGTATCGGTTTTGAACGGCTTTCGGGCGATCATGTGGCTTCGATCGACCGAGCCCGGTTTATGGCCAGTCGCCGCTGGCGCAGCGCGCACAGCTGTCCCTCTTTCTCTACGGTGTTATGAATCAAGGGTTTGGAATTCAGGAAGTCGACTCCGGCGTGGACGACGTCGCGCCACTGGGCGAGGCGATGCGTCTCGACGGGAGCGCGTCAGCCACGCCGGCTCGGGCTCGGCGCGAAGGTATCGGGACCGATCCGGCGACGCCCGAGATCCGGTTTGTAGCGCGCTACCTCGAGCGCGACTGGCCGGACATCGGTCAGCTTGAGGAGGCCGATGTCGACCGCCAGGCCCAGCGCTTTCGGGGCGGCGTGAATAACTGGATCATCCAGACCTATTTACACTTGAAAGAGGCCTTGGGCGAGCGCGGTGTCGCCGTCTCGATCGGTGAAACCTTCAAGCCAGGTGTCGTGAACCTTGCCCATCGGGACTCACTGAATCGCTGGCTGCTACCCTACTTTCGCTGCTACATCGTTGGCGTGCGCGCGGATCGACCGCCGGTCGTGGTGTGCGACTGGGAAATACTGCAAAACCAGGTCAGGAGCTGCGGCCCGACGCAGAGCGCCATCCCCTTCTGGCCGCAGCCCGGTTTGGTCGCCCGGGATCCCGGGCGCGGCAGCCGCATCGAGCGCATCGCCTACTTCGGCCGGACGGGCACGGCCACGTCCTGGCTCGTGCAACCCGAGTTCCATGAGGCCCTCGCGCGGCTTGGCGTCCAGTTCGAGATCCGCGAGCATGCCTGGTTTGACTACTCCGACATCGATCTGGTGCTCGCGCACCGGCAGGAGGCCCCGACCATGCTGCTGCAAAAGCCCGCGAGCAAACTGATCAACGCCTGGCATGCCGGCGTGCCAGCGCTCCTCGGCGACGAGCCGGCCTATCGGGCGTTGCGGCGCAGCGACCTCGACTACGTCCGGATCGATTCCGCCGAAGACGTGCTCGCCGCAGTGCGCCGCCTGAAGTCCGATCCGTTGCTCTATCACTCGATGGTCCACCGCGGCATGGTACGGGCGGTCGACTTTACCGTGGAACGGATCCGCCAACTGTGGCTCGACTGCCTGTGCAACCAGGCGCTGCCCGACGCCCAAAGGCGTCGTCCGCCCAACGTGCTCGCCGGCTGGGCATCACAGCAAAAGAAGCTGCTGCTGCAAAAGGCCCAGTCGCGCTGGTTCAAGTATCGCTATGCGCGTGAGCGTGCCGCGCGCCGCCAGGATACGGCCACCTTCTAGCGCCGGGTTTGCGGCGCCTATCGATAAACCTTGGGGGGCCGGGCGAACCAGGCAACGACGAGCCCGGCCACGCAGGCTGCGCTGATCCAGCAGCCAAGTCGCCAAGCCCGGTCGTGCGAGCGCAGCACCTGCGCCTCCGTCACGTAAACGGTCTCGCAGGCACCGTCTCCGGTGTCGAAGCGGGTGACGCTCGTTCCCCGGTGAAAATGGAATCCCTGGTCGTGCTCGTACTCGGAGAGAAAGCCATGGAAGTGGACCTCGTCGCCGATGTGTACGCCACGCAGCGCGCGGGCCAGACGCGGATTCTCGGTGAGCAGGTGATTGTTCGAGATCTGGTAGATGTCGAAGTCGGCGCCCGCCTTGGCGTCTTTCGGTCGGAAGTAGCATACGAACTCACCGCTCGAGAACGACACGTCCCGATAGCTGCCGCGACGCGCGTCATCACCCCAGACGACGCACAGGTCGACCACGTTCAGGTGGTCGTTGGCCGCCTCGTGGATCCAGTCCCAGAATGCGCTCGAGTCGTGCTCGCTCACCACGAGGCCATAGAGGTCGTACTCGTAGAGGGGTTTGATGGTGTACTCGGTACCTCCTGCTGTTCGCAGAAATGGCGCCTTCCTCACCTCGGTCTGCACCGGTGCATCGAAGAGCTGCGGGGCGAGTGACTCGGGGCCGGGCAGGTTCTCGCGGTTCCAGAGGCAGATCGCCCAGAGGGTCAGGGCGAGGACGATCAGCACCTGCAGTGCGCGGTCGATGAGCATCGATGGGGAAGCTTCGGGAGGGACGGTCGCTCGGACCGCAGACCCCTCCAGCATACTTGGGGACCACAGGGGCGCCAACCGGGGCGCCAACCGGGGCGTGACACCGGCGCGTGACGCGGGCCACCCAAGGCTCCAGCGCCTGCCAGGCGGGGTGCAGTAGAATCCGAAAACGAGCCCAGCCGGACGCCTTTACGCGCAGAGGCCGCGAGCGGGCCAGAGGAGACAGACGTGCACGATCACAATCCGGAATCGCCGCCCTGGGCCAACGTGCTGCGCGTGACGAGCGGCAATTTCCTCGAGATGTACGACTTCATCGTCTATGGTCTGTACGCCTCGTTCATCGCCGCGACCTTCTTTCCGGAAGGGGACGAATTCGCCTCGCAGATGAAGGCCCTGGTGACCTTCGGTGCGGGATTCCTGATGCGGCCCTTGGGCGCCATCATTCTGGGCGCCTACATCGACCGCAAGGGCCGGCGCGTCGGCCTTGTCCTGACCCTGGGGCTCATGGCCTGCGGCACGTTCCTGATCGCCTTCGTTCCCGGCTACGCGGTGATCGGGTTGGCCGCACCGCTCCTGGTACTGGTCGGGCGCCTGCTGCAGGGTTTCTCGGCCGGGGTCGAACTCGGCGGCGTGTCGGTCTATCTTTCCGAGATCGCGACCCCGGGCAACAAGGGTTTCTATGTCAGCTTTCAGTCAGCCAGCCAGCAGATCGCCGTCGTGTTCGGCGCCCTCCTCGGCACGGTCCTGACCAGTTCCATCACGCCCGAGCAGATGTCCAGCTGGGGATGGCGCGTGCCGTTCGTGATCGGNNGCCCGAACATCAGGCAGATCCTGGTCTCAATGGTGGAGAACTGGCAGATCGTGGTCCTTGGCACCCTCATGGTGGTCATGACGACCGTCTCGTTCTACATGATCACCGCCTATACGCCGACGTTCGGCCGGACGGTGCTGAAGCTTCCTGACAACCAGAGTCTTCTGGTCACGGTAGCGGTCGGATTGTCCAATTTCTGCTGGTTGCCGATCATGGGCGCGCTCTCGGATCGTGTCGGCCGCAGACCCCTGCTCGTGATCTTCACCCTCCTGACTGTCGCCACGGCCTATCCCGCCTTGCACTGGCTGGTTGCCAATCCCTCCTTTGGCGGCTTGCTCGCCGTCGAGCTCTGGCTGTCGTTCCTGTATGGCAGCTACAACGGTGCGATGGTCGTGTATCTCACGGAGATCATGCCGGTCGAGGTGCGTACCGCCGGCTTCTCCCTGGCCTATAGTCTTGCGACCGCGCTATTCGGCGGATTCACGCCGGCCATCGCGACGGGGCTCATTTTCTACACGAAACGTCAGGATGCCCCGGCCCTTTGGCTGAGCTTTGCGGCGCTGTGCGGACTGTTCGCCGTCGCGATGCTCTCGCGGCGCGAGCGGGTCCTGCCCGACGCCCTGCCGGTGCCGAACTGATGCGCCCCCCGTTCGCCCCCCGGAAAAATCACAAGCTGTTGCGGCCCGTTCGCAAAGGCGCACATTGGTGTGACAATCCTTCGGTTTGACCGGAGTGCGGGCTCGCCGAGGGGCGCCTGCGTGATCGTAAAAGGAGTGGGCAGTGAGCTTAGAGCGTACGTCCAGACGGCGCCGGTTGCTCTGGCTAGCCGGAGGCACTGCGGTGATCATCATCGCTGTGCTGGTGCGCGGCACCATGCATCGGGCGAGCGCGGCCGATCAGAAGAAGGACAGCGTGCAGGCGGCCCCGGTCGGCGCCTTGACGGCGCTCGCCCTGGACCAGAAGCTGCCGCTCTATCTGACCGGGATCGGTACCGTCCAGGCTGCCCTTTCGGTCACGGTCAAGGCGCGCGTCGACGGGCAGCTCCTGAAGGTCGCCTACAAGGAGGGCCAGACGGTCAAGGAGGGTGACCTGCTCGCCCAGATCGACCCCGACCCGTACCAGGCGCAACTCGACGCCGCCGCAGCGCAGCAGGCCAAGGACGAGGCCAACTATGCCAACAGCCTGGTTGATCTGCAGCGCTACGACGACCTGATGAAGCAGGATTCGATCGCCAAACAGACCTACGACACGCAGGTCGCGACGGTGGCGCAACTGAAGGCGACCGTGGGCGTCGACCGGGCCCAGGTGGCCAATGCACGGGTACAGCTGAACTACACCGCGATCCGCTCGCCGATCGCGGGCGTCGTCGGCATCCGCTTGGTCGACCCTGGCAACATCGTGCACGCGGCCGACACCAATGGACTGGTCGTCGTGAACCAGGTCGATCCGATCTCGCTCATCTTCACGCTTCCAGAGGATGCATTCCAACGCGTCAGCAATGCGATTCGGGCGAGCGGCGCCAAGCCGCTCCAGGTGCTCGCCTATGGTCGCGAGGACAACGCCCTGCTCGGGACCGGCGAACTCCTGCTCATCAACAACCAGATCGACACGACCACCGGCACCGTTCAGTTGAAGGCCAGCTTTCCGAACCCGCAGCACCGACTCTGGCCCGGCCAGTATGTCAATGTGCACGTGGTGACCGGCATCGAGCAGGTCGTAACGATCCCCGCTGCGGCCGTCCAGCGCGGCGCCAACGGGCTCTATGCCTATGTCGTGAAGCCGGACGGCACCGCTGCGCTGCAGCCGATCCAGGTGGCTCTCGAGCAGGACGGGCTGGCGGTGGTGCAGTCTGGAATCGCCGCCGGCACGCGGGTCGTGGTCGATGGCCAGTTCCGACTCCGCCCGGGTGTGAAGGTCGTCGAGCAGCAGGGCGGAGCCGCGCCCGCCCCGCCGCCGGGCGGCAAGCCGTCCTAGGGTGACAAAACGGTGAGCATCTCAGCAGTTTTCATCAATCGCCCGATCGGTACCTCGCTCCTCGCCGCAGCGCTCCTCCTGGTCGGGGTTGTGGCGTGGCCCCTCTTGCCGGTCGCGCCGCTCCCCCAGGTGGACTTTCCGACCATCCAGGTCTCGGCGACCCTGCCCGGGGCGAGCCCGGACACCATCGCCTCGAGTGTGGCGACCCCGCTTGAGCGACAGTTCTCGCTGATCTCGGGCCTCACGCAGATGACCTCGGCGAGCGTGACCGGCGCGACCAACATCACCTTGCAGTTCGACCTGAACCGCAATATCGATGCGGCGGCCCTGGATGTCATCACCGCCATCAACGCGGCTGGCGGACAGCTTCCGCAGAATCTGCCGAGCCCACCGACCTATCGGAAAATCAATCCGGCCGATCGCGCCATCCTGATCCTCGCGGTGTCTTCCGACACGCTGCCGCTCACCCAGGTCTCGGACTATGCCGACAACATCCTGGCCCAGCAGATCTCGCAGATCAGCGGCGTGGGTCAGGTTGCCATCAACGGCCAGCAGAAGCCGGCCGTGCGCATCCAGCTTGATCCGGCGCGGCTGGCGAGCCTTGGGCTCGGGCTCGAAGATGTGCGCGCGCAACTGCAGTCGGCGACAGTCGACGCCCCAAAGGGCAGCTTCGACGGCGCAAGACGCAGTGCCACGGTCTACACCAACGACCAGATCTTCTCGGCGCGCGACTGGAACAACACCATCGTCGCCTACGGCCATGGCGCGCCGGTGCGCGTGCGCGATATCGGCACTGCGATCGATTCGGCCGAAAACGCCAAGCTTGCCGCGTTCGCCTTCGAGGGCGCAGGTGGCAGCGATCCCGAACTCGGCCGGGGCAAGACCATTCTCCTGGCGGTCAACAAGATCCCCGGGGCGAACGTGATCGACACCGTCGACCGGATCATGGCGGCGCTGCCCCGGTTGCGCGCGGTGATTCCCCCGGCCATCAAGATCTCGGTGCTCTCGGATCGCACGCAGACCATCCGTGCCTCGGTCGCCGATGTCGAGTTCACGCTGATCCTCACGATCGTGCTCGTGGTTCTCGTCATCTTCATGTTCCTGCGCGATGTCGCGGCCACGCTCATTCCGAGTGTCACGGTGCCGCTCGCGATCCTCGGTACGGCGGCCTGCATGTACGCCGTCGGCTACAGCCTCGACAACCTGTCGCTGATGGCGCTGACGATCGCCGTCGGCTTCGTCGTGGACGATGCCATCGTCATGCTCGAGAACATCTACCGCTACGTCGAGGCCGGCATGGCACCGCGCGAGGCGGCGTTAAGGGGGGCCTCGGAGATCGGCTTCACCATCATCTCCATCTCGGTGTCCCTCGTGGCGGTATTCATCCCGCTGTTGCTCATGGGCGGCATCATCGGCCGGCTGTTCCGTGAATTTGCGGTCACCGTGACGCTGACCATCGCCGTCTCTGTGATCGTCTCGCTCACCCTCACACCGATGCTGTGCGCGCGCTTTCTGAAGCACCAGGCAGCCGGCTTCCAGCACGGCCGGCTGTTCAATCTGTTCGAGCGGGGCTTCGACTCGATGCAGGCCTATTACGAGCGCGGGCTGCGTGTGGTGATGCGCCATCAGTTCCTGACGCTTCTTGCGTTTCTCGCGACACTCGCCCTCACGGTCGCACTGTTCATCATCATTCCGAAGGGCTTCTTCCCGCAGCAGGACACGGGCTTCCTGTTCGGAGTCGCCGAAAGTGCACAGGACATCTCGTTTCAGGGCATGACCGACAAGGCCAAGGAGATCGGTGACGTCATGGCTGCGGATCCGGCGGTCGATGCGTTCGGATTCTTTCTCGGCAACTCGAGCTATAACTACGCCACCTATTTCATCACACTAAAGCCGCGCGATACACGCGACGTCGATGCGGATCAGGTGATCACCCGACTGCGCGCACGGCTGGCCAAGGTCGATGGCACGCGCGTGTTTCTCCAGGCCGGCCAGGACATCAATGTGGGCGGTCGTCTGTCGCGCACGCAGTACCAGTACACATTGACCGACGCGGATCTGGAGGAGCTCTCGGACTGGGCGCCGCGCATCATGGAAGCCTTCCGGCAGCTGCCCGAACTCACCGATGTCGCCTCGGATCAGCAAAGCAGCGCACCGGCCGTGAATCTGACCATCGACCGTGACCGGGCCTCAAGCTTTGGCATCTCACCGGCGACGATCGATGGCACGATCTACGACGCGATCGGGCAGCGCCAGATCGCGCAGTACTTCACCCAGCTCAACTCCTATCATGTGATCCTGGAGGTGCCGCCGGCGTTGCAGGCCGATCCGAGCCTGTTGGACAAGATCTTCATCACCTCGCCCTTGGACAACAAGCAGGTGCCCCTGTCGACCTTCGTGCAGGTCGACACCTCCCACACCAACTATCTCTCGATCGCCCACCAGGGGCAGTTTCCCGCCGTGACCCTGTCGTTCAACCTCGCGCCCGGCGTGGCGTTGGGCGACGCGGTCAAGGCGATCGAGCAGACGGTGCGGTCGCTGCACCCTCCCGGGCGCGTGCTCGGCACCTTCCAGGGCAACGCCCAGGCGTTCCAGAGTTCGCTCGCCTCCCAGCCCTACCTGATCCTCGCGGCGCTGGTCACGGTCTATATCGTTCTGGGGCTTCTCTATGAGAGCTACATCCATCCCCTGACGATCCTCTCGACGCTGCCCTCAGCCGGTGTGGGTGCGCTGCTGATCCTCATGGCCGGAGGCTTCGACCTGTCCGTCATCGCGCTCATCGGCATCATCCTGCTGATCGGAATCGTCAAGAAGAACGGCATCATGATGATTGACTTCGCCCTGACGGCTGAGCGCGAACAGGGACTCAGTTCCGAGGACTCGATCTTCCAGGCCTGCCTGTTGCGCTTTCGGCCGATCATGATGACNNCGGAACTGCGCCGGCCGCTGGGTTTTGCGATGGTGGGCGGCCTCGTGCTGTCGCAGGCCCTGACGCTCTTCACGACGCCGGTCATCTATCTCTATCTCGACCGCGCCAGTCACTGGTATCAGAAGCGCAGGCAGCGCAGGCAGCGCAGCAACGCGGGCGCGCCTGCCCATCCTCCGGAGGAACCGGGTGCGAGCGCGCCGGCCGAGGTGCCGAGCGCCCGCTAGGCCACCCGCAGCCGGGCTCGCCCAGGCGGCCGGAGCGCGCCGTCCGCCTCGGGCATAATGGTTCCATCATGGGACTGATCGACTTCTTGCGCGGCGGGCGGCGACGGGGCGGGATCGCATCACCCGTGCTTGAGAGCCTCAGGCGCCTCGACGAAGAGGAGTTCCGCAAGCGCCTCATTGGCGCGCTGCGTGCCCTCGGCTATTCGATCGAGCGTGACGGCATGAACGCCCGCTCGAGCGACCTCCTGCTAAGGCGCCGTGGCGAGCGTACCTGGATACGTTACCGTGACTGGCGCCACGCCCGGGTGGGTGTCGCGCAGGTGCGCGACCTGTTTCGCTTCAGTCAGGAAGACGGTGCCGCCGGCTGCAAGATCCTGACCTGCGGGGTGTTCGATGCCCAGGCCATCGCCTATGCGCGCGGCAAGCCGGTCGAACTCATCGATGGCGCGGCGCTGCTTGCGACACTGCCTGCATTGGCCGAGGCCGCCCTCGAGGAGCCAAACACCCGCGAGTTGACCACTTCGTTCGTGCCGGAGCGTCCCGCACCCGCGCCCGACAGGTCACCGTCTTTGCCCCGTCCCAAGACGCCTCCGCAATGTCCCCGCTGTGGCTCGGTGATGGATCTGCGCGTCGCCGCCGGCGGTCATGCCGAAGGCCTGCGCTTCTGGTCATGCCAGCGAGCGCCCGCCTGCAAGGGGACGCGTCCTGCTTAGGGTCGGGCGATCTCCGGATCCGGCGGCGCTGCGATCAGGCCGGCTCGCCGATGACGCGGCTGGACGGGCTCGCCACCGTCGATCCGGTGCGAGCGGAGGTCGCCCTGCGGTCCTCCAGGATCATCGCGCTCGCCTTCTCGGCGATCATCACGGTCGGTGAGCATGTGTTGCCGGCCGTGATGGTCGGCATGATCGAGGCATCGGCCACGCGCAGTCCGGCAATGCCATGCACCCGCAGGCGTTCATCGACGACGGCGAGCGGGTCATGGCCCATCTTGCAGGTGCCGACCGGATGGAAGATCGTCGTGCCGATCGCCCCAGCCGCCGCGGCCAGTTCGGCATCGCTCGTCCAGTGCGCCCCGGGCATGAACTCCTCAGGTGCGAAACGCGCCAGTGCCGGCTGGGCGACGATCAGGCGCGTCAGGCGCAGGGACTCAGCGGCGACCCTGCGATCCTCCTCGGTGGACAGATAGTTCGGTGTGATCACGGGCGCGGTGCGGGTGTCGGCACTAGCCAGGCGCACGCTGCCGCGCGACTCGGGCTTCAGGTTGCACACCGATGCGGTGAAGGCGGGGAAATCGTGCAGCGGCTCGCCGAACTTGTCGAGGCTTAGGGGCTGGACGTGGTATTGGATGTTCGCCTGCCGATGCCTCGGATCGGAGCGGGTGAATGCGCCCAGCTGGCTGGGCGCCATCGACATCGGCCCGCGCCGCCAGAGGGCGTACTCGAGCCCGATGCGCAGCTTGCCCAGGGGCGTGGCAGACAGGGTGTTGAGGGTCCGCGCCCCGCGCACCCGAAACGCCATGCGCAGTTGCAGATGGTCCTGCAGGTTCTCGCCGACCCCGGGCAGGTCGTGCACGACTTCGACGCCATGCTCGGTGAGAAGGCCGGCCGGCCCGAGACCCGAGGCCTGCAGTATGTGGGGGCTGCCGATCGCCCCGGCGGCGAGGATGGTCTCCTGGCGGGCCGTCACCTGATGCTGCGCCCCATCCTCGAGGAACAGTAGGCCCGTGACGCGCCTGCCGACGTGGGTCAGACGCTGTACATGGGCTTCCGTGACCACGGTCAGGTTGGGTCGCTGGCGCGCCGGCCGCAGAAAGGCCTTGGCCGCATTCCAACGCACGCCGCCTTTCTGGTTCACCTCAAAGTAACCGCAGCCCTCGTTGTCCCCGCGATTGAAATCGTCCACCTTTGCGATGCCGGCCTCCTCGGCCGCGTCGCGAAACGCATCCAGGATCTCCCACGACAGGCGCTGCGGCTCGACACGCCACTCGCCACCGGCGCCATGGAAAGCGTTGGCCCCGTTGACATGGTCCTCGGTCTTGCGAAACAGCGGCAGGACATCGTCCCAGCCCCAGCCGGGGTTGCCCAGCTCGCGCCAGTGATCATAGTCGGCGCGTTGCCCGCGCATGTANNATCATGCCGTTGATCGAAGAACAGCCGCCGAGCACCCGGCCGCGCGGGTAGAGCAGGGCGCGTCCGTTCAGGCCGGCCTCGGGCGCGGTCCGGAAACGCCAGTCGGTGCGCGGATTGTCGATGCAATAGAGATAGCCGACCGGAATGTGGATCCACACATAGTCATCGGCGCGTCCGGCCTCGAGCAGCAGCACCTCGATGCCGGGGTCCGCGGAGAGGCGGTTGGCGAGCAGGCAGCCGGCCGTACCACCGCCCACGATGATGTAATCGAAGCTGCCGAAGTCATGGGTCATGCCGCGTCCTCCAGAGGCTCACTTCGCGGTGGGCATCACAAATTCGGCACCCTTACCGATCGAGTTGCCCCAGCGCTGCATGACGGCCTTGTAGCGGGTGTAGAAGCGCACGCCCTCCATGCCATAGGCATGCTGATCGCCGAACAGGCTTTTCTTCCAGCCGCCGAAACTGTGAAACGCCATCGGGACGGGTATCGGCACGTTGATACCCACCATGCCGACCTGGATGTGGCGCGCGAATTCCCGCGCCGTGGCGCCGTCCTGCGTGAACAGTGACGTGCCATTGCCGAATTCGTGCGCGTTGATGAGTTCGACGGCGGACTTGAAATCCGGAACGCGCACCACGCACAGGACGGGCCCGAAGATCTCCTCCCGGTAGATTTTCATGTCGGGCGTGACCCGGTCAAAGAGCGTGCCCCCGAGAAAGAACCCCTGCTCGCGACCCGGAACCGTGACGCTGCGCCCGTCCACGACCAGCTCCGCGCCCTCGCCGATGCCGTGCTCGATGTAGTCGAGAATCCGCTGGCGATGCTGCGCCGTCACCACCGGGCCCATCTCTGCGGCGGCATTGGTGCCGTCCAGGACTTTCAAGGCGCGAACACGGGGCTTTAAGCGCGCGATGAGCGCCTCGGCGCTGCTGCCCACCGCGACGGCGACCGAGATCGCCATGCAGCGCTCCCCGGCGGAACCATAGGCGGCACCAATCAGCGCGTCCACGGCCTGGTCGAGATCGGCATCCGGCATGACGACGAGATGATTCTTCGCGCCGCCCAAGGCCTGGACGCGTTTGCCCAGCCGCGCGCCGGTCTCGTAGATGTACTGGGCGATCGGCGTGGAGCCCACGAACGACAGGGCCGCGACCTGCGGATGATGCAAGAGGGTATCGACGGCGACCTTGTCGCCCTGGACGACGTTGAACACGCCATCGGGCAGTCCCGCCTCCTGCAGCAGTTCGGCGAGCAGAAGGCTTGCGCTCGGATCACGTTCCGAGGGCTTCAGCACGAAGGTGTTGCCGCACGCGATCGCCAGCGGGAACATCCACATCGGGACCATCACGGGGAAGTTGAACGGCGTGATGCCGGCACAGACACCCACCGGCTGGCGCAGGCTCCAGGCATCGATCCCGGTCGAGATCTGGTCAGTGAACTCGCCGCGCAGGAGGTGCGGAATTCCCGTGGCGAATTCCACGACCTCTAGGCCGCGCACGACCTCGCCGTGCGCGTCCGAGAGCACCTTGCCATGCTCGCGCGTGATGAGCGCGGCGAGGTCGTCGTGGTGGCGCTCGAGCAGTTCCTTGTACTTGAAGAGGATGCGTGCGCGCTTCAGTGGCGGGGTCTGTGACCAGGCTGGAAACGCCGCTGCGGCGGCCTCCACGGCGGCATTGACCGTGGCGGGCGAGGCCAGCTCGACCTGGGCGATGGGAACGCCCAGCGCTGGGTTGTAGACCGGCTGGTTGCGGGCGCCATCGCCGGTGAGCTTCTGGCCGTTGATGAAATGGCCGATGAGGGCCAACTCGGTCGGACTGGACGGTGCGTTCAAGAGGTTCTCCTGCGTGGTGCGGGCGGATTGGTGATGGAGTGACGAAGACGGTGCACAGGGGTTGGGCGATCTCGGGAAAACGGCCGTGGGGATGCCTCGGATCCGGCCGGCGCGGCCTAGCCGTCCGCGGCGCTCGAACCCAGGCCCGGCCAGCGTGGCGAGAGTTCCTGCTCGACCCCGAAGAGGTCGAGAACCCGGCCGACGGAATGGTCGACCAGTTCCTCGATCGAGCGGGGCCGGTGATAGAACGCCGGCAGGGGCGGAAAGATGATACCCCCCATTTCCGTGACGGCGACCATGTTGCGCAAATGGGCGAGGTTCAAGGGCGTCTCGCGCACCAGAAGCACCAGCCGCCGCCGCTCCTTTAGCACCACGTCAGCACTGCGGGTGATGAGATTGTCCGCCAGTCCCATGGCGATCGCGGCCAGGGTTTTCATGGAGCACGGCGCGACCACCATGCCCATGGTCCTAAACGAGCCGCTCGCGATGCTCGCGCCGACATCGCGCACCGGGTAGACCCGATCGGCCAGCGCTTCGACGTCCTTGCGGTTCATGCCCAGTTCCTGGTGCAGATTCAACACTCCGGCATCCGAGATCATGAGATGCGAGGAGAGACCTTCGATGCCGCGCAGGGCCTCCAGGAGGCGCACACCGTAGATGGCCCCCGTGGCACCGGTGATCGCCACCAGAAGATGCCGCGCTGCAGGACCGCGCGCCCCACCGTCGGGCTCATGGGCCATCAGCTTCGGCCGCTCGAAGGGGTGCGAGGGCCGCCGGCAGGGCCAGACCGGCTAGGCACTGACGGTTTCCAGGATCTTCTTCAGTTCTCCGCTTTCATGGAGCTCCCCGATGATGTCCGAGCCGCCGATGAACTCACCCTTCACGTAGAGTTGGGGGATGGTCGGCCAGTTGGCGTATTCCTTGATGCCCTGGCGCACGTCCTCGTCCTCGAGGACGTTGACGGTCACCAGACCCTTGGCACCGTTGGCCTTCAAGAGAGAAATTGCGCGGCCCGAGAAGCCGCACTGGGGGAATTGTGCGGTTCCTTTCATGAACAGCACCACGGGATTCTCGGTTACGGTCTGATGGATGAACTCCTGGACGGTTTGTTGCTGTTCGGCCATGGTTTCCTCGTGCAGTGGGGAGTGGACCTTCAATTCTAGTCCAAACGCCGCAAGCAGGTCGAAAGCGCAAGTGGGAAGCGCAAGTGGGAAGCGCAGGCCGGCGCACGGCTAACCCGGCAGCACGCCCCGCGTGACGCGCTCGATGCCGGCCAAGTCCGAGACCGAGCGCACGCCCAGAAACCCGGCTGCCGCGAAGGCGGCGCGGACCGCCTCAGCCTGGTCGTAACCATGCTCGACGAGCAGCATGCCGGCAGGCTCAAGGTGGGCGGGGGCGCCTTGGATGACCGTTCTGAGGGCGCCCAGTCCGCCTCCCCCGTCGGTCAGGGCGCCGCGCGGCTCAAAGCGTACGTCGCCTTGATTGAGATGCGGGTCATCGGCCGCGACATAGGGCGGATTGGCGAGCACCAGGTGAAAACGCCGCGCTCCCAGGGCGGCATACCAGTCCGATTCGACCCAGTCGATGCGCGCGCCCTGCACGCGGCCGTTGTGGCGTGCAATCTCGAGCGCCGCCGGACTGAGATCGGCCGCCGTGACGTGGGCATCGGGCCGCTCCAGCGCCACGGTGACCGCGATCGCGCCGCTGCCGGTTCCGAGATCGAGCACCCGGGGGGCGCTTAGCGCCCCAAGGGCCGCGAGGCCCTCGTCGACCAGCAGTTCGGTCTCGGGGCGGGGGATCAGCACGGCCGGTGAGACCTTGAAGCGGCGTCCATAGAATTCGCGCGCGCCCACCAGGTAGGCGATCGGCTCGCCCGCACGGCGCCGCGCGGCGAGCGTGGCGAACGCCTCCTCCTGGGCTTCTGGAAGCGGCACCTGGGGGGCGGTGATGAGTTCGGTGCGACTCCATCCGGTGACGTGAGCGAGCAGGATGCGGGCCTCGCTTGCCGGCAATCCGGAGCAAGAGATGAGATCTCCAGGACTCTGGCTTCCGCCTGCAGACGCGGCTGTCACCGACACGCTGCTAGGCGGGTTCGGCAAGGGCTGCGAGCAGCTCGGCCTGATGCTCCGCGGAGAGGGCATTGATCAACTCGTCAAGGTCNNTAGGTCCTGATGCGCTCGCTGCGGTCGCCCGAACCGATCAGGCTCTTGCGCGTGGCTGCCTCCTTGGCCTGGATCTCGCGGGTCTGGCGGTCCTTGATCCGGGCAGCGAGCACCTTCAGGGCCTGGGCCTTGTTCTTGTGCTGGCTCCGGTCGTCCTGGCATTCCACCACGATCCCGGTCGGCAGGTGGGTGATGCGCACCGCCGAATCGGTCTTGTTGATGTGTTGGCCGCCGGCCCCCGATGCACGGAAGGTGTCGATGCGGATCTCGTCAGGACGAATCAGGACTTCGGCCACCTCATCGGCCTCGGGCATGACCGCCACCGTGCATGCCGAGGTATGGATGCGGCCCTGGGTCTCAGTGGCGGGCACGCGCTGGACGCGGTGGCCGCCGGATTCGAACTTGAGCCGCGAGTAGGCCCCGTCTCCCAGCACGCGGATGATGACCTCCTTGTAGCCCCCCAGCTCCGAAGGGGATTCTGAGATCACCTCGACCTGCCAGCGATGCCTCTCCGCATAGCGCGTGTACATGCGCAACAGGTCGCCCGCAAACAGGCCCGATTCGTCGCCGCCGGTTCCGGCGCGGATCTCGAGGAACAGGTTGCGGGCATCGTTCGGATCCTTGGGCAGAAGGAGCTTTTTCAGGTCCTCCTCGAGGGTCTCCATGCGCGACTTGGCCTTGCGCAACTCGTCCTCGCCAAAACCCTTGAGTTCCGGGTCGATCAACAGCTCGCGCGCCGTGGCCTCGTCCTCGGCTGCAGCCGTGTACTGCCCATAGTGCTCGACCACCGGCAACAATTCGGACTGCTCGCGGCGCAGGCGCCGGTACTGGTCAAGGTCGTCGACGACCTTTGGGTCTGACAGCGAACGATCAATCTCGGCCAAGCGGGTGGTGAGCTGATCGAGCTTCGCGATCATGCTGGGCTTCATTTGACGGCAGATTTGTAGAGGTGGGGCAGCAGTTCGATCAGGCGTGCACGCGTCTCTTCTGGCGCCTCGTTGAGCAGTTGGGTCGGGCCATGCATGAATTTGTTGGTGAGTCCGAGCGAGAGCGCCTCGATGACCTTCGCCGGGTCTTCGCCGCGTCCGAGCATCTTGCGGGCCTTCTCGACTTCGGCGCGGCGGATCGACTCACCCCGCTCGTGGAGGTCGCGGATCGCCGGGACGGCATTACGTGCCTCGAGCCAGCGCATGAAATGGCTCACCTGACTCTCGATGATCCCCTCGGCTTCGGCGACGGCGGCTTGGCGGCTCTCGGCGCCGGCGGCGACGATCTTGCCCAGATCGTCGACCGTATAGAGATAGACATCGTCGAGCCTGGCGACCTCCGCCTCGATGTCGCGCGGCACGGCCAGATCGACCATGAATACGGGGCGATGGCGGCGCTCGCGCGTCGCCCGCTCGACCATGCCCAGTCCGATGATCGGCAGGGACGAGGCGGTGCAGGACACGACGATGTCGAATTCGGAAAGACGGCTGGGCAGATCCTGCAGGCGCATCGACTGGCCGCCGAACTGCGCCGCGAGCTCGTGGCCACGTTCCACGGTACGGTTGGCGACCGTGATGCTGCGCGGTGCCTGGGCTGCGAAATGCGTCGCGCACAGTTCGATCATCTCGCCTGCGCCGATGAACAGGACATTCTGTTTGCCCAAGCTGTCGAAAATGCGCTGGGCGAGCCGAACCGTGGCCGCCGCCATCGACACGCTCTGGGCACCGATGGCGGTCGTCGAGCGCACTTCCTTGGCGACCGAGAAGGTGCGCTGGAAGAGCTGGTGCAAGAAGGTGCCCATGGCGCCGGCGGCATCAGCGTCGCGGGCGGCCTGCTTCATCTGGCCGAGGATCTGGGGCTCACCGAGAACCATCGAATCCAGCCCGCTCGCCACACGGAAGGCGTGGCGTACGGCACCGGACTGGTCTAGCCCATAGAGATGCGGCGCGAGTTCCTCGGTGGGCATCTGATGGTAGTTGGCAAGCCAGGCGTGCAAGGGTGACTGGATCGACGCCAGAGTCGATTCGCTCGCGCAATAAATCTCGGTGCGGTTGCAGGTCGAGAGGATCGCCGTCTCCCGAATCGATCCCGGAGCCTGGCTACGGAACAGGCGCACCGCCTCGATCATACCCTCGGACGGAAAGGCCACCCTTTCGCGCAACTCCAGGGGCGCGGTGGTGTGATTGATGCCAAGCGTGACGAGTTGCATCGACCTGAAATGGATCAGTTCATATCGGGGCGCCCAAGGCGCAGTGCCGAATTATAGCGCTCCTCGGGACGGTGCTGGCGAGACCTTGCGCTGTCCGCTCGGCGGGGGCGCCTCGACACAGGGCAGGATGATCCAGAATTCCGCCCCCTGCCCAGGGTTGCTCGAGAATTCGACCCGCCCGTGGTGGCGCTCGACGACTTCCTTCACGAACGCCAAGCCGAGGTCCCCCGACCCCCGGTGGGCGCCAGGCATGTCGATGCTCTGGAACATCCGCACGAGGCGCGCCTGGTCCGAGCCGCCGATTCCCGGGCCCTGATCGTTGACCCGCACGCCCACCTCGCGCCCGTCTGCGAGAAGCGTGACGCCGATCCCGACGGTGCCGCCGTCCGGGCCGAAGCGCAGGGCGTTCTGGATGAGGGTATGGACGGCGCGCCAGAACATGTCCGGGTCGATCTCGGCAAAGTCCGGCTGGCCAGTCTTGACCAGGGACAGGGTGGCATTGCGGCCCAGGGCGAAGGGCTCGTTGGCATCGATGGCGAGCTCGACCGACTCGTGGACGGGCCGCACCGGAAAAATGTACTGATGGGTCGCGGCGATGGTCAACTGGACGAATTTCTCGGCGAGCTCAAGCGTCCGCTGGCCGTGGTTTTCTATCGCCTCCAGGAGCTCGGGCGTGGACCCGCCCTCCCGCGCCTCCGCGGTCAGGGCCAGGACACCCTGGACCGGGGCGCACAGCTCGCCCGTCATGAAGTGCAGCGCCGCATCGCGTGTGCGCTCGGCCGCGCGGATGCCGGAGATCTCCACGAGCGATGCGACCCAGCCTGCCGGATCCCCCGCAAGTCCCGACCAGCCACTCGCCCAGACCAGCACCTCTCTGCCCAGCGGATCGCACCCCGCGGCGCGGGTCGGCGTTTCAGTCCGGCCGAGGATGTCCCACCAGCTGAAGTCGGCCGCGACCTGGTCCGCCTCGAGCGTGCTGAGCAGATAGGGAAGCTGCGCGCCGTCGATCTGGGTGTTGCCGAGCGCGGCGAAGTACTGGCGCGCCCGGCGGTTCGCAAAGATGACGTGGCCGTCCAGGTCGGTGACGAGCGTCGCCACGCCCAATTCATCGACGAAGCGTCCAAGAAAGCGGCGCAATTCCCGGATCCGGTCCACCGAACGGGCGGCCGCCACGAAGCGCCAGCGGTCCGGCGTTGGGCCGCCCTCTGCGGGCAGGTTGCGCTCGGCAAAACTCTCCGCCTCGGCGGCGAGGCGTGCGAACTGGCGGTCGAGCAGCACCGAGGTGATGCGCAATTCCCGCCAGCGCCAAACAGGAAGGCAGAGTGCTGCACCGAGCACGCCTGCACCGGGGGCGAACCAGACATGGGCTGCGGCCAGCATCACGTACGACAGGACCAGGGTGAGGCCGGTGAGCGCGAGGGTGCTGCCAGCCCCGCGCAGCGGCAGCAAAAGTGCGAGGAGGGCGAGCGCCACCGGCACGACGCTAAAGAGGATCTGGGCCAGAGGGCCCGGTGTCGTGATCGCGTGCCCCTCGAGCAGTCCGGCCAGCAACTGTGCCTCGATCTGCAGGGCCGCGGCGGCCTGCGGAGCGCCAAGGATCCCCTCGCCGGGAATGGGGATGCGGCCCGGGGGGCCGCCGGCGGCGCTGGCGATCAAGACGAATTTGTTGCGGAAGTTCTCGAGCGGGACTGCGCCTGCGAGTACCGCCTCCGAGCCGTAGAGCGGATAGGGCCGAGTGGCCGGATGGGAGAACGGGATACCGATTTGCGCCGTGAAGTCGCGGCCCGTCACCGGATCGCTCACGGGCGTGCCCCGGGCGGGCAGGCCGAACGGTACATGCGCCGCGCGCAGGGCGGCGACGACCCAGTGCTCTTCAGTGGCTGGAGCGCCCGGGCTGGCCCGGGCGAGCGCGACGTGCCGAAGCACCCCATCCTCGTCCTCGCGGAAATCGCGAAAGCCGCGCCCGCCAGCGCCTGCGGGGGGCTCGGGCGGGACGGCCACGACGACACGCCGCGATTCCTCGATCAGCCGGGACAGTCTGTCCGCGGCCGCCGAGTCCTCTGTGGCGCCGAACGCCCCATACGGCAGGGCCAGGCCCACGGCGCGTACCGGAACGCCTGCGAGCCTCTCGAGCAGCATGGCCGCCGCGCCGAGTGTGGCCTCTGGGGCCGCTTTCGGACTCTGCAGATCGATCAGGACCAGATCGGCGCGGGCATCGCTTGCGCTCAGGCTCAGCCACGCGTCGTAGCAGGTGCGGTCGAATCCCGGCAGGCCCCCCTGCGCCGCGAGCGCCCCGGTCAGAAGGGCCGCGCCTGCGAGCGTCGCGACCCATTCACGCCGCAATACGCGGTTGGGCAGTAGTGACCACGGATCGGCTCGGAAGACGGAGGATGCCATGCTGAGGTGGGGCTGGGCCCGGTTGGCGCGCGTCGTCCGTGCGCATGAGCGCCTCGGCCCGCTTCGGCGAGCTGGAGCCCGGGGCGGGCTGCCCCCGCATTGTGCCGCAATACCCAGGCCGAGCAAACCAGCTCCAAAGCCNNATCCAAGGGGATTGCGGCAGAGCGTGCTAGCCGACGAGATCCTCCGTGACCCGATCCAGACGATACCCGTAGCTGTAGACCGGCACCAGGCGAAAGCCGTGCTCGGGGCGCATCTCGAGCTTGGTGCGGATGCGCGAGATATGGGTGTCCATGGTGCGCGAGGGAATCTCGATATCGCGTCCCCAGACGACCTCGCGGATATGGCTGCGCGAGAGCGGCCTGCCGGAATTGCGAAACAGCATGATCGCGAGGTCGAACTCCTTTTGCGTCAGCAGCGCCACCCGCGGCCCCTGCTCGGTCTCGAAGTGCACCTCGTTGCGGCTGGTCTCAAAACGATAGCCGCCGAAGGTGATCTGGTCGTGCACCGCCTCCGGATATGCACGGCGCAGCAGCGCCTGCACCCGCGCGACCAGTTCTGAGCTGCGCAGGGGCTTGATCATGTAGTCGTCGGCGCCGGCAGCAAGCCCCGCGACGATGTCGTTCTCGCTGGTGCGCCCGGTCACGAACAGCACCGGTACCCGTTGCGAGACGTTGCTGCGCACCCAGGCCAGCACCTCGGTGCCGCTGATGTCGGGCACCGACCAATCCAGTATCAGGAGATCGAAGCTCTCGCGCCGCAGGCGCTTGAGCAGGGCCTTGCCCGCTGAGAAGCCGTGGCAGGTGAAGCCCGTCTTGCTCAGCAGGTGGCTGATCACCTCGACTTGGCTCTCGTCGTCGTCAAGAATGGCAATTCTCATCGCAGTCGGCCGAGTTGTCCCCAAATAGCCCCGGGGCCCGGGCGCGAAGGGTCCCCATGGCGGTGATTCTACATGCGCGAGCGCCCCGCCTACAGGCCGCCCTGGGCGCCCTGTTTTGCCGACGCCCGAACCGAGCGCGGGTGACGCGCCTCGCGCAGTTGTGCCAAAGTAGCAACTTCGGCAGGAATGGTGGGTTCAGCGGGATCACCGGGATCAGCGGGAGGCGGCAGTGGCGTTTGACACCCAGCGAGAGTCGACAAGCAGTGCGTCAGGAACCTCGTTCAGGAGCCGTCTAAGAGGCCCCTTGGGACGGTCCCAAGGCCGGGCCGGGTCGATCCTGGCCATGCTGGCCCTCCTGGCCGCGGTGGGGCCGTGCGCGGCGCTGCAACTGCCCCCGGCAAGCGAAGACCCGGACCTGCGGCACGCCTGGCAGGACTATCAGGACCGGCATTTCCCGACGGCTGCGCGCTACTACGCCCGCGCAGCCCGGCGCGGTCAGCCGATCGGCGAGTACAACTTCGGCATGATGCTCATCAACGGGGAGGGTGTCCGCCGCGATGAGGCGCGTGGGCGCACCTGGCTTTTCAAGGCCGCCAGGGCAGGTCTTGCACAGGCCGAATACACGGTCGGGCTGCTCTACGAGAACGGCCAGGGAGTTGCCAAGTCCCAGTCCGACGCCGTGTACTGGTATCAGCTTGCATCCGAGCAGGGTCACAGCGAGGCGCAGCTGACGCTCGCCACGCAGTATTTTCTCGGGCGCGGCGTGGCGCAGGACTACGCGCTCGCGGCGAAGTGGTACGAGAGCGCTGCCGAGAGCGGCGTCGAGCCCGCCCAATACATCATCGCCAGCTGCTACGAGCACGGCGATGGCGTGCCGGCCGACCTGGAGCGCGCCATCTACTGGTACACCCAGGCCGGACTGCAGGGGGATTCAGCCGCCCAGTACAAGGCGCGGGTCCTGAAGGAAGCGCAGCGTCAGGGCAAGCCCTCGTAGCCGAGCCGGCCTTAACCGCGTTGCTCTGAAACCATTATGGAGACCATATGACCGAAGCGTTCATCTGCGATGCGGTGCGCACCCCGATCGGGCGCTACGGAGGCAGTCTGTCGGGCGTGCGCACCGACGACCTCGCTGCCGTGCCGATCCGGGCTCTCATCGAGCGCCACTCCCGCGTCGACTGGGCCGCGGTGGGTGACGTGCTCTACGGCTGCGCGAACCAGGCCGGCGAGGACAATCGCAATGTGGCGCGCATGGCGGCGTTGCTCGCCGGGCTGCCCGTGGCTGTGTCCGGTGCGACGATCAACCGGTTGTGCGGCTCCGGGATGGACGCCGTGGGCACGGCGGCGCGCGCGATCAAGTCGGGGGAGAGCGAGTTTTTGATCGCCGGCGGCGTCGAGTCGATGAGCCGGGCGCCTTTCGTCATGGGTAAGGCGGAGTCCGCCTTCGCGCGCGCAGCCAAGATCGAGGATACGACCATAGGCTGGCGTTTTGTGAACGCGCTCATGAAGGCGCAATACGGTGTCGACTCCATGCCCGAGACCGCCGAGAACGTCGCCAGCGAATTTCACATCGCTCGTGAGGACCAGGACCGCATGGCACTCGCGAGCCAGGAACGGGCGCTGGCGGCGCAGGCCGCAGGATTCTTCGACGCCGAGATCACGCCCGTGACGATCGCGCAGAAGAAGGGCGAGCCCCTGGTCGTGACGCGCGATGAGCACCCGCGCAAGACCAGCCTCGAGGCGCTTGCGAAGCTCAAGGGTGTGGTGCGAAGCGACGGGAGCGTGACGGCTGGCAACGCCTCGGGCGTCAATGACGGCGCGTGCGCCCTGCTCCTTGCGAGCGAACGGGCCGCGGCGCGCGAGGGACTGAACCCGGCCGCGCGCATCGTGGCGATGGCAACTGCCGGAGTCGCGCCACGCATCATGGGCATCGGACCGGTGCCCGCCACGCGCAAGCTCCTCGCGCAGACCGGCATTCGCCTCGATCAGCTCGATGTCATCGAACTCAACGAGGCGTTTGCAGCCCAGGGTCTCGCGGTCCTGCGCGAACTGGGTATCGCCGATGACGATCCCCGCGTCAACCCCAACGGGGGGGCGATCGCGCTCGGCCACCCGCTCGGGATGAGCGGCGCGAGGCTTGTGACAACCGCGCTCAATCAGTTGCGTCGCGTGAAGGGCCGCTATGGCCTGTGCACGATGTGCATCGGCGTGGGCCAGGGCATCGCGCTGCTCATCGAGCGCGTGTGATCAGACACTGAGTTCAGTGCGGCGCGTCGAGTCGATCACCGCCTCGATGCCGCGGCCGAGTGCAAGGATGGCCCGGTCGGCGAGCGCGCAGCCGGCGATCATGAGGCCGACCGGCGCGGTGCCCGGTTCATGGCAGGGAATCGAGAGCGCGCAGCCGTCCAGATAGTTGATGAGGCTGGTGTTGCGTAACACGAGGTTGTTGGCGGCCTGGTAGCCCAGGTCGCTTTCGATGAGTGGCTTGACCGCCGGGGCGATGATCGGGACTGTCGGCAGCACCAGGGCATCAAAGCCCGCCAGCATCTGCTCCATGCGCCGGATCCAGGCGTGCCGGAAGGCACGCGCCTCGATATAGTCCGAGGCGCTGATCCCGGCGCCGCGCAACAGGCGCTGCGCCACGCGCGGATCGTACTGCGCCTTGTGACTGGCAAGCAGTTCCCGGTGCCAGGCATAGGCTTCCGGAGTGGCCAGCGCGCCGGTGCCGTGACGAGCCTGGGCCCACTCGTCGATCGGCGCCACGCGCGCTTCGACGATGCGTGCGCCCGCCTGCGACAGACGCTCGAGACTCGTGCGAAAGGCCCGCGCGACCTCGATATCAAGCCCCTCCAGCACGACATTCGAAGGGACGAGCAGCCGCAGATCCTGGGCCTGTGGACAGATTTCTTCGCCGCCGCCATCGTCGGCGAGCAGGGCGTCGATCTGGGCGCAGCAGTCGACCGAGGGGGCGAGTGGTCCGATCGAATCGAGCGACGTCGACAGCGGCAGCGTCCCGGTGCGGTCGATGCGCTGCGCAGTGGGCTTGAATCCGGTCAGGCCGCACAGCGCCGCCGGTATGCGGACCGAGCCGCCGGTGTCGGTGCCGATTGCTGCAGCGCACATCCCATCAGTGACCGATACCGCAGCCCCCGAGGACGATCCGCCCGGGATCCGGCCGGTGGCGCGGTCCCAGGGGTTCAGCGGCGTCCCGTAATGTGGGTTCAGCCCAAGGCCCGAGTAGGCGAATTCCACCATGTTGGTGCGTCCGGTGATGACCGCCCCGGCGCGCCGCAGCCGGCTGACGATCGCCGCGTCGCGCTCGGCCGGGGAGGCATTGGCCAGTACGACCGAGCCTGCGCGCGTGGTCTCGCCGGCCACGTCAAAGAGGTCCTTGATCGAGATGGGGATGCCCATCAGGGGAGACAGTTCGATGCCGGCACGCCGCAGCGCGTCAGCGGCCCGGGCCGCCGCACGGGCGCCGTCCTCGTGCAATTCGATGTAGGTGCGCGCCCCTTCGCCATCGGGCCGGCGCGCACGCTCCAAGGCGGCCTCGGTCAGGGATTCGCTGGTGATGCGCGCACAGCGCAGGTCGTCGGTCAGCTGGGCAAGCGTAGGCATGGCGGCGCGGGACTCGGGCGGGATCAATACCCGAGTGTACCGCGCCCGGCGCGCGGGGCCCCGGATGACCTTGACGACCTATGCGGCCAGGAGGCCAACCCCGGGCAAAAGGCGCTTGAGCACGAAGCTGCGGTGATACTCGGCCGCGACGAAGAAGCGGTAGGGATCCGAGGCCAGGAAGGCCTTTCCATCCGAGCCTGCCTTGAAGCCTTCAACGATCCCGTTCCATTTCTCGGGCGCATAGACCGGACAGTCCTCGGGTGTCCCGAAAGCGCCCCGGGCAAGCGCGGCGCGCCATGCGGCACCCCGTTCGTCGGCCGGACCGTCTGTCTGCAGGATCTCCCGGACCGGATCGCGCAGCTCGTCCCACGAGCGCGCGCCCGGCGCCGCCTCATAGAAGACCTGCGCGAACTGGCCAAGGCGCGCATGGATCTTCTCGCAGGCCCGCAGGAAGCTTGCGGGATTGTTGCGCACCGCCTCGCGCCCGTCCTCATAGCGAAAGCTCCACTCGAGAAACGGACGGTCCGGATAAGTCAGCACCGAACCATGCCCAAGATGCGGGTAATCCCCCCAGCGTGCCTTGAATTCGTTGGCCTTCTGGGCCAGATAGGCCAACACGCCCTCGGCATGGACCGAGGTGATCTGGATGCTGTCCGCCTGGACACAGTTCTTGGGCGAGGGCATGCCCGAGAAGCCGTAGTGCGCGAACGTGTCGGCATAGGCATGCAAACCGATGCCCAGCAGGTGCAGGGCGTGCTCGCGGTGCGCGCTCAGTGTCTCGAGGCTCAGATAGTGGTCGAGCATCTGGTTGGCAAGAAGGCTGTCCTCGCGCGCGATCATGCGCTCGACGAAACTGTCCCCCTCGTTGCCTGGCAGAAAATGAAAGGGCACCCAGACGAGTCTGCTATCGTCGTCATCGATGAGCCTCGCCAGGGCCCGCACGCCGGCCTCGAGCGGGTGGTGGGCGGTCGCGATACCGAGCACCCCTTCACCGGTCTGTGAATCCGAAAGGATCCAGTCGTTGTAGGCATGGTCGTCGACGTACTGGGACGCCGTGGCCAGAACGAGCGCATCTTCTGCACGCACGCCCGCTGCACGGGCGAGGGCATAACAGCCGTAGTAGTGCATGTCGTATTGCAATTTACCCCCGCATTTGCTGGGCCGAACCGGACGGCTCATGGTACTACCGGGGCGCGGCTCGCGCCGTTCCAGGCCGTGCGGCTCGCGCCTCGTCTGGCACTATACGGGCGCAGGGCCAAGCCGGTGCGGGGCCCGGGGGGACGCGGCATGGACGACATCGCAATGGAGGACCCGGGCGCGGTGCTTGAGGACCGGTTTGGGCGGCAGCGGAGTTTGGCCCGTGCAGAGATCGAGGTGCCCTGGCCGGTGCGGCGCGATCGCCTGCAGAGGCTGCGCGCCCTGCTGCTCGAGCACGAGCAGGAGTTCGCAGCCGCGATCGCCGCGGATTTCGGTGCGCGAGCGCGACAGGAGACGCGGCTTCTCGAGCTGTTTCCCTCCCTTGAGGGCATCCGTCATGCCCTGGGCCACACCCGCACCTGGATGCGGCCGCGCGCGCGGCATACCGGGCGCTGGTTTCTCCCGGCGCGCTCAGAAGTGCTGCCACAGCCGCTGGGCGTGGTCGGCATCGTGGCGCCTTGGAACTATCCCCTGCTGCTGGTGGCAGGCCCGCTGACCGCCGCCTTCGCGGCAGGCAATCGAGCCATGGCCAAGCTCTCGGAGTTTACGCCCGCGTTCGGGGCCCGGTTCGCTGCACGGGCCGCGGAGTATTTCACAGCCGAGGAGCTGTGGGTGGCCAACGGTGGCGTGGAGCTCGCGCAGGCCTTTTGCGCGCTGCCCTTCGATCACCTGCTCTTCACGGGTTCGACCCGTGTCGGGGGGCAGGTGATGCGGGCCGCGAGCGAAAATCTGACGCCCGTCACGCTCGAGCTCGGGGGCAAGTCACCGGCCCTGATCGGGCCCTCTGCCGACTTCCCAAAGGCGGTCGAGCGCATCATGGCGGGCAAGCTCTTGAATGCCGGCCAGACGTGCATCGCACCAGACTATGTACTTCTGCCCGAGGGGCGCGTGGCCGCCTTCATCGCGGCGGCCCGCGCGTTTGTCGCGACCCGCTATCCTGGCCTGGGCGATCCGAAAGCTGCCGCCGCGCAGCCGGACTATACGAGCATCATCGATGGCGCGCACTTCGAACGCCTTGCCCGACTGGTCGAGGATGCGGTGTCGCTGGGAGCTGAGCGCGTTAGCCTCGCAGACGGCGCCGGCACGCCCTTCGGGCGGCAGTTTCTGCCGGTCGTCCTGACCGGTGTGCCGGCTTCTGCGCAGGTGATGCAGGAAGAGATCTTCGGGCCGATCCTGCCCCTCATGCCCTATCGCAGCCTCGCTGAAGCGCTCGCCTTCGTCAATGCCCGCCCCCGCCCCCTGGCCTTCTACCTCTTCGAGCGCGATGCGCGGGTCATCCGGGAGGTGCTCCACTCGACCGTATCGGGGGGCGTATGCGTCAACGAGACGCTACTGCACATCGCGCAGGACGACCTGCCCTTTGGCGGTATCGGCCCCTCGGGCATGGGGGCGTACCATGGCGAGAAGGGGTTTGAGACTTTTTCGCACTACAAGCCGGTGTTTCGGCAAAGCCGGCTTAACCTCATGAAGCTGTTCCTGCCGCCCTATGGCAGGCGCTTCGATGCCCTGGTGCGTGTGCTCGTCCGCTAGCGGCTCCTCGTAATTGAACGGGTGCGGGTCCTTTGGTGCATGTGGTTCTCTTGGTTCTCTCGGTTCTCTTGGTTCTATAGGTTCCTTTGGGCCGTTTGGATCGTGTCATGCCGCAGTGGCATGGCGCAAACCGGCAACCTCAGGCAAGATAGTACCTGTCGACGAGTAGCCCCGAGACAGCGGTGCCCGGCTTTGGCTGTGACGCCCCGCCACTGGCCGGCGCGCTTGTCAGCCGAGTGAGATGCGCCGCATCGGGTCCGACGGGTGGCTAGTACTCGCGGCAAAGTACTCGNNGCAAAGTACGCATGGCAAGATTCGCGGGACCGGCCTAGTGCTGAGCGCTGCGCCTGGCTGTTGCGCGGCCGGGTCCGTCTCGATAGCAGCAAGGAGAGAGTGCTCCATGGTTTTTTTCTGGTTTTGGGTCGAACTGTTTGTCGGGGTGATCCTGGAGATCATCCTCATCACCCTACTGATCAAGAGCATCCGCTCGCGCAGCTAGACGCTG
>PLEY01000196.1 GCA_003136595.1 Burkholderiales bacterium
CTCTTGCCGATCCCGCCCTTGCCATAGATGGCAATGATCTGGGTCTCCTTGGTGACAGGCGCCGTGCTGACCGGATCAGGCTCCACCGTCGCCTCGGCCCTCAGCCGTTCCTTCATGACGAACTGCATGGTTGCCGCTTTCACTTCGGTGTTGCAGGTGCTCATGAGCCAGCTCTCCAGTCAAGAATCATCTTCAGGCAGGTGGGATCCGAAAACGCCGTGCGATAGGCCGCATCGGCGTGGTCGGCCTGGTAACGGTGCGTGATGAGGTCATCAAGGGACATGCGCTGGGTGTCGACCAGATCCTTGACGGCCACGAGATCCGCCTCTTTCCATTCCGCCGCGGTGCGGATACGCGCCTCGCGCATGAACGCGGGCGCAAAGGCGAAGCTGAGCGGCTCGCTGTAGAAACCGGCGAGGACGATCTCGCCGCCCCGGGCGAGCCGGCCGATCAGGCTATCGAGGATCGCCGAGTCGCCGCTGACGTCGTAGACGGAGGTGTAGTCGCGGCGCGTGTCGGCGGCGGGGTCAATGACGCTGTAGCCGCGCGCGCCTGCGGCGCGCACTGGATTGCGCTCCCAGACCACCGGGGCCGCAGCACCGAGCGCAACGGTGATGCGCGCCAGGAGCCGACCGAGGACGCCGTGGCCGATGATGAGATCGGGCAGCTTATCGTTCGCGCCCGACAGCGTGTGGTAGGCGGTCGCGGCGAGCGCGAGCAGCACACCCTGCTCGCCCCAGTGCTCATTGAAGGGGATCACGCGGGAGCCCGGCACGACGAGGCGCGCCGCGGCGCCCCCGAACAGACCCCGCACCGGACCGAAGCAGCGCGCGCCTGGCACGAACACCCGCTCGCCGACGCGCTGACCCGAGCGCTCGCCTGCACTGGCGACGCGGCCGACCGACTCATAGCCCGGCACAAGCGGATAGCCCATCCCCGGGAACGCCGGCATGCGGCCGAACCAGAGGAGCTTTTCCGTACCGGTACTGATACCACTCCACTCGATGTCGACGACCACGTCCTCGTCACCCTGCGGGGCAAGGTCGAGCTGACTGAGCACAAGACGCTCCGGCTCTTCCAGCACAACCGCCATCGTCTTCATGCACCACCTCCGAATTCGTCACCACACCCCGACTGCCCGGGCGCAGATCCAGACCATCTCTTGATCTGTAAGGTTACTCTGACGCAATCAGTTGTCAAGTAGTATTTACACTTGTTCGACAGGGTGCACGCCAGCACGAGCGTCCCCGCCCTAATCCGGTTTCCTGACCGCCCGGGCGGTCAGGAGCGCAGTCTGGAGCGGCATGTCGGTCGCAATCCGCCGGATGTCGCCAAATCCCGCCTCGCGCACCAGTTCCATGAGGCGCTGTGCGGTGCGCGGACGGCCGCGTCCCATCGCAAGCAGGTAGAACCCGAAATAGGCATCACCCACCGTCTCGGCGCCCCGCATCGCGGCCATCGGCTCGGCAAGCAGCAGCACGCCGCCCACAGGCAGCGCCCGGCGCACGGCGCGCAGGATGCGCAATGCCCCGCCATCGTTATGGTCGTGGATGACCCGCACGAGGCTCGCGATGTCGGCGCCATAAGGCAGATCGTCCTGCAGGAAGTCGCCGCCGTGCGCGTGCGCACGGCCGGTGAGACCTGCACTTTGAAAGCGCTGCCGCGCACGCTCGGCCACCGCCGGCAGATCGAAGAGCATGAAATTCAGATGGCGCGCATGGGCTGCGGCCTGCTGGATGAAAGTGCCNNTAGGCCCTGAGGATCTGGCCTGCGACCAGGGGTTGCGAAGCTGACATCAGGGCGGTGTAGGCCTCGATCTGCGCGGCCCCGAGCGCTGCCGGCTGCGCTTGGTCCACGTAGGCCCAGTAGCGTGCGAGCTGGGTGCCAGGCGATGCAGGCGTACCATCCCGGGCGACGCGCGCGGCGTCGGCATTGCGCAAAAGGGCAAGCGGGTCGTTCAGGTCGCCATAGAAAAGGGCATGGTGCTCGACCATCGCCGCAACGCCGGGGTTGCCGTTCATGGCAGCGCCCAGCACGCCCAGGCCAATGCGCTCGTTCGAGCGCGCCTCGAGCAGGCGCAGCACGATGGCCGCATCGAAGAGGGTGTCAGCCGATTCGAGCGGCAGCGCGCAGCGGCGCGCGAGTTCGGCGCGCGGGCAGGGACCGCTGGCCAGCTTCTCGAAGACACCCAGGCGCACGCAGCAGAAAAGGACCTGGGAATAGACGAAGCCCGAGCAGAGATCGAAGAGTGCGCGGGCCCGGCGGCGCGCGACGGGCCGGGTGAACCAGAGCGCAGCCGCTGCGCCCTGGAACCGGGGATTGGCGAGCAGCCGATCACGCAGCGCCAACCAGCGATCGCCAAAGGCCAGCACGTGCGCGGCGTCTTGCAAGGAACCAGCCCGGGTTGCCGTGTGGCCCGATGAAGACTAGGCGGCGCGCGGCCAGAGTTCGCGAGGCAGGAAACGCTCGGTTTCCATGATGATCAATTCCTTCAGACCCTCTGCACCCGGGCACGGCGGGATCGAGGCGGCGGCCTCGGCAACGAGGCGGTTCAGATGCGCGATCGCCCCGTCGATGCCCAAGGAACGCACGGCGCTTGGCCGATCGAGCGCGGCATCACGGCCGACCGGCTTGCCCAGCACATCGGGATTGCCGACCGCGTCATGCAGGTCGTCAGCCACCTGGAACGCTTCGCCGAGCTTCTCGCCGAGCGTGCGCCAGGGTCCGGGATCGGCGCCGGCGGCCGCCGCACCCGCGGCNNTACCCCGCCATGGTCGCGGCGGCGAACAACGCGCCCGTCTTCTCGCGCTGGTATTCCGCCAGATCGACGGCCGATTCGCACTCGCGCGCCTGGCCGGCGACGATGCCGGTGGGCATGCCCACCGAGCGGCTGATNNATCATGAGCAAGGGTGCAAGGCGCGCCGGATTGCAGGCAAGCCCGCGCGCGAGCGTCTGGAACGCGAGCACGATGAGGGCGTCGCCCGCGAGGACGGCAAGGCGCTCGCCGAACGCGCGGTGCACCGAGGGCTTGCCCCGCCTGAGCGGCGCGTCGTCGAAGCACGGCAGATCGTCNNCATCGGCCGCACCCGGCTCATCGTCGCCGCATGAGCAAGCAACAGCAAGACAGAGCCTCGGGCGGATCCGCGCCCCGCCCGGGAATACAGCGTAGCGTAGCGCCGCTGCCAAGCGCGGGGGTGCCGAGGGTGTCTCCACGGTCGAAATGGCGGCCAGNNAACGCCCTCTCGATCGCTCCCGAAAGCGCCTCCTCAACCCGGGTCGTGCCATCCATACGCCTCTCCTGTGTGAGCCCTGTTATGAGAGCCCGGTGATCTGAACCCTGTGTACTGTTACGTTGTCACTTGAAAGTGTAAGCTAATATAGACAATGGCCGGCGGGCAGTCAACGAGGATTTACACTGTTTTATGAGATCACAGCGGGTTGTCGTCGTCGGAGCGGGGATTGGCGGGCTGGTTGCCGCCGTCGAACTCGCCGCGCNNAAGATGCGGGAGGTGATGGCGGGTGGCGCGGCCGTGGATGCGGGGCCGACCGTGTTCACCATGCGCTGGGTGTTCGAGGAGATCTTCGCTGCCGCCGGCAGCAGCCTCACGGAACACCTCACTCTGAAGCCGATCGAGGTGCTGGCACGTCACGCCTGGGCCGACGGGGCGCGCCTCGATCTGTACGCCGATCCGAAGCGCTCGGCCGAGGCCATCGGCGCGTTCGCCGGCGCCCCCGAGGCCAAGCGTTTTCTGGCCTTTTGCGAGCGCACCCGCAGCATTTACATGACGCTCGAGAATTCCTTCATCCGCGCGCCCTCACCCACGCCCCTGTCCCTGGTGCGCCATGCGGGCCTGCGCGGCCTGCGTAACCTCGCCGGCATTTCACCATTTGCGACCCTGTGGGGCGCGCTCGGCGAGTATTTCCACGACCCGCGCCTGCGCCAGTTGTTCGGGCGCTACGCGACCTACTGCGGCTCGTCACCGTTCCTCGCACCGGCGACGCTCATGCTCATCGCCCACGTGGAGCAGGACGGCGTCTGGCTGGTCGAGGGAGGCATGCACCGCGTGGCGCGGGCGCTCGAGGCGCTCGGCGTCGCGCGCGGTGCCACCTATCGCTACGGCACCACGGTCGATGAGATCCTGGTCGAGGGTGGCCGCGCGGCGGGTGTGCTGCTTGGCAGCGGCGAGCGGATCGACGCGCGCGCGGTGATCGCCAACACCGACGTGGCCGCGCTCGCAGACGGTCGGCTCGGCGCCGGCGTCAGGCAGGCGGTCGCCCTGCCCAAGGGCGCGATGCGCTCGCTCTCGGCCGTGACGTGGAACATGGTGGCGCGCACGCGCGGCTTTCCGCTGGTCCACCACAACGTCTTCTTCTCCCCGGACTACAAGGCGGAGTTTGCCGCGCTCTTCGAAAAGCAGCGCCTGCCGGCCACCCCCACGGTCTACATCTGTGCCCAGGACCGCTCGGACGTGGAGCTCGCGGGTGCAACGCCGCCGGAGCGGCTCTTGTGCCTTGCCAATGCGCCCGCCTATGGCGACCAGCTGCCCGTCGATCTGGCGCTGCTCGAGCACTACGAGGAGCGGACCTTCGCGTGGCTTGAGCAGTGCGGGCTGTCGATCGAGCGCAGCCCGGCCCGCACGGTGCGCACCGCCCCGCATGAGTTCGAGCGCCTCTTTCCGGCCACCGGTGGCGCCCTGTACGGGCGCGCCTCGCACGGCTGGAACGCCTCGTTTGCCCGTCCGGGCGCAGCCAGCCTGATTCCGGCCCTCTATCTTGCCGGCGGCAGCACCCACCCCGGGGCCGGGGTGCCGATGGCGGCGCTCTCGGGCCGCAGCGCCGCGCAGGCCGTGATCGCGGGGGCCACGTGACAGGACAGCCACGCTTTGACGTGACGGTGCCGCCCGGCGGTTACGCGTGGTGGTATGTCGATGCGCTGTCCGATGATGGCACGACGGGTCTGACCATCATCGGTTTCATCGGCAGCGTGTTCTCGCCCTACTATGCGCGTGCACGCCGGCGCGCGGCCCCTCTGGGGGTCGATCCGCTCGAGTTCTGCGCCTTAAACGTGGCCCTCTACCGGGGCCGAGGCAAGCGCTGGGCGCTCACCGAGCGCAGCCGCGCGAGCGTTCTGCAAAGTGCGACGACGCTCGCGATCGGCCCGAGCGCCTTGTCCTGGGACGGCACGGCGCTGCGCATCGAGATCGATGAGGTCACCGTGCCGTTTCCCGCACGCCTGCAGGGCACGGTCACAGTCCACCCGGAAAGCCTCGCGGGGCGCATCGTCACACTGGATCGCGAGGGCCTGCACCGCTGGCAGGCGATCGCGCCTGCGGCGCGCGTCGAAGCCCGCTTCACCCATCCGCAGTCGAGCTGGTCGGGCACGGGCTACCTGGACACCAATTCCGGCGCGCTCGCCCTTGAGGACAGCTTCACCGGATGGACCTGGTCGCGCGCACCGGTCAAGGATGGCACCGTGGTGCTCTACGACGTGGCGCGCCGCACAGGCGAGGCCTACACCATCGCGCTGCGTTATGACCGGCACGGCGCAAGCGACGAATTCGATGCGCCCCCGCGCTCGCCCTTGCCCCGGCCTGGCTGGGGCGTGGCGCGCGAGACGCGCTCGGAATCCGGTCATCCGGCACGCCTGCTGCGCACCCTGGAGGACACGCCGTTCTATGCGCGCTCGGTGGTGCGTGCCCAGCTCCTGGGCGAGCCCGTGACCGCGATGCACGAGAGCCTCTCGCTGGAGCGCTTTAGCGCCCCCTGGGTCCAGGTGCTGTTGCCGTTTCGGATGCCGCGCGTCACCCGCGCACGCAGGCCGGCTGCAGACAGTCCCGCGGCATAGGCCTGCGCGCACCTGCCGCGCCGCGCGTCCCCACTCGGGCTGGCTTGCGAAAGCGGCGCCGCGCACGCTACGATCAGGGCGTGCCAGGCGCTTTTCAGGCAACGTTCCCGGCAACGTTCCCTGCATTGCGCGGGTCGCGCCGCCCTGCGGCAGACTGAGGCTCTTCGTGTTGCAGTTCCCGTCCAAGCAGCTCAGCATCCGACCATCAGACCATCCGACCACCTGGCCCATGGAGGAGAACATCATGCCCCTAGACGAGCTCATCAAGTCAGGCTGGGCGCGCCACGCCGAGGATCCCGAGGGTGTCGCGCAGGAACTGGAGAGCCACAAGGAGGCGATCGGCGAAGCCGGACAGGCCGCCGCCTTCCTGGGGCTTGCGAACCACACCATCGGCGAGCACCTTGGCGACTGGCGGCGTGCCCAGCGTCTGGCCGACCAGATCATGACCGAACCACCTCACAGTCCGGAGATGGGCGGGGCGCTGCTGTGCCTCGCGCTCGCCCATCTCATGGCAGGCGACTGGCCCGAGGCACTGGCGCTGGCAGCCCTCATCACCGCCTCGGGTCACGAAAGCGGCGCGGTGGTCCAGATCAAGCTGTCGATGCAGGCCGCCAAGGCGCTTTTCAGCGCGCGCGAGACCGCGCGGGGCGCGCACCTGTTCCGCTCGGCGCTCGATCTGGCGCGCGCACGCCATGAGCCCTCGGCCGACCGCACCGTGGCTGTCCTCTGCAGCAACCTCGCGAGCGACCTGCTCGAGCGGCCAGAGCGTAGCGCAGACGAGACCGGCGTCATGCAGAGCGCAGCCCTCGCAGCGCGCGAATTCTGGGGCCGCTGCGGCACCTGGGTGAACACCGAGCGCGCGCTATATCTGCTGGCCCTCGTGAACAATGCCACCGGCGATCCGGGGGCCGCGCTCGCCCAGGCCGAGGAGGCCTTGCAGACCATATCCAGCAACGGCGAGGAGCGGGTCGACGAGGCCTTCATCCGGCTGGCACTCGCCGATTCCTACCGACTGCTCGGCACGATCGGGCACGCGCACAAGGAATTGCACGCAGCCGATGCCCTCGCGGCAGGCTTTCCAAGCGAGGGTCTGAAGTCCTGGTATGCGGACCAGCGCGCGAAGCTTGAGCCCGGCACGCAGAAGCCGCAGGAGACCGCCGGCGCAAGCGCCTCAACCTAGCGCGCGCGGCGCACGCAACGAGTGAAGACACCCTTGAGCAGGTCACTGAGGACGTCACTGAGNNGATCGCTTCGAGGATCGCTTCGATGCGTGAATCGTGGTCAAGGCGCAGGACCTGCCGCCGCGCGGCAACCCACTCGATCCCGGGCACGAGCGGGACTCGCGCTGCCGCTGGCCTGCCGGTCTGCTGTGACCCGCCTGTGCAACCCCAGGGTTGGTTCAGATGAGAGCCACTGTCGCGAAACGCAGACCCGCCGGAGCGGGTAGAAGCCCCAGAGGCCTTCCCGGCTATCCCGGCCAGGTGGTGCTCGTCCTGCAAGGCGGCGGGGCACTGGGCGCCTACCAAGGTGGAGTCTATGAGGCATTGCATGACGCCGGAGTCGAGCCGCACTGGGTGATCGGCACCTCGATTGGCGCTGTCAATGGAGCCCTTATCGCCGGCAACCTGCCCCAGCACCGAGTGGCCCGGCTCACCGACTTCTGGCGGCGTGTTGAGATCGAAGTCCCGGACAGCGGCTCCCCGGACTGGCTCGGACTGGGGCACTTCTGGGCGAACCTGCGCACCGTCTCGACGGGAATCCCGGGCTTCTTCGCACCCAACCCGGCCGCCCTCCTTGGCACCCAGGTCAATGTCGGCGTCGAGCGCGCCTCCTATTACTGCACGCAGGCGCTACGTACGACGCTCGCCGAACTGATCGACTTCGAATCTCTCACGGCGCAAGCCCCACGTCTGACCGTCGGTGCGGTCAACGTGCAAAGCGGCGCGCTGCACTATTTCGACACGCGCGCAACCGCGCTTGGGGTCGAGCACATCATGGCCTCAGGCGCCCTGCCGCCCGCGTTCCCCGCGATCCGCGTTGCCGAGGGATGCTACTGGGACGGCGGCGTCTATTCGAACACGCCCATTGAAGTTGTGCTCAACAGTAACCCGCGGCGCGACTCGCTCATCTTTGCGGTCAATGTCTGGCACCAAAGTGGTCCGCTGCCTGAGACGATCGCGCAGGTACTCGGCCGGCAGAAGGATATCCAGTACGCGAGCCGCGCCGACAGCCACATTGCCAATGAGAAACAGATCCACCACCTGCGGCACGTGATCCGCAAACTCTATGCGGAGATCCCAAGCGCGAGGCGCGATGACCCGGATGTGCGCGCGCTGGGCGCGTGGGGCTGCAGCACCACGATGCACGTTGCCCACCTGCTTGCGCCCCGGCTGGCCGGAGAGGACGAGACCAAGGATATCGACTTCACGAGCACCGGGGTTGCAACACGCTGGCACGCGGGCTATGCGGATACCGAGCGCATGCTGGCAGCCGCCCCTTGGGACGCGCCCTTCGATCCGCTCGCAGGGATCATCGAACACCGGCTCTAAACGGGGGCCGCACACCCCTGCAGACTGCTTCACCTGAGTGCACAGCGCAGCTTCACTCCGGCCGATCGGCAGGCGTGCGCGCTGCGCGTTCCCGGTCCTCTGCACGGCGGGTGGCGCGGCGCAGCGAGAAGAGTTCGAACACGGCTGCGGCAAGGACGATCCCGAAGACCAGGATCATCTCGATAAGACCATAGGATTGGGACACGTCGCGATCTCCTCACAGGGGTCCATTTGGGGCAAGATGTTGGGCGTCATCGGTGGAGTCCCCGAGCGCCTCTGAGAGGGCAGAGCTGGCCGGACGGGCGCTCGTCGTCCACCAGAGCTGATACGCACAAGGCCGGGCTGCGGATGCAGGCGTACGCCGCGACCGCCCCAGCCCTGCCGGGACCGTAGCGGACTCGGCTAGGTGAGGCTTGCCATGCCCGGAGCGCGGCGCCGCGCCTGGGCCTCGAACTCGCTCGCGTGGGCGTAGCGCTCAAGCCGCTCCAAGCGCTCGAAAAGATCGATCACCCAGACGACCCGGCCATGCAGATTCCACCAGGGCGGCGTGCCAAGACCCAGGGCCTGCGCACGCGCGTGCGGAGCAGCACCACTGGTACCCGCCTCGATCGATGCGACCAGAAACTGGCAGGCGGCCAGCGCCTCCATCGGCGCGCGCCGCCTAAGGCGCGCGCTCTGGGCGAGCGCACGGGTCAAGACGGCGATCTTGCGCGAACCGGAGACGCGCGCGCGGGCCGTGACCGAATCACAGCCAGCGCGCGCGACCTCACGGCCGATTTCGGCATAGAGGACCCGAGCCGCATTGATGCCGGGCCGGCACGAGCGTGGCAAGAGCGCAATACCGGCCTCAGCCCGCTCGTAGAGGGTCTCGGCGTGCGCGAGGAGACGCGCCACCACCCGGCCCAAGGCCGGAGTGAAAGTCGGATTGTCGAGCCACAGGTCGGCGTCGATGCCCGCCTCGCGCAGCCAGTTCAAGGGGAGATACAGACGCTTCGCGCGCGCATCTTCGCCGACGTCGCGCGCGATGTTGGAGAACTGCATCGCCACGCCAAGATCACAGGCGCGCGCCAGTGCCTCGGGATCGCGCACCCCCATCAGCACCGTCATCATGGCGCCCACCGTGCCCGCAACGCGTGCGGCATAGCCGGTCAGGTCCTCCAGGGTTTCATAGCGGCGCGCTGCGGCATCCCATGCGAAGCCCTCCAGGAGCGCCGCGGGCAGGGCACGCGGCATCTGCACCCGGGCGACCACCTCGGCAAAGGCGCGATCGGCCGCGTTGGGAAGCGGTTGACCCGCATAGGCGAGGGCGAGCCGCTCATTGAGGTCCGAGAGGGCCTTGGCCGGATCCGCAGAGAGGTCGATGGCATCATCGGCCAGTCGACAGAACGCGTAGAGGGAACTGGCCGACTCACGGATGCGTTGTGGCAAGAGGAACGAGGCGGCGTAGAAGGTGCGCGAACCTTGACTCAAGAGGGCCTTGCAGGCGGCGCGGTCGGCGGCAGGATCGGCCGCAGTGTTGGAGTTCGGGCTAAGCGAAGGTGGCTGCATCGGGGACGACGGCATCGAGGATCTTGGCTGAGGACAGGACACCCGGCAGACCCGCCCCCGGATGGGTGCCAGCGCCGACCAGGAACAGGTTTTCGATATCTTCGCTGCGGTTGTGCGGGCGGAACCAGGCGCTCTGCTGGAGCACCGGCTCCATGGCGAAGGCCGCGCCCTGGTAGGAATTCAGGCGATCCTGGAAATCCTGGGGCGTCAAGAGCCGCTGCGTGACGAGTTCGTCCTCGAGACCGGGTAAAAGCGTCGCCGACAGGTACCGGGCAATCTTCTGCCGATAGGGCTCGGCCGCCACGCGCCAGTCCGTGCCGCTCGCCAGGTGCGGCACCGGCGCGAGCACGTAGAACGCGTCACAGCCGGGCGGCGCGAGCGAGGTGTCGGTCGCGGTCGGGCGATGCAGGTAGAGGCTGAAATCGTCGGCCAGCACCTTGCGGTCGAAGATGTCGTTCAGCAGTTCCCGATAGCGAGGTCCGAGCAGGAGCGTGTGGTGGGCGACATCCGGATACTGGCGCCGCGTTCCAAAGTACCACACGAACAGACTCATGGAATAGCGCGAGCGCTCGATGCGCCGGTCGGTCCAGCGCTTGCGGGCGGCGGCGGGCACGAGGTTGCGATAGGTCCAGGCGGCATCCGCGTTCGAGACCACGACCTCGGCGGCCAGTTCTTCGCCCGTGGCAAGGCGCACGCCGCGCACCCTCGTGCCCTCGAGCAGCATCTCCTCGACGCCAGCGTTGCAGCACACGAGTCCCCCCTGCCCCTCGATCAGGCCGACCATGCCGTGCACGAGCCGGTTGGTGCCACCCATGGCGAAGTGCACCCCCCAGCGCCGCTCGAGGAAGGCAATGAGCGCATACACCGAGGTGGCTGTGAACGGATTGCCGCCCACGAGCAGGGGATGAAACGAGAAGACGGTGCGCAGCCGCTCGTCCTTGATGTACTTGGCGACCAGCCCATAGACGGTGCGCCAGCTCTCAAGGCGCATCAGATCCGGCAGAACCTTCAACATGTCGGTCCAGGATTCGAACGGCACATCGCCCAGTTCCTCGAACCCGATCTTGAAGATCTCCTCGCTCGCGCGCATGAAGGCCTCGTAGCCCGCGACGTCCCCTGGAGCCAGACGCGCGACCTCGGCCCGCATCGCCTGCGCGTCACCGCTGTACTCAAAGCGCTCGCCGCTCGCAAACTCGACCCGGTAGAACGGCGTGATGGGGCGCAGGTCGATGTCGTCGGCAAGACGCTTGCCGCACAACGCCCACAGTTCCTCGAAGAGAAACGGCGCGGTGACGATGGTCGGGCCGGCATCGAAGACAAAGCCGTCCTGGCGCCACACGTAGGCCCGGCCCCCGGGGGCATCGAGCTTCTCGAGGACCGTCACCCGGTAACCGCGCGCGCCCAGCCTGATGGCGGCGGCAAGGCCGCCGAAGCCGCTACCGATGACGATCGCATGCGGGGCCTGGCCACGCACGCGGCCGGCGCCCGACGGCGGCACCCGCGTCATGAAAAAGTGACAATTGACATTGTCCAGCGAGTATAGCAGCGCCCAATCCAAAAGAGCCAGCCCCGGCACCGCGCACGCGCCTATTCGCCGCCGACGGTCGCGCGCAGGATGTCCCGGCCCCGCTCGAGAACGAACGCCTTGAAGGCCATGCCGCTTGGCGAAAGGCGCTTGGCAAGCAGGTGCACAACGTGCCAGTTGCGCACCACCGGCAATCCGAGCACGGGCAGCATGACGAGGCGGCCGCTGCGCAGCTCGAGCTCGATCGTGTGGCGCGACAGGAAGCTGATGCCCAGTCCCGCCATGACGGCCTGTTTGATCGTCTCGTTGCTCGCCATCTCCATGCCGACCCGGATCGTGGCGCCCCGCTGCGCGAAAAACTGCTGCATCGCCGAACGCGTGCCCGAGCCTGACTCGCGGACCAGGAAGGTGTCATTGGCCAGGGCGGTGACCGGCACGCGCTGCTCGCCGGCCAGCGGGTGGTCCGGGGCCGCGATGATGACGGACGGGTGCGGTGCGAAGGCCTCGGCACGCGTGGCCGGGGCCTCAGGTGGCGTACCCATGATCGCGAGGTCGACCTGGTTGGCGACCATCTGCTCGATCAGGGCCTCGCGGTTGTGCACGAGCAGCCGCAGCTCGATTGCCGGATGACGGCGCCGGAACTGGGCGAGTAGTTCGGAGGCGAAGTACTTCGCCGTGCTCACGACAGCGATATTGATCCGTCCGCTACCCAGCCCCTTCAGGCTGTCGAGGGCCTCCTGCGCGTCGCTCAAAGCGCGCAGGATGTCGCGTGCGTAGCGCAAGAGCTCCACACCCGCCTCGGTGACATAGAGCTTCTTGCCGACCCGTTCGAAGAGCGCCAAGCCCGCGCTCGCTTCCATTTCGCGGATCTGCATCGACACGGCCGGCTGGGTCAGGTGCAACTCCTCGGCCGCGCGCGAGAACGACAGATTGCGCGCTACGGCGTCGAAGATGTTCAGTTGGCGGATGGTCAGATTGCGGATCGTCATGGGGTGTCGGCGGCCGGGACCCAAAGGATCCGGGACGCATGATTATAAGAGCTACTTATGCAATCGGTAAGAAATCCTGACTGTCATTTATGATTCGCTCCGACTAAAGTGGGTCAATGCGTCGTCATAACAACGAGGAGACTAAAGCATGACTACTGCTGCGGATCGCTACAAATCGGGGGTGATGCCCTACGCCAAGATGGGCTACTGGGACGCCGACTACGTCCCCAAGGACACCGACGTCATCGCCTTGTTCCGGATCACACCGCAAGAAGGTGTCGATCCCGTCGAGGCCGCGGCCGCGGTCGCCGGAGAATCGTCGACGGCCACCTGGACGGTGGTATGGACCGACCGCCTGACGGCTTGCGAGAAATACCGGGCCAAGGCCTACCGCGTCACGCCCGTCCCCGGCGCCGTCGGTCAGCATTTTGCCTGGATCGCCTACGACCTCGATCTGTTCGAGGAGGGCTCGATCGCCAACCTGACGGCCTCGATCATTGGCAACGTGTTTGGATTCAAGCCGTTAAAGGCCCTGCGCCTTGAGGACATGCGCATCCCGGTGGCCTACCTGAAGACCTTCCAGGGACCGCCGACGGGCATCGTCGTCGAGCGCGAGCGTCTGGACAAGTTCGGCCGCCCGCTTCTGGGTGCGACCACCAAGCCCAAGCTTGGCCTGTCGGGCAAGAACTATGGACGCGTCGTCTACGAGGCGCTCAAGGGCGG
>PLEY01000079.1 GCA_003136595.1 Burkholderiales bacterium
GGCGCTGGCAGTGGTGGCGGTTCAGGGGGCGCAGGTTCGGGTAACGGGTCGCAGGCGACGGTCAGCTACCCCGTCGGCGGCACCGTCTCCGGTCTCAGTGCCAACAGTACGCTGGTGTTGCTCGACAACAAGGGCGATGCCCTGAGCGTCTACGCCGATGGCAGCTTCGCCTTTGGAACCCGGTTGAATCCGGGTGCGGCCTACTCAGTCACAGTCGGCACGCAGCCATATGGTGAGGCGTGCACGGTGACTGCGGGCTCAGGCGCGATGAGCGCCGCCCCGGTCACGAGTGTCGTCGTCACCTGCGCACTCTCGAATGCGTGGAACTGGATGGGAGGCTCTGCACTGGCCAACGGCCAGGCGGTCTATGGCAGCCAGGGCGTGGCTGCGGCAGGCAACGTCCCAGGGGCTCGCCAGCGGGCCCTGTCCTTCAAGGATCCGGCGGGCAATCTGTGGCTCTTTGGCGGCTACATGGTGGACAGCAACGGCGGCCAGGATCACCTGAACGACCTCTGGAAGTACTCGCCTGCAACCGGACAGTGGGCCTGGATGAGCGGCGCCCCGACGCCCAACGCGATCGGGGTCTATGGCACGAAGGGCGCTGCGGCGGCGGGCAACGCCCCCGGGGCGCGCTATGGTGCCGTCGGCTGGGTCGATGCGGCAGGCACGTTCTGGCTATTTGGCGGGTATGGCTTCGATGGCGCGGGCACCGACGGCAGCCTGAACGATCTCTGGAAGTATTCGAGTGCCACCGGGCTTTGGACCTGGGTCGCCGGCGGCACAGTCGCGAATTCGAGCGGCTTCTACGGCAGCCAGGGGCAGGCCGGGCCGGCCAATACCCCCGGTTCGCGAGCCTTGGCGATGGGCGCGCTCGACAACGCGGGCAACCTGTGGCTCTTCGGCGGGATTGGTTACGACTCGGCCGGCGGCGGCGGGTGGCTCAACGATCTGTGGAAATACTCGCCAGCCTCGGGCCAATGGACCTGGATCAGCGGTTCCGAGACGGCCGGCGCCCGGAGTGTTTATGGCAGCCAGGGCGTGGCCGCCATCGGCAACGTGCCAACCGGTCTATTTGATGGGGTGGCCTGGATGGACGCCTCGGGCAACTTCTGGATCTTCGGTGGTGACGGGAAAGACTTCTCCGACAATTCGGGTTATCTGAACGACCTCTGGAAGTACAACCTGGCGACGGGCCAGTGGACGTGGGTGTCCGGGACGCGCCAGGCCTCAGCCCCTGGCTCGTACGGAACCCTTGGTACCACGGCCGCAAGCAACCTGCCGGGTGCGAACATCTCGGCCACGGCATGGACTGACGCCTCGGGAGATCTCTGGTTCTTCGGCGGATTCGGCCCCGATGCTGCCGGCAATCTCGGGTTGTTGAACGATCTCTGGAAATATTCACCCAGTCTTGGGCAATGGACCTGGGTGGGGGGCGGCGCGCACGACAACCAGGCAGGCGTCTACGGAATAGAAGGCACCCCGGCCTCGAGCAACCTCCCCGGCTCGCGCGGCACGCTCATTTCCTGGCCCGGTGCGACGGGTCATGTGTGGATCTTTGGGGGCTATGGCGTCGACTCGACAGGGGCCCAGGGCTATCTGAACGACCTGTGGGAGTACGCGCCCTAGGAACCGCCAAGTGGGGTGATCTCCATCACCTCGATCGAGGACTCGGGAATCCCCAGATGCGGGTGATCCGCAAAGGCCGCTGCCGCACTCTCGTGCGACTCGGCCTCCACGATCGAATACAGCATGATGTCGTTTTGCACATCCCGAATCCCTTGAGCCGTCACGCACTTGGTGCGTCCCGCAGCCTCGGTGGATCGGAGCAGGGTGGCATGCTCAACCATCCACTGCTGCCAGGCGGCCTGCATCTCCGCTTCACGGGGCGCGCGCACCGCGGCATCGGTTTTAGCCCACTCCGCCATCACGGCTGCGGGGGTCAGATAGAACACCAGGAAGCGTTTTAGGATCGGGCTTTTCATGTGGAACTCCTCTTGACCGCGGAGCGGTTCCCACTAAGGGCGCCGCTCGCGACGAAGTACACAGTGCAGGTTGGACCAATCTCGCACAGCACCGGGCTGCGCACTAGCGACATTGGAGCGGCGCGTATTGCGGAGCCAGATTCGCTCCCGCGGCAACGCTCAGTCCCTTGCTCTTGGCGACGGTGCTCGAGCGGCTCGCACACGCCCAGTCGATCGGGCCGCCCACTCCTGCCGTCAGCGGTCGGCCATTGATGTTCGCCTGCAGGGTCAGAACGTTCTGGCCGGCCAGTTGAGGCAGTGCCTGCGTGGTGTCATAGGTGATCGTGATCGCCCCCCCGTCTCCGATCACAATGCTGGCGACGTAGCGGGTCGGCTTAAAGGCGTAGTTGCGCGAGAGGGCGGCGGCACTCGGATCGTCATCGTTTTGGAAATTTTCATCGACGGCCAGCTTGGCTTCTTCGACCAGCACCAGTCCTTCGTTCACCTTCGAGCGCACCTCGAAGTCGATTGCACTCGGAATGGCAACCGCAGCCACGCCACCGACTGCCAACTCAGCCAGGAAGATGACCAGAACCGTCGCGATCACTCCGCCGCCGGCCTTCATGGGTCCGTTTTGGACTACGACGGTGCCGGCGAGAAGATCAGCGAACGAGCGTCTCCGGGGCGTGAAGAGCGGCAGAAGGTCGGGGAGAATCGTGAGCGCGCTAGCCAGCGAGACGAGCGCACGCCAGCACGCCCGAACGATCCCGATCCGTTCTCCGGAATCAGCCAGAACGACGGCGACCTGGGCCCAGCGCCGGCCCCGGGTCCCCATCCCCGAAGAGGCGTTCTGGAGCCCGTGGTAGAGGACAAACAGGCCCACGTAGGCGGCCTCCACAGCAAGCATCGTCATGCTCGACGAAGCCTGGGCCAAAGCCTGGTAGCGGAGTACAAAGATCGCAACAATCGCGAAGGGCGTCTGAAAAATGACGCCGTCAGCAGCCAGCGCGACAAGCCTGCGCGAGAAGCTGGCCCAGCTCCTGGCGTCGAAGGATGCGCGCGCGCTGCCCGAGCTTGTGGGCGTGGGCAGTGAGGCCCGGTCGGGCGGTGGGGCGGGATCGATATCAGATACCGAACTTCCACTGGCTGTAGTCATGCGGGTCACCCCTGGTTTGCGCCAGTGGCCTTTGGGATGCGTGGCGAGCATAGCATGCGGCTGGGCAGGCCTGCCCGGCGCCACTCCGATCCGAAGATTTCCGGCAGACACCGACGCTCTTGATTTAAAGCATGATAGAGCAACATGCTCGATCCCGTCGCGATGTCCGCAGGCCGCGCGACCCGCTTTAGCCGGTCATCGGCACGCCATTGCCGCCACACGCCGGCAGAAGAGCGCGTGCTTTCGATGATTTGCTGTTGGCTCCGTACCTGCTTCGTACCTGCTCAGTGCCTGCTCAGTACCCGACTTCGCGCACGCGTCCATCACGGCGAAGGCTGCCGCGATGAAGACGAGAGAGCATTCCCTGCTCGACCCGCTCCTCAGGTCCTCTCAGGAACCGGTGCCGGAGCTCATTTCCTCCCCGCTGGGGGCGCAGCTGATTTTCNNGCCGATGCTTGCGGCGAACATACGTACACGACCATGTTCGCGACCTCCTCAGTCGTTGCGAATCGACCGATGAGGCTGGTCGGGCGGGCGGTCTTCAGGAAGTGCTCTTCGGCGGCCTCGACCGTGATGCCCTGGGACTCGGCGAGCCCCTTCATCCACTTCTGGAGCGATTCCGAGCGCGTGGGCCCTGGGAGCACGGCGTTCACGGTCACCCCCGTTCCGGCTACCGACTCAGCGACCCCGCGGGATACGGCAAGCTGCGCCGTTTTGGTCATGCCGTAGTCGATCATCTCCTTGGGGATGTTGACCCCCGATTCGCTGCTGATGAACACGATGCGCCCCCAGCCGCGCGCGACCATCTGCGGCAGATAGTGGCGCGTCATGCGGATCCCGCTCATGACGTTGAACTGGAAGAGGTCAAGCCAGTCGGCGTCGGTGATCTCGGCAAAGGGTTTCGGACGGGCGGTACCCGCATTGTTGATCAAAATATCCACAGCGCCGGCCGCATCGATGAGTGCCGCGACGCCGTCTGCAGTCGCGACATCGGCTGCGACTCCCTTGAACTCCACCTGGGGAAAGGCCGCGCGCAATTCCTTGAGCGCCTGGGCGACGCGCTCCTTGCCGCGACCGTTGATGATGACCGAGGCGCCGGCAAGCGCCAGACCCTCGGCAATGGCGCGACCGATACCCGCGGTGGATCCTGTAACCAGGGCCGTACGGCCCGAAAGATCAATGATCATGAATCTGCTCCTTTTGTGCAGCGTAATGGATGTCGGATCCGTTGATAATGGGACAAAATCACATAGGATTAATTCCGCGGGGGTATGGCATGGATAGGCTCTTCGAGATCGCTGCATTCATCGCCGTCGCCGATGCGGGCGGATTCTCGGCGGCGGCCCGCCACACCGGCTCGTCTCAGCCTGCCATCAGCAAGGCCTTGGCCGGGCTTGAGCGGCGATTGGGTACTTCGTTGCTCAATCGCAGTACGCGCAAGGTCACGGTCACGGACCAGGGACGGCGCTACTACGAGCGCATGAAGCCCCTGATCGAGGCGATGGACGAGGCCGAGGCCGAAGTTGCAAGCAGCAAGAACCAGTTATCCGGTCTCATCAGAATCAGTGCGCCGGCCACCTTGGGCCGCCTGCATATCCTGCCGATCATCCCCGAACTGCTCCAGCAGAATCCGGGTCTCGAGGTGGATCTCATCCTGTCGGACGACATGCGCAGCATGCTCGAGGATGGGATTGATCTTGCGATTCGCATCGGCCCGACGAACGATCTTGATGCGGTCGTCAAGCGCGTGGCCGGCACGCCCGTCGTGTGTGCGGGGTCGCGAAGCTACTTCGAGCGGCGCGGGATTCCGAGGACACCGGACGACCTCGCGGACCACAATTGTCTCCTCTTTGGCGCGCAGCGCGAATCGTCTGAGTGGCCGCTCAGGGGACCCGGTGGCCGCGACAGCATCACCGTGCGCGGCAACTTCTCCTCCAACAGCATCGAAGCCATCCGGGCTGCTGTTCTTGCCGGAGTGGGCATCGGCATGATGACGAGGGCTTCCCTCACAAGCGAGCTCTCCCATCCGGACATCATCACCGTGCTCGATGGGTTCGTGACTGCAGCGCGCGACATCAACCTCGTTTGGCGACAACGCCGCTATGTGCCGACGCGCCTGCGTCGAACAACCGAATTCCTTGCGGATGCCCTGCCGAGGCGCCTTGAGGGTGGGCTCGGGGACGGACTCGCGGACGAACTCACGAGCGCTGCATAGGAGGTTCTGGCCACTCTCCAGACGCCCTCCGGGCCGCGGCACGCGGCACGGCAGGGCCTGCCTCACGAGACCAAGCTAGGGCTCTGCTGCCTCGAAGAGTTCCAGGGGGTTGCCCGATGGATCCTCGACGAGAACCTGGCGCCCTCCCGGCCCCGCGACCGGCTCGCTCCGAAACCGGGCGCCGGCCTTTTTCAATTCCAGAATTGCGAGATCTAGATTGGGCACTTCGATAACCACCCGATTCCAGCCGCCAGGCTTCGGTAGGGAGCCATCGGCTAGCGTTCGAGAAGCCGATGTCCCGGGGCCGCTTAGCCACAGCGTCAAGTCGCCCTTGCCGAGCATGACGAAGGGGGGACCCCAGCGCTCGACGAGCGTAAAGCCAAGCGCTTCGTAAAACGGCAATGCGCTATCGACATCATTGACCAGGTAACGGACGGTTGCCACATCCCCTCCTTTGAATGCGAGTCTCACTGTCCCACTCTATTTCCCGGCGATCACCTGCCTGGTCTTGCGAGGCCGTCCACTGTTCTATGTCCTCTCCAACCTGCCGCCCAACCTCCGGCGCATTGCCCGATTCATCGCAATGGCCAGGGCCAGGGCCAGGGCCAGGCGCCACTACAACCCTGCCCTCTTCCGAGCGGCACGAGGGATTGGCAAAGTGGCTTGGCTGGATGGGCTACGCGACGTGAGCATTTTGGCATCAGTCGCGGTCGGTACAGCGGCGGCAGTACAGCGGCAGTACAGCCCTTCTGTGCGACCCACTCGACCTGGCAATGACCAAGTGACGCGGGACGACAGGGCGGCGGGCGCATCGGGCCCGCCCCCCCTGATCCCACCCGCACAGTGCCCCTGGGGGGCCTGCCTTACCAACCCCGGAGAGACCGACGGCGCATTGGCCGCACTCAGGCCGCCGCGCGCGAAGGTTTGGTACTGGAGGCGGCCGAACTCGAAGCGGCCGAGCAGGCCGTGCCGGTACCTAAGATGTCGAGGGGCTCTCCCGTCTCCAGGAAGGACTTCAGGCTCGAGAGCACAAGCGGCCAGCCGTAGCGGATCCTCTGGGACATCTCTTCGGTGAGTTCGTCATGGGTGAGTGCGATGCGCACCATGGCGCCGACCGTCTCGATGTCGATCGCCACACGCGTGTGCCGCTTCGGATTCGCAACGTCCGCCGGATCCGCCCAGCTCAGGACCAGGCGTTTTTCTGGAACAGTCTCCAGCACCCGGCCGACGTGCTTTACGGTGCGGGGGCCATCGTCCGCGACGAGTTCCCACTTGGCGCCCGGGGTCCACTCCGAGACGCCTTCGTGTTTCCAATACTGTCGCATCAGGTCGCCTTCCTGGAGCGCCGCCCAGACCTTGGCCGGTGTGCTTGCGATGTACGTGACGTAGACAAACTTCTCTGTGCTCATGTCAACTCCTCTCCAGTTTGGTTTTGAGCGCGCTCAGAGCGTCCAAGCGGTCGCGCTCGAATTTCCGAATCCAGCGCTCGTAGATCTCGTGGATCGGCACGGCATTAAAGTAGTGCAACTTCGAGCGCCCCTCTCGCTCCACTGAAATGAGATTTGCGTCCTCGAGCACACCCAGATGCTGCGTCACCGACTGTCGGGCCATGTCCAGCCCGCGGCACAACTCGGTGAGCGTCTGCCCGTTTTGCGCGTGCAGGCGATCGAGCAACTCGCGCCGGCTCGGATCGGCCAGCGCCTTGAAAACCGTGTCGATCTCATTCATGGGCAGGTGACGTTCTTGCGACGGTGGTTGGCGCTACATGCAGGTAAATACCTGCATATTTGTAGTATAGGCAGGCAAATACCTGCATGTCAAGGCGCGGCGCGCAAAACACCGATGCGTGCAGTAAAGGGCCATCGGATGCGATGATGCAGGCGATGCCCAAGCGTTTGCGTTTGCGTTTGCCTTCACCCGTCTCACCCCGCAGCGCCCACGCCCCGGGAAGGCATGCGTATGGCCGACACGAAGGCCGCGCGCGGCGCCACCGGTCCTAGTCAGGAGTGTCCCCCCGAAATGGAAAAGCGCGTTGCCGTAATCACCGATGCCGTCGCCGCGGACTTCATCTTCCCGATCTGGCAGCGCTACTACGGCGGCCTCTTCGGACACAACAACCTCTTCGTCGTAACTTACGCGGGGCTCGCCGGACGCTTTCGTGACTGCGCGCTTGGCGGCGTGATCGAGTTACCTGTAGCCTACGACGACGAAATCCGCCATGCCATCGTCTCCCACCTGGTTGCAGCCCTCCTCGTCACCTACGACACCGTTGTGCGGGTGGATGCCGACGAGTTTCTCGTCGTCGATCCGCGCGCAAGTGCATCGCTTGCCGACTTTCTTCAGACCGACGAGGCGCCCTACCTCACGGCGCGCGGCTTCGACGTCATCCAGTTGACGGGCGAGCCGGCCCTGGCCGCCGTACCGGCCGCGCCGATCCTCAGCGAGCGCCGCTTCGCCTATCCCAACACGGCATTGAACAAGACGACGGTCGTTAGGACTCCAGTGCGCTGGGAGGGTGGCTTTCATTGCGCCGATGTCTATCCGCGCTTCGGACCGCTTTTTCTGCTGCACATGAAGCGCATCGACATCGGCTGGCAGCTCGCGTGGTTCCGGCGCATGACCGAGAACATCAGCGCAAACCCGAAGGCCGAGAACTATCTGAAGGATTACTACGCCCCGGACGAGGTCCGTATCCGCGACTATCACGCGGGCGTGGAGAACCGCACCCGGCTCGCCGGCATTGAAAGCTGGTACCGCGAGGCCTTCACGGCAGATTTCCTCGCGCACACCCAGTTGACGCCGCACAACGGCATCTACCAAAGCCGCTTCGATCACGAGGACGTGCTCTGCGAGATCGTGCCCGAGTGGAAGGCACTCATCTGAACGGAAGGGCTGGTGCCCGAGCGCGCGCGACGGCGGCCTAGGCGCGCGCCACCTTGACGCGCAGCGCGCGCGGCAGATCGGTCGAGGGTGATTCCGGATTGTGGGCAAGGAGCAGCGCGCGGAACGCCTGCGAGGCGGCGGAAAGCCGCTTGTCGTTGCGATGGACGATGTACCAGTGGCGCAGGATCGGGAAGGTCTCGACCGGCAGCACCACGAGACGCCGGGTCTCGAGCTCGAGTTCGATGGTCTGCTGCGACACCAGCCCCAGCCCCAGCCCCGCCTGGACCGCCTGCTTGATCGCCTCGTTCGTTCCGAGCTCGCAGCCGGGCTGGTATTCGACACCGTGCGAGGCGAAATGCCGATCCATCGCAGCGCGCGTGCCCGAACCGGGCTCGCGCACGACCATGATCTCCTCGGCCAGACGTGTAATCGGGATACGCGCCTGTGTCGCCAGCGGGTGGCTGGGCGGTGCGATCACGAGCAAGGGGTTGCTCATGAAGGGCTGCGCAATCACGCCGACGTCGTCCGGCGGGCGGCCGGTGATCGCGAGATCGGTCCGGTTGTCGGCAAGAGCCCCGAGAACCGCCTCGCGATTGGCCACCTGCAGGCTGATGCGCACGCCCGGATGACGTTCCGTAAACTGGGCGATCAAGCGCGGCAGAAAGTAATTCGCCGTCGACACCACCGCCAGGCGCAGCATGCCGCGCTCAAGACCCCGGAACTGCTCCATGGCGCTGTTCAGATCCACGAGTTGCGCGGAGATGCGGTGCGCATGCTGGCGCAGCTCGGCCCCGGCCTCGGTGATGATGAGGCGCTTGCCGATCTGCTCGATGAGCGGCAGGCCGATCTGCTCTTCCAGTTGCTTCATCTGCATCGAGACCGCCGGCTGGGTCATGTGCATCTCGGTTGCAGCGCGCGAGATCGAGCTGTGGCGCGCGACCGCTTCGAAGATGCGCAACTGACGCAGGGTGATGTGCATGGGGGATCATTGGCGAACAAGATTTTTTTTTCGAATCCTAGCATAACGATTTCTGAATGTTCGTTCTGGGGCGCACGCCCTAACATGCGGGTCATACCAATGCGGCACCTGCACATACCCGGTGTCCGACCTACCGCAATCGAGGAGACGCGCGTGGCAGACAAGACCTATGAGGCCGGTGTCAAGGACTATCGCAAGACCTACTGGACTCCCGATTACATCCCCCTCGATACCGACCTGCTCGCAGTCTTCAAGATCGTGCCCCAGGCGGGCGTGCCGCGCGAGGAGGCCGCCGCCGCCGTGGCCGCCGAGTCCTCGACCGGCACCTGGACCACGGTGTGGACTGACCTTCTGACCGATCTCGACTACTACAAGGGCCGCGCCTACCGGATCGAGGCCGTGCCGGGCGACAACAACGCGTTTTATGCGTTTATCGCCTACCCGCTCGACCTGTTCGAGGAAGGCTCGGTCGTCAACGTGCTGACCTCGCTCGTGGGCAACGTGTTCGGTTTCAAGGCCGTTCGCAGCCTGCGCCTGGAAGACATCCGGTTTCCGCTCGCCTACGTAAAAACCTGCGGCGGCCCGCCGAATGGCATCCAGATGGAGCGTGACCGCCTGAACAAGTACGGACGCGCTTTGCTGGGCTGCACCATCAAGCCCAAGCTGGGCTTGTCGGCCAAGAATTACGGACGCGCGGTCTACGAATGTCTGCGGGGCGGCCTGGATTTCACCAAGGACGATGAGAACATCAACAGTCAGCCCTTCATGCGCTGGCAGCATCGCTTCGAATTCGTCATGGAAGCGGTGCACAAGGCCGAAAGCGAGACCGGCGAGCGCAAGGGTCACTATCTGAACTGTACCGCGCCCACGCCCGAGGAGATGTACAAGCGCGCGGAATTCGCCAAGGCGCTGGGCGCACCGATCATCATGCATGACTTCCTCACCGCGGGCTTTACGGCCAACACCGGTCTTGCCAACTGGTGCCGCGAGAATGGCATGCTGCTGCACATCCACCGGGCCATGCATGCGGTCATCGACCGCAACCCCTTCCACGGCATCCACTTCCGGGTACTGACCAAGTGCCTGCGCCTGTCTGGCGGCGATCACCTGCACTCGGGAACGGTGGTCGGCAAGCTCGAAGGTGATCGGGAAGCGACGCTTGGCTGGGTCGATCTGATGCGCGAGCCCTTCGTTCCGGAGAACCGCGGTCGCGGCATCTTCTTCGACCAGGACTGGGGCTCGATGCCCGGCGTCATGCCGGTCGCCTCAGGCGGCATCCACGTCTGGCACATGCCCGCCTTGACCGCGATCTTCGGCGACGACGCCTGCTTCCAGTTCGGCGGCGGCACGCTCGGCCATCCCTGGGGCAATGCCGCGGGCGCGCACGCCAACCGCGTCGCGCTCGAGGCCTGTGTCGAGGCGCGCAACCAGGGCCGCCCGGTCGAACGCGAAGGACGCGAGATCCTGACGGAGGCGGCCCAGCACTCGCCCGAACTGAAGATCGCGATGGAGACGTGGAAGGAGATCAAGTTCGAGTTCGATGTCGTCGACAAGCTCGACGTCGTTCGGCACTGACGCCGCCACCCGCGCTCAACCCCTGTCTTCCCTTTCCTGCACGGAGTCCCCGAGATGCCCGAGATCAATGCCTATAAGACCACCGAGAGGCGCGGTGAGACCTTCTCGTACCTGCCGCCCTTCACCCCCGAGCGCATGCGCCGTCAGGTGAGCTACATGATCAGCGAGGGATTGAATCCCGCCATCGAGCACTCCGAGCCGGAGCGCGCGTTCTCGAGTTTCTGGTACCTCTGGAAGCTGCCGTTTTTCGGGGAACGCTCCGAAGAACGCATCCTGGCCGAACTCGAGGCCTGTCATCGGGCCAACCCCGGGCATCACGTGCGCCTCTTGGGCTACGACAATTACACGCAGTCGCAGGGCCTGGCGTTCATCGTCTATCGCGCGGGCTCGCGCTAGGGCCAGCTGCTCCCGCATCCAGAGAGAGTCCCCTCCGTGCAACCGGCAAATCCCAGTTCGAACGTACGGGCCCAGGCAGAAAGCGGTCGCGCCCGGGCCAAAGAGCGCAGAGCGCTCTTGGCGCAGGGCAAGGCGGCACTGCCTGCGCCCACGGAGCGCGTGCGCGATGGACAACGCAGCGCGCGCCTGCCAGGCACGGGCGGCGCAGCGGCTCACGCCCCGTCCGAGGCTTCTCCCGTCGCCACGCCCGCCGCGTCACCGGCGAGCCTGTCCGCGGGCCCTCTCGCGCCCTCTATCGCCGCGTCCTCGGGTCGGCAGGCGGCGCGTCAGCGGCGCCTGCAGCTGTCTCAGGGCAAGGCGGGGTTAAGCGCGCTCGCAAGCTTGCGGGCGGCACCCGCGAGCCCTGCAGGCGGCAGCACCGCGGCCCCTGCCGTGCTCCCGCCGGAGGCGCCCGGCGCCGATCGGTCGGGCCGCTTTCTCGCCCGGGCGCGCCGCGCCATGCAGAGTGTCACAGGCCGTGGCGCGCAGCCGGCGGCGCCGGCCTCGCGGCCGCCTCGCCTCGGCCGGCTGGAATACGCCCCCAAGGTGCTGGCGTCACCGACCCAGGGCGGCCAGAAGGTCACGGGCCTGCGCATCGGCGCGGGCAGCCAGGTCACCGGGCATTCGCCAGGACTGGCCAAGCCCGTCTCAGGCACGCAGTACATCGGCACCGACGGCGGGGGTGCGTATCGCCCAAGCGCGCCCAAGGTCGGGCTCGCGCGCACGATCCAAGGCCAGATCGTCTCGGGAACCCTGATCCGCAGCAAGGTCCACGTGACCGGTGACGAGGCCGGCGCCGAGCGCTTCATCACCGGCGAAGCCGATGGCCGACCGACGGACGACCTCACCCCGCGACCCGAGCGCGGCACAGCGACCTCGGCCCAGTTCAATCGCCAGACCGACCCCCATGGGCATTCGGTCTTTGGCACCAATCTCGGACGCTCGCTCGCCGTGGCCGGATCGCGCCAACGCACGCGCGCGCCGGCCCTCGAGTCGACCGAACAGGGTCTCGCGATCACCGGCTCGGCCGTCGGCCGCAGCGTGCGCGTGACGGGCGATGCAAGAGGCGCGTGCACGACGCTCACGGGCGACCAGTATCTGACGCCTGCGCGCAGTCAGGCCGAGTGCGGTGGTCAAGGCGGGGGCACCGCGCCGGGCGCCCATCTTGGTCTCGCCCGGATCGATCCCGCCTCCGGTGGCAAAGTCCGCCAGACGCACACGTGGTCCGGTCAGCGCGTCTCGGGCGTCGATCTCGAACATCATCCGCGCGTGACCGGCACCATGCCCGGGACCTGCGCCCCCGTCACCGGCAGCCCCTACCAGGGCCCGCGCACGGTGGTCGGCTGGTGCGATGAGCCTGCCGTAGACGCCGTCGAGGCGCGGCAAAATAATCTCCGCCCAGGGTCCCGGATCACGGGCGACGTGCCCCTACCCGAACAAAGGGTGAGCGGCCTTGCCCGCGGCGCGGCGCGCGTGGTCTCCGGCACGCCTTACTACACCGTGCCCGAAGAAGGAGACAGCGCGCCTGCCCCGGGGAGCGGCCCGTCGGGTTTTTCGATCCCCGAGCTGCACAAGGGAGCCGTGCGCAACGCACAGCGGGTTGATGCGCCTGGCCGACAGGCGATCACGGGTTCATTCGCACTCGGCGCGGACAAGCTGACGGGCAATCAGGAATTTGCCTTCCGGGCGCGGCAGAGCACCGATCCGAAAGCGGTGCCCGCCCACGCCCGCGTGACCGGCGAAGGTCTAAGCCATGGCACGGCCGTGACCGGCGGCGCCTGGTCTGAGACGAGCCGGGTCACCGGGACCGAAGGCCGCTTTGCGGCTGTGCGCAGCCCGAGCGAACGGGGCGCGCCCGTCAAGCCGTTCGCCGGGGCCCGGCGCTTCAAGGAATTTGCGCGGCATGAAGAGCAGCGCCAGCTCGTGACCGGAAATTTCGGCTGGTCCTCGCAGACGGCGGCCCGCGTCACGCTCTCTGGAGGGGTTCAGGGATGATGCGTGCCCAGCGAGTCCGTCTGGCCCCACAGGTGCCCGCCTGGCGGCGCGAGCAAGCAGCCCCTGCGTTCGGGTTGCGCGGTCCCCTGGCGCGCGCCGGCTGGGCCGCCGGCACCCGCCATGCGGAGGCCTTTTCCGCATCACCCACAGCGCCCCCTCCCGAGCGTGACGGCGTAGGCGCCGCGGTGCGCGGCAGCGTAGTGCCACTCAGCGCGTCCGACCAGCAGCCGATGACGAGCGGTCATCCGCTTGCCGAGCGCGAACTGAGTGCGGGCCTGCAGGCGCAGGCGCGCGTCATCGACACCGCCTTCGCCGCGATCGAGCCGCTCCTAAAGAGCCTTGCCAAGGACCAGTTCTCGGCGAATTTTGTGCCGCACGCTCAGGCCATCTTGCACGAGGAACTGGGTCTGGATGTCGCCCCAGAGTGGCTGCGGACGAGCTGGAGCGAGCCGCTTGCCATGCCGGCGCTGCGTGCCCACTGTGTCCTCGGCACCTTCTGCCGGCTGGTCGAGGACGGCTTGGAGCGAGGCTTCGCGCTCACCTCCGAGGGCGAGAACGCGGCCGACCTCATCCGCCGGTTCGGCTTTCACGCGATCGACATCACCCCGTGCGCAGATGGCAGGCTCTGTGGTGTGGTCGACCACATCCTGCGGGTGCCGCCGGCCATCGTCGCCTATCGGCGCTCGTTCGCCGGCGCGCTCTTCGATGTCGAGGAGGCGCTGCGCCACTGGGAGCATACTGAATTGTCGCGCTGGCGCGCAGGCGTGCCCAACGCCCCGCTCGTCCCCTCGAGCTATCTGAAGATGGGCGTCTACCATTTCAGCCGCTCCGATCCGGCCCATGGCGGATGCGCGGCGCACGGCAGCGATGAGCGCAGGGCGGCCGAAGCACTGCTCAGGCGCCTGGACGACTTCGCCGCCGCGGTCCGTCACACCCATGGGGCGGATGTCCCCTTGGCCACGCTCCTCGTGGGTGTGGACACCGACAGTGATGCCGTGCGCGTGCACGTCCCCGACGCCACCGGACAATGCTCGGTCGAACGCAGTGTCGATGCGCTCGATCTCTACGGAAAAACCCAGGGTCTGTCGCGGGACGCCGCCAAGGAGCTCTTGCGCGCCGCCGTGGCACGGTGCGCGGGCGTTCCCGCCGACGATCCGGGCACCGAGGGCATGCGCTGGCTGTGCGGCTATCTGCTGAAGAACAACCTCGCCCAGGTCGATGCGGTGCGCGTCTGGCATGGCGGCAGCTATGCCGAGCGTGGCCATACCGAGCGCCTGATCGTGGTGGGAGACAGTGCCGACGACGTGCAGCTGCGCAACCTCGCCTTCCAGGCCCAGATGGACACCCTCGAGGAGGGTGCGGCCGACCTCGATGTGGGCGTGAAGATCCTCGGCCGGCTGCTCGCTCCGGCGGGCCTTGCTGTCCCCGTGCTCGTGCACGTACGCTACGAGCCGAAGATCCCGGGCGCCGCCGTGCGCGCGCGCCACCGGGCGAGCCGGCTGTCAGAGGCCATCGCGCGCCGCTACACAAGCGAGGTCCGCGCCCGCGTCCATGTCGAGGCGGTACTGCGGGCGGGCGAGAACGCCAAACTCGAGTCCCTGGCTCCACGGGACGTCCACGACACAAGGCCTGCCCCATGAAGATCTGCCAGGTCGAAGGAACCCTCGTCGCGACCGCCCGTATCGGTAGTCTGCAGAACCGGCGGCTGCTGGTGGTCAAGGAGCGCGGCGCGAGCGGCAAGCAGGTCGCGGTCGATCCGGTCGGCTGCAAGCCCGGTGACTGGGTCATCGCAGTCGGCAGCTCCGCGGCGCGCGACGCGGCCGGTAGCAAGGACTATCCGAGCGATCTGACGATCGTCGGCATCATCGACTACTGGGACGACGGCAGCGGCACAGCACAAGGAGGCAGAAGCGATGCAGATCCTGCGGGTCGTGCGTGACCTCGTGACCACCAAGCGCAACTTCTGGCTGGCGTCCAAATCGTTGCGCGTGGTCGAGGATGCGCGCGGCCACCTCGAGGTGGCGCTCGACCCGATCGGCGCTAAGCCCGGTGACTTCGTCGTGACGATCGGGCTGTCGGCGGCCCGCATCGCGGCGGGCAATCCGAAGATCACGACCGATCTGACCATCGCCGGGATCATCGACCACTGGGACGAGGTGCAGTGGCACAGCTAGGGTCGTCCCCGCGCGGCCAAGGCCGCCGCAGGGGTCTCGGAACCATCACTCAATTCCACAAGGAGAACCACAATGGCAAGCGAAAAAATGGGTATCGCACTGGGCATGATCGAGACACGCGGGTTGGTACCGGCCATTGAGGCGGCCGATGCCATGACCAAGGCCTCCGAGGTGAGGCTCATCGGCCGGCAGTTCGTCGGGGGCGGCTATGTCACCGTTCTCGTGCGCGGCGAGACCGGTGCCGTGAACGCGGCCGTGCGCGCCGGCGCTGATGCCTGCGAAGCAGTCGGCGATGGCTTGGCCGCGGCGCACATCATTGCGCGCCCACACCTTGAAGTCGAACAGATCCTGCCCACCGGACGCGAACAGCTCCCCTGAACACCCTGCCCCACCAACCTCAAGGAGTTACAGAAATGGCAAGCGAAAAAACCGGAATTGCCCTTGGCATGATCGAGACACGGGGGCTTGTGCCCGCCATCGAGGCGGCCGACGCGATGACCAAGGCCTCCGAAGTGCGGCTCATCGGCCGGCAGTTCGTGGGCGGCGGCTACGTCACGGTTCTCGTGCGCGGCGAGACCGGCGCGGTGAATGCGGCCGTGCGCGCGGGCGCCGACGCGTGCGAGCGGGTTGGCGACGGCCTGGCGGCCGCGCACATCATCGCGCGCCCGCACGACGAGGTCGAGCAGATCCTACCTTCGGGCTCGAACGTGCCGCAGACCCTGGTCAGTTAGGCGCAAGTCCTGCACCGGCCGACGTGTGACGCCCGACTCCGGTCCACCGCCCGCCTAAGCACCCATGTCGCGGCCGACCCCTCTGGCGATCAGCTGGCTCAAGCGCGCGCTTCGGCACGAATTCGGCGCGGTGCACCAGGCGCTGTTGCAGTCGGCCGTGGCCGAGCGTCTCGGGGATTCCGATCTCGCCGAGGAGCGTGCCACGCAGGCCGCGGAGGAGTTGCACCACGCGCGGCGCTTTGCGGTCGCACTCGCCGCGACGGGTGCAGGCATCGATGACGGTCCCCCGCCCGGACTGCCGATCGGGCAGACCGTGCCCGAAATCCTGCAGGCGGCCTTGGCTACCGAGGAGCGCGCCGTGAAGCTCTATCGCGAGGCGGCGCGCGCCTGCGCTCCCGCCGCCCCGCTCGGGGTGCTGTTCACGGAGATCGGCGGCGAGGAGCTGGCCCATCTCGAGGAGCTCACCCGGCGTCTCGGCCGTTACAGCGCCTTCCGCCACGGGACGACCCGTGGGCCGAGCCGTCCGATCCCGACCAGGTCCTAAAGAGGAGTGTCGTCATGGCCCAAACGCTACCGCTTCCAGAAGGCTGGCAATCCAACGAACGCCCGCCCTCTTTAACGCGCCGCTACCAGTTCGGTTCGTATTCGCAGACGCGGGCCTTCCTCGACCGCCTCGCCCATCTTTCGCAGGAGACCGGGCTTTATCCGGATCTCGGCTTTGGCAAGACCTACGTCAACGTGACGCTCTACGGCCAGGACGGCGCGATGCCCGGCGCCACCCAGGTCGAATTCGCGTGCCGCGCCCAGGCCTTCTTCGAGACCTCCTAAGCCATGGCGACGAAGTCCCGGAAGGGGGCTGCCCCGCCGGCGCGCGCACGCAGCCCGAGGCCATCCGTCCCGACGCAGCTGGCCCCTGCCAACCCACCCGTGACGATACAGCCGCAAGCGGTCACGACCAGCCCGCGCCCGTCGGATGCAGGCGCGCCCGCTGACGGTTTCGCCGGCCCGCGTGTCTGGCCCGACTAAGGTTCACACCACCATGTTGCGCAACCGTATCGAGGTGGCCGTGTGCATCGTGCGCGATGCCAAGGGGCGCGTCTTGCTGGCCGAGCGCACGCCGCGCCAGCTGGCCGCGGGCTTCTGGGAGATCCCAGGCGGAAAGATCGACGCCGGCGAAAGTGCCCTGCAGGCCGCGCGCCGCGAACTGCTCGAGGAGGTCGGCCTCGAGGCGCACGATCTGCGCCCCTGGATCGATTACGCGCATGCCTTTGCGACCCGGACCGTGCATCTGCACTTCTTCCTGGCCGAACGCTGGTCGGGCACGGCTCACGGTCGCGAGGGCCAGCGTATCGCCTGGATCGAGCCCGGGCAGGCCCCGCCGGGGCCCCTGTTGGCGTCGAACCGGCGCGTCTGGCTCGGGCTCGCCCTGCCGCCCTTCTACGCGCTGATCGACGCGGCGCCATCAGCCGGTGCAAGGCCGGCCGACCAGGCACTGGATGAGGCTCTCGCGGCGGGCGCGCGCCTCATCCAGATCTCGGCTACCCACCTGGTTCCCGGGCAGCATGCAGCGCTCGCAAGGCGCTGGGGTGAGCGCGCCCGCAGCCACGGCGCCGATGTCCTCGTGGCCGGCCCGGCGCTGCTCGCGCGCCAGTCCGGGGCCCTTGGCGTGCATTCGAGTGCGCTGGAGTTGCGCCGGCAGACGAGCCGTCCCCCGGTGCCGTTGTGGATGGTAAGCTGCCACGACGCTGCGGGCCTGGCCGAGGCCGAGGCCAAGGGCGCCGACGCCGCCGTGCTCGAGGAACCTGTCCCCACCGGTATCTTGCGGGACGAATTCGCGCGCCTCGCAGCCCTCGCCCGGATCCCCGTGTACGCGCGTATCCCTCTGGAAACGGGTAGGCCGACGGGCGCGTTTGACCGCGCTGTCCTCCAGGGGGCGCGCGGTCTCGACCGGTCGGCCGCCGCCCTCCCAGGCGGCACACACAGGGCCTGAACGCTGCCGATCAAACCACCCATTTTTCATACGCCATGCACTCGCTACCCTCCTGGTACCCAGCCCTTGGACCCCTCGCCCTGTTCGGGGTCGGTCTCGTCTCGAAGGTGGGCGCCCGGCTGCCGGTCCGATTCATCCTCGGCTTGGCGCGCTACGCGGCGTTGGGCACGCTCGGGCTCGCACTCGCAAGCCTTGTCATCGTCAGCGCGCGCGGCCCTTTTGCGACCGAGACCCTCGGTCAAGCCGGGATCGGTGTGGCGCTCTATCTGGACCGGCTCTCGGCACTGATGTTCTGCCTTGTGGCCTTCATCGGTGTCATCGTCGTCAACTACAGCCGCAACTATCTGGACGGTGATCCGGGCCAGAGCCGTTTCATCCGCTGGCTGTGCTTGACGCTCGGGGCTGTGCTTTTCATCATCATCGCCGGCAACCTGGCGCTGTTCACCCTGGCCTGGATTGCCACGAGTCTCGGACTGCATCGCCTGCTCGTGTTCTATCCGGAGCGGCCCGCAGCGATCCTTGCGGCTCGCAAGAAGTTCATCGCGAGCCGGCTGGGCGAGCTGTGCCTCATCGGCGCTGCGATCCTGCTCTACCAGTCCTTCGGCAGCCTCGACTATGGCCGCCTGTTTGCCGGCGCCCAAGCCCAGGCGGCCGCGGGTACGCCCGTCGGTCCGCACGGGGCGGCCCTCTTGATCATCGTGACGGGTCTTTTGAAATCCGCCCAGTTTCCGCTGCACGGCTGGCTGATCGAGGTGATGGAGACCCCCACGCCGGTCTCGGCCCTGCTGCACGCGGGCATCATCAATGCCGGCGGCTTTCTGGTCGTGCGCTTCGCCCATCTCATCATGCTGTCCACGCCGGCTTTGGACGTCTTGGCGGTGGTCGCCGGCTGGACGGCCCTCTTCGGCTCGGTAGTCATGTTGACGCAGACCTCGATCAAGGTGTCCTTGGCCTACTCGACCATCGCCCAGATGGGTTTCATGATGCTCGAGTGCGGCCTCGGCGTATTCTCGGCCGCGGTGCTGCACATCCTCACCCATTCGCTCTACAAGGCGCACGCCTTCCTGTCCTCGGGCAGCGTCATCGACATCGCCCGGGCCTCCTGGACTCCGAGTCCCGGCGGCAAGCCCCACCCGGCGCGCCTTGCCATCGCGATCGCGGCCGTGCTCGGGACTGCGCTTGCGGTCGGCAGCCTCTTCGGCGCGACTCCGAGCGCAAAACCCGGTGTGCTTGCGCTTGGGGCCGTGCTGCTCCTGGGCGTCATCCATCTCGTCGCCAACGGTCTCGATGAGCGGCCGAACAGCTTCGTCGTGATCCGCACCGTGGGCCTCGCGATCGTGGTGGCCGTTATCTACTTCGGCATGCAGTACGCCGCCGAGCGCTACCTGATCGGCGTTTTGCCCGCCTCGCCTGCGCTCCAGGGGCCGCTCGAGCTGGCGATCATCGTCGGCATCGTGGCCAGCTTCGCCGCGGTGACAGTGCTGCAGACCCTCTTGCCGCGCAACTCCGACGAGCCGCGCTGGGAGGCGCTGTACATGCCCATCTCCCACGGCCTGTATGTCAATACGCTTGCCAACCGGCTCGTGTTGCGCGTCTGGCCGACCCGCGCCCGTTCATCATGACCGCCGACGCTTCGCAGTTCGGGATCAGCGCGGGTGCAAGGCCGGAGGAGTCCAGCGAGCGCGCGCGCTACATCGCCGCGATCAAGACCGCGTGCGGGCGCATCGCGCCGCTTTGGCCCCTGAAGCACTTCGTCGCGGTCAACCCGTTCTTGGGCTTTGCCGGCGAGACCTTCCACGCCACCTGCGCGCGCCAGAAGCGCGTCGCGCGGGTGCGGATGGTGATGCCGCGCAGTTTCTACGCCCAGGCCGTGGCCGACGGCACGATCTTAGACGGCGACCTCAGCGCAGCCCTGGCCGGGGCACCCTCGGACTGGCGCACGCCCGACGGGCTTGCCGCGCTGAAGGAGGCGCTCGTGACAGAGCCCCCCGCCGAAGCCTCGCCCGCCGCGGGCGCCGCGGTCGCAACCCTGCGCGAGGTCCTCGATTCGCTCGCCGCAGGTGACCGCTTGGCCTCACGCACGGCCTTCATGGTCGATGAGATCTCCAAGTGGTGCGCCGCGTACTTCGACGAGGGTCAGTCGGTGTGGCGGCTGCCCGCGCGCCGCCTGCGGCCTTACGCGGCCTGGCGCAGCTCGATGCGCCACGACCGCAATCCCGAAGTCATGGGAATTGCCGGGTTTCGCGAAGCCATAGCCGCCTTGCCCACCGATCCGATCGACGCGATCATCAGGGTGGTCGAACGCCTCGGCCTGCCCGAGCGGGCGATCGAGGAGTATCTCTCGCGGTCCCTGTTCGACATCCAGGGCTGGGCCGCCTATGCACGGTATCTCGCCTGGAACCGGGCGCTCTATGGCGAGACCGACGACACCTTGATCGATCTGCTCGCAATCCGCCTGTCATGGGGTTTCGCGCTGTTCCTCGAGCGCCGCGACGAGGCGTTCCGCCGGGCCTGGCAGGCCGAGATGGAGGCCGCCGCCCAGTTGCCTGCGGACGAACGCCTGGGCGACGATGCGGCGCTCGCCATCGATCTGATCCTGCATGAGGCCTACGAGATCGCCTACCAGCGCCGGCTTCTGGGCCTGTTTGCCGCACGCGCCCGCCACAACACCGACAATCCCTTGCCCCCTCGCCCCGACCTGCAGGCCGCCTTTTGCATCGACGTGCGCTCGGAGATCTACCGCCGCGCCCTCGAATCGGTCAATGCCCGCATCCAGACCATCGGCTTTGCCGGATTCTTCGGCTTTCCGATCGAATACATTCCGATCGGCCAGACCCACGGCGGGGCGCAATGCCCGGTGCTGCTCAAACCCGCCGTGGTCGTGTGCGAGGCCGTCAGTCGCGCCGATCCGGAGGAGGAGGCGGAGATCCTCGGTCTGCGCCTGTTGCGCCGGCGTGCGGCGAAGGCCTGGAAGTCGTTCAAGCTCTCGGCGGTCTCCTCCTTCATCTACGTGGAGTCAGCCGGATTCCTGTATGCGAGCAAGATCTTCAGCGACAGCGCGCACCTGACCCGCACCGTGACCGATCCGAACACCGACGGTCTCGATCCGGACGTCGCGCGCCGGGTCGGGCCGCGCATCACGGCCGGCACGCTCGCCGGGCGCGCCACCGGATTCACCGATTACGAGCGGGTCTCGATGGCCGAAGCGGTTCTCAAGGCGATGTCGCTCACCGGTCCCTTCGCGCGCCTCGTCATGTTGACCGGTCACGGCAGCACGACGGTCAACAATCCCCATGCGTCGGGCCTGGACTGCGGCGCCTGCGGGGGCCACACCGGTGAGGCCAACGCCCGTGTCGCCGCCGCGGTGTTGAACGACCCCCATGTGCGGGTGGGCCTCACCGAGCGCGGCATCACGATTCCCGGCGACACGTGGTTCCTCGGGTGCCTGCACGACACGACCACCGACGAGGTGCGCATTTTCAACGAGGAGGACGTCCCCGAGACGCACCGGGCGGAGCTCGCCGAGGCGAAGCTCTGGCTGAAGGAGGCGTCACGGCGCGCGCGTGCCGAACGGGCGCACGCGCTTGGCGTGGACACGGCCCGCGACATCGACCAGGCGGTGCTGGTGCGCAGCCGCGACTGGTCGCAGGTGCGTCCGGAATGGGGTCTTGCCGGCAACGCGGCCTTCATCGCGGCCCCCCGCCACCGCACGCGCGGGCTCGATCTCGGCGGGCGGGCGTTTCTGCACGAATACGAGTGGCAGCGCGATCGCGATTTCTGGGTGCTCGAGCTCATCATGACGGCGCCCATGGTCGTCGCCTGCTGGATCAATCTGCAGTATTTCGCCTCGACGGTGAACAACCGCGCCTTTGGCAGCGGCAACAAGGTGCTCCACAACGTCGTCGGGACCATCGGTGTGCTCGAGGGGAACGCGGGCGATCTGAAGGTGGGTCTCGCCTGGCAATCGGTGCATGACGGTCGGCGCTTCGTGCACGAACCCTTGCGCCTGTCGGTCCTGATCGAGGCGCCCGTAGCCGAGCTGAACCGGGTCATCGAGAAACACAAGGCGGTACGCGACCTGGTCGACCATCGCTGGCTGCATCTGTTTGCGATCGACCACGAGGGCCGCATCAGTCATCGCTATCAGAGGAATCTACAGTGGGAGGAGCTCCCGAGTGGCACCCGACAGGCCGCGATCGAGCCCCAGCAGGACGAGCGCTCGACTAGGGTGTGAGCACCAGGGTGCCCATGGCGCCCACGACGACAGTCTCGCGCCGGGTCTGCATCGGCAGATAGCGCACGTCAGACCAGCGCTTGGCGTAGTTTGAGTAGGCCGGCTCGAGCCGGTTACCGGACTGGCCGCTCGAATGGATGAATTCGGAGCGCTCGAGGTCTGCGAGATCATAGATCGCGCGCAGGCTGGGCCCCTCGTGGCTCCGAAAGGGAGCGCTTTCGTCGGCGACACTGTAATGGCCGACGTTCAGGGTGTAGTTGTCCCCGCCCACGGGCACCTCGATGTTAAAAAGCCGTCCCACGAGGGGCAATTCACCCAGCGGCCGATGCAGGGAACGCGCCGCATGCGCCTCGCCCCAACGCCAGCGCTCCGGGTCCGCTCCGTAGCGCCTCGCCAGGTCGGCGAGCGCCACCTCGAGAGAGCGCGCCTTCAACTCGTCACAGGTCTCGACCGCAGGCGTCGTCACATCGTCGCACCAGCGCTGTTCACCGCCCTTGTTGCGCAGGACGTTTACCACGAACACCTGCCGCAGCCGCCAGGACTCCTTGAACAGCTCCGGGCCCAGTTCATCGGCATAGATCTCGCGCGAGAGTTCGCGCATCCAGGCGTTGTAGATGAGGGGCTCGGCACGGTCCGTCTGCATGCTCCCGTCCCAGTGCGCGAGGCGCTCGATGGCGGCACCTGCAGCCGGGGTCTGCGCCCGCGTGTCGAGCAGCAAGGGCAGTGCTTCCACCGCCGCGAGCGAAAACTGGTCGGCCTGCATCGCCTCAAAACTGGCCAGTTCGTGGTGCGGATTCGCATCGAGCAGCTGGTTGATGCGCCGCGCGCGGTAGGGAGCCTCCCATTCGGCGGTGAGATAGGGTTTGTAGTCGTCAGCGACCACCTTCTGGTTGGCGGTCGCGATCTTGCCGCTTGCGGGATTGAATTCCTGCGGGAGATCCTCGAAGGGAATCCAGCCGATCCAGTCATAGCGCGCATCCCAGCCCGGCGCCGGCGCCTCACCCTTCAGGTCGTTGTCGGCGCGGCGCACCGGGATGCGCCCGGGCGCCACATAACCGATGTTGCCTTCCACGTCCGCATAGACCATGTTCTGCTCGGGACTGTCGAACTGGCGCACTGCGGCGAGGAAGCTCGCCCAGTCATGCGCGTGATTCAAGGCGACGCCCGCCTGCATCGAGCGGTCGTCCGGGCGCAACGCCGCCCAGTCAAAGGCGATCGCGTAGTGCTCGCCACCGACAGCGGCAAGCGCGTGGCCGATGCGCTCGGAGACGTCGGTGACAAGCGGCCCGTGCCTTGAGGCCCGTACGGTGAGATGGACGTCCGCTCGCCCCTTCACCTTGATGACCTCCTCGCGCACCGCCAGCGGCTGCCAGCCGTTCGGAGTACGCGCTTTGCCATCCTGGACATCCTCGATGTAGAGGTCCTGGGTGTCGGGGCCGGTATTGGTGAATCCCCAGGCAATGCGATCGGTACGCCCGAGCACCACGATCGGCACGCCCGGCAGCGTCGCCCCGATCACCTCCAAGCCCGGCGCCGAGAGATGGGCGAAATACCAGAGGGCCGGGGCGGTCAGGGAGAGGTGGGGATCGTTGGCCAGGAGCGGCTTGCCCGAGGCCGTTCGGCTGCCCGCGACCACCCAGTTGTTCGATCCGATCCCCTCATCGCGGGCCGGCGGGGCTTGGGCCAGTGCCTCCGAGAGCTGGGCCGTCGTGCCCTTCAGTTGCCGGTACAGGGCCGTGTAGTCGACGGTGCCAAGCGGCTTGTCGGGCGCGCCGTTGTTGCCCGGGTAGGGCGGCAAGAGTTCGTCGATCTGCTCCTTCGAGAGCTTCTGGGCGAGCCGCATGCGCAGGACCTCGTTGCCCCAGTTGCCTGAGAGGTCCCAGGCCATCATCGTGATCCAGCCGGCCGAATCGACCGGGGTCCAGGGCTCGGGGGCCGGCGCCCCGGTCAGGAGGAACTCGATCGGCAAGGGCCCGTGGCGCTGGGCGAGGTAGGCGTTGATGCCGGCCGTATAGCGCTCAAGGACATGCCGCGTCGCCGCGTCATAGTTCTCGACCTCGTGGCGGGCGTTTTCAGCGACGCCCAGGGTGCGCAGGAACCGGTCGGTCGGCAGCGCCGCCTCCCCGAGAATCTCGGCCAGCCGCCCCGAGTAGATGCGCCGGTTCATCTCCAGCTGCCAGAGACGATCCTGGGCATGGACGAAGCCGAGTGCGAAATAGGCGTCGTCCTCGTTCTTTGCGTAGATATGCGGCACCGCATTCGCATCGCGCACCACCGAAACCGGGGCGCCCAGGCCCGCTGCCGCGATACTTCCCTCAATGATCGGCGCGCTTGCGCTTCGAAACCAGAACCCCACAGCCGCTGCAAATCCGAGAGCAATCAGCAATCCCACCAAAACCCGCCGAACCCATTTCACCACCATCAGCCTCACTTCCAGTCAAACGCGCATGATACTGCCTCGCGCTTGCGCCGCGCGGGGCACGGGGTGATTTCCCCGCCGCGACCGCTGGGTGCTTGCCGTCTGCTGTGGGTGTCGGGCTCGCTCCAGAGTTCGCTCAAGCGCTCCCTGCAGGGCCGGCGGCAGGACCCCGTTCCAGCCCCACCCTGGGATCCTTTTCTCACCCTCGGTACGTCTTCGCACGGACACACCCCTGAGGGCGTCGTAAAAGAAATGTTCATGAGTCCCGTATCAAAGAGGCGTGTCATTCCGGGGCGCCCGCGCGAGGACTCCCGCGGCCGCGCCGTGTGCCATCAAGAAGGCTTCCTATGAAAACCGATTCACAACTGGCTGGTGACGTGATCAACGAACTGCAATGGGACCCTTCGGTCACAGCCGCAGGTATCAGTGTCTCCGCCAAGGGAGGCGTCATCAGCCTCACCGGCACCGTGCCGTTCTATGCCGAGAAGTGGGCCGTCGAGCGCGCCACACAACGGGTCGAAGGCGTGAAGGCGATCGTCGAAGAGCTCGGTGTGAACCGCTACGGCCTCCACGACCGCAAAGACGAGGAGATCGCTGCCGCCGTGGTGAGCGCGCTCAAATGGCATGTCTGGGTCCCTTCGTCGGTCAAGGCCACCGTCGAGCAGGGTCGGGTCACCCTGACTGGCAGCGTCAAGTGGCAATTCGAGCGCAACGCCGCCGAGGATGCCGTACAGTACCTGTCCGGGGTGACCTGGGTTTCCAATGAGATCGGGATCGAACCGGGGGTCGAGGCCACAGCCGTCAAGGAGGCGATCGAGAAGGCCCTGCGCCGTGACGCGCAGATCGATGCCGCCCACATCAAGGTGGCGACCTCGGGCAGCAAGGTGACCCTGTCGGGATCGACCCCCTCCTGGAACGAACGCGAGGAGGCAGGCTGGGCGGCCTGGAGTGCACCAGGTGTGACCGAAGTCCAGAACGACGTCTCGATCTCGTACTGACCCAGAAGCGCCGGGCCCGCAAACGGCTACGGCTCGAAGAGGGCCGAGCCGCTCTGGATCCGGACGCAGCGTAGGTCGGCGCTGCGGCGCTCCGGGTTCAGCCACGAGGTGAACCCCCTGGCGAGTGGGGCACCGCCCGGCGTGCCGAAGTCAGCGAGCCAACCGCCAAGGAGAATCCGCAACATGACCACGCTTTTTGACCCGATCACCTTCGGTGACATCGAGGCGGGCAACCGCATCGTGATGGCACCCCTGACACGCAACCGGGCGGCCCCGGGTGCGCTCGCCACCGCGCTCATGGCCACCTACTATCGCCAGCGCGCGACCGCCGGTCTCATCATCGCCGAGGCGACCCAGGTATCGGCCGAAGGCCAGGGCTACCGGGGCACCCCCGGCATCTACAACGATGCCCAGGTAGCGTCCTGGCGCCAGGTCACCGACGCCGTCCACGAGCGCGATGGCAAGATCGCATTGCAGCTTTGGCACGTCGGCCGGATCTCCCACGTCTCGCTGCAACCGAACGGGCAGGCGCCGGTCTCGTCCACCAGCCGGCGCGCCGCGGCCCAGACCTTCACCGACAAGGGTTTCGAGGAGGTCTCGGCGCCCCGCGCGCTCGCCACCGACGAGATTCCCGGCATCGTCGCCCAGTTTGCAGAGGGCGCGCGCCGCGCCATCGCGGCAGGCTTTGATGGTGTCGAGGTGCATGGCGCAAACGGCTATCTGCTCGAGCAGTTCCTGCGCGACAGCATCAATGACCGCACCGACCGCTACGGTGGCTCTGAGGAAAACCGCATGCGCTTTCCCCTGGAGGTGATGACCGCGATCGTGTCCGAGATCGGGGCCGGTCGTACCGGCCTTCGACTCTCGCCGGTCACGCCCGTCAACGATGCGGGCCAGGACAGTGACCCACAGGGGTTGTTCGACCATCTGGTCGAGCACCTGGCCCACCTGAAACTCGCCTTCATCCACGTGATCCATGGCGCCACGGGCGGCGCGCGCGATGCCGTGCCCTTCGATTATGCGGCGCTGAAAAGCCGTTTCAAGAAGAGCAATCCAAATAGCGCCTGGATCGTCAACAACGGCTACACGCGGGCCATGGCCTTGGAGGCGGTCGCCTCGGGTCGCGCTGACATGGTGGCATTCGGACGCCCCTTCATCGGCAACCCCGACCTCGTCGACCGCCTGCGCTTTGACGAGCTCCTCTCGGCGAACGACATCACCACCCTCTACGGCGGCGACGCCGCAGGCTATACCGACTACCCGGAACTCGAGGCCGTGCCCGTGGGTTCCGAATACAGGGTCGGCCGCACGCCGTAAGCCGCGGTTCCAGTGTCACCAGTGTCCCCGGGGCTCCCAGTCACCAGGGGAGCCCGACCGCACCGAAACCAACCCAGTTGACGTCACCACGGAAGAGCCATCATGTCAGAACTCAGCACCAAGGCACGCAACCAGATGGCGGGCGTGCGCTTTGCGTTTCCGGAGCAGCGCAAGGAGCCACTCGAGAATGCCGCGCATGTGCGCAACGCCGTGGCCCGCTTCAACCAGGTCACGGACGTGACCGACGCCGAACGCGACGCCGCATGGCAGCGTATCGAGGTCGCTGCGCAATGCTTCGGAGTGACGCTCAGCGAAACCAGCTGGCACGAGTTGAAGGCGCACGCCTGACACGGCTCGGAAAGCTCGGGCGCGTGTCCCGCGTTACGCCGCGTACGCCAAGCGATATCCAAAGCGGACCACCACGCCGCGTCAGCTCTGCGGTGCAGCGTCCTGGTCCGAACGAGAAAGGAACCCCCATGAATTTTGAAGTCGATCCGGACAATCCCGGCAAGGTCTACGACATCCTTACGGGTCTGGTCGCGCCGCGACCGATCGCGCTTGTGACAACCCAGAGCGAGACCGGCTGGCTCGACGCGGCGCCCTTTAGCGCCTACAACTATCTCTGCTCCGATCCGCCCTTGCTCGGCATCGGCATGATGGACCAGCCCGGCGGGTTCGATGCGAAAACCACCCGCCAGAACATCAAGACGGGCGCCGAGTTCGTCGTCAATGTGGTCACCGAGGACCTTGGGCGCCAGATGAACATCTGCGCGACGCAGTTTCCCGATGACGTCGACAAGCTCGGCGCGGCGGGTCTGACGACGACGCCCTCGGCGCGGGTCAAGGTGCCGCGGATCAGGCAGGCGCACGCCGCACTGGAATGCGTCCTCTATATGACGCTTGAGGTCGGGCACGGCGCGATCGTCCTCGGCCGGGTGGTGTCGATGTATGTGGAGGACCGTTTCGTTGACCCCGCAGGGCCTTTTGTGCGGGCGCGCGACCTGCATGCGCTTGGACGCATGAACGGCCAGGACGCCTACGTCCGAACCGAGGGGGCTTTCGTGAGCATCCCGCGGCTGTCCCATGCCGAGTGGTTGCAAGGCGAGCGCTAGGGAAACCGACGGTCTGGACCCACGGCCCGGGTAGAGAAAACCCTGGCCGCAAACCCCGAGGGACTAAGTCCAAAGGGGCTATGTGCTACGGGAGGCGAGCCCGAATGGACTAACGCTTCGGTGCGACAGACCACAGACGCACGGCCCCCCGGAACCTAGCCTACGGTCAAGGCGCGTCGTGACAACCGCGTCGGCAAGTGGGGCTTAGCGTCCGGTCTGCCTGCCAGGCTGGAAGGACAAGGCTACAGGACGCTGGTTTCTGTTTCATAACTCGACCCGGGAGCGGCCATGAAAACATTCTTGCGCGGCGACTTGATCTTCATCCTCTTGTTCGGCGTGTGGTGCGCGGTGGCCTGGCTGCATCCCTGAACCCGACTGGCGGCGGGTTCAGAGGAGCCTCAATTCTTCATCAGGCGAACGCGCCGCATTTCACTTGCAGGATCTCGCCATTGTCCGACCTGATCGGTGCCAACGAGAGTTGCACCGGTCACGCATCGGGTCCCGTTCGTGGCCCGGCAAAGGGACTTCGAGAGCCCGATGTCGAGCGGAATGCGAGTCGCTCCCGACAAGCCTTCCACTGCCCGGCTCCACCCGGCTCCACCCGGCTCCACCGGGCTCCACCGGGCGCCAGCTCGCGCCATCCGAACCTATCAAGTACCGAGGTCAGATCGGGTAGCGCCGAATCATTACTCTTTGGAGTGATGCCGAGAGCGTCATCAAATCGCTAGAATTGGTTCGATAGAATTCGTCGGAAAATCGCCCCCGGTCGGCGTGGTCACGCACATCACGTAGATCAGATATCCGACTCCGCTTCAATGCCGCGCATTGCACCGGGGCCCCGACCCAGTGGATGGGCCGAGCGACTTCGCGGTGTAGTTCGCCCAAATCGGAGCCATGCATGCCTGTCCCCGACGCCAACTCCCTCACGGCTGCAGATCAGCGCAAGGAGATCATCGAAGAACTCAAGATCATCCAGGACATCCTTCTGAAGCAGGAGTCTTACGCGATCGGCACGATGCAGCAGGCATTCGTAATCCTCGCCGCTCTCGTCGTTGCCCTGTTCAGCCGCAATGCGGCCTTGGAGCCACCCATGTTCGCTTGGCTGTCGTGCATTGTGGTGCTCTCATTCTTATATGTCCAAATCATCTACCGGGCCGCCTTTCATCGAGCAAGGGACAGGTCTCACTACCTGCAGCGGCTGCTTGGGAATCGTGTGCTGCAATCTGATCCAGCCTACGAGCCATTCAAGATCTTTGAGACGGTCAATGATCCGCGACTTGAGCGGAGGGTGGTATTTCAGGATCTGAACAATGCGAGATTCATGGTTCCAAACATAACCCTCTGCATCATTCCGGTATTTTGCGTCTGGCTTAAGCTTTTCTAGCGGGCTTGACGATTGTGGCGAATTCGGCTGATCAACGCCGGGACCAATGGAGTGGTCTTTGGGTCGCGGTCTNNGGGTCGCGGTCTTTGGGTCGCTCTCGGATGGGTGCGCCCTGCTCCCACGACGATCCTTGGCGGCTGTGGGCGCAAGCACCGGGCTCGCCAGTTCGCAATTTCTCTTGGGTGGTGGTGGCAAGCAACCGAAGCGCCCTGGCGGACTTTTACAAGAAAAAATTCCTGCGCGGCGACTCGATCTTCATCCTCTTGTTCGG
>PLEY01000124.1 GCA_003136595.1 Burkholderiales bacterium
TCATCGGGCTGGAACTGGGCGCAGACGATTATCTCCCAAAGCCGTTCAATCCGCGAGAGTTGGTCGCGCGCATCCATGCGGTGTTAAGGCGCCGCGGTGCGCCCGAGGCGCCCGGGGCGCCCGCGGCCGATCTGGAAACTTTCACCTTCGGCCCGTACGTCCTGAATCTGAAGACGCGCACGCTCGAGCACAACGGGGAGTCGAAATCGCTGACGACCGGCGAATTTGCCGTCATGAAGGCCTTTGCGCGCCATCCGCGCCAGCCGCTGTCGCGCNNTCGCGCGAGAAGCTGATGGAGCTCGCGCGCGGCCGGGAATACGAAGTGTTCGATCGCAGCCTGGACGTGCAGATCTCGCGTCTGCGCAAGCTGATCGAACCGGATCCATCGAATCCTCGCTACATCCAGACGGTCTGGGGCCTGGGATACGTATTCATTCCGGATGACCGCCCCTCCGCCGATGCGCCCAGCGCCGCACCGAGTCCACAGTCCCCAAGCTGAGACCCAGCCGGTCGCCGAGTGGGGACCAGGCGGAGTCTTCTGGCGCACTTTCTTCCTGATCGCGATCCTGATCGGCGCAAGCCTGGGATCCTGGTACCAGAGTTTTAGGGTCCTCGAGCGCTCACCGCGCGCCCAGCAGGCCGCCCAGCTGGTGGTCAGCATCGTCAATCTGACGCGCTCGGCCCTCATCAATTCGGATCCTGACAAGCGGCGTGCTCTCTTGCTCGACCTGGCCCAGAACGAGGGCATCCGCATCTACAGCCTCGAGCAGGACGACCAGATCGAGGCGCTGCCCGACGAGCCCTTCCTTGGTATCCTCGAGCGCTACGTGCGCGCCAAGCTGGGTGACGATACGCGCCTGTCGCTCAAGGTCAACGGCCAGGCCGGTCTTTGGGTGAGCTTCACGATCGATGACGACGGCTACTGGGTGGCGTTCGATCCAACGCGCCTGGAGAACATCCCCAAGGTCCAATGGTTGGGCTGGGGGGCGGTGGCCCTCGCCCTCTCGATGGTCGGCGCCGTGGTCATCAGCCGGCTCATCAACCTGCCGCTCAGGCGCCTTGCCACAGCGGCCGTGGCGATCGGTCAGGGCGCGCGACCCGAACCGCTGCCCGAGGCCGGCCCGCGCGAGATCCGCCAGGCCAATGCGAGCTTTAACGCCATGGTCGCCGACCTCGAGCAGATCGAGGCCGACCGCGCCCTCCTGCTCGCGGGCATCTCCCACGACCTGCGCACGCCGCTGACCCGCCTTAGGCTTGAGATCGAGCTCAATCCGCTCGACGCGGCAACGCGCGAATCGATGAGTGCCGATGTCGAACAGATGGACGTCATCATCGGGCAGTTCCTCGACTATGCGCGGCCGCTGAACGCGATCGGCGGATTCGGCGCGATCGCGCTTGGCCCCCTGGTCGAGGAGATCGTCGCGGGGATGGCGCCCAATCCCGATCTCGAGGTCACCGTGACGTGCACACCGACCGAGGCGATCTACGGGCAGCGTACCGAACTCACGAGGGTGGTTTTGAACCTGCTCGAAAATGCCCGTCGCTACGGCCGCACCGAGGGCGCGGCGCGAGCCGAGGTCGAAATCCGCGTCTACGAGGACAAGGGCATCGTCCTCGAGGTGCGCGACCACGGGCCCGGCGTCGCCCCTGAACAGCTGGAACGCCTGAAACGTCCCTTCACGCGCCTTGACACCGCACGCAGCCAGGCCAACGGCGCGGGGCTCGGGCTCGCGATCATCGAGCGCATCGCGCAGCGCCACGGTGCGCGCTTCGAGCTGCACTCGGCACCCGGACAGGGGCTCACCGCCCGGCTCGTCTTCCCGCGCGAGGCACCGGTCTAGCGCAGATCGGCGAGGAGCGCCGCGAGGAACTCGGGATCGAGTTCCTCGACGTGCGCCGGATAGTTGGGATGGTCGCAGCCCACCATCATCTGCGCGCCGCCCTGCAAGGCGCGCCGCATCGCGTCGCTCAGCTCAAAGCGCACGAAGTGCACGGCCGAGGTCTTCTCCTCGTTCTCGCGGTCGAGGTCCTCGTCGGCGATCGCGTAGCTGCGACCCTGTCCCTCGACCTGGATGAACATGCGGTCCTCGATGCCGATCAGCTTCGAGAGGGCGACGCGGCGCTCGGCCTCGTTGCCGTATTCAATGAGGAGCGTCGCCTTGAAGTTGGAGCCATCGGGCACGAGCGGCCCATACGCCTCCAGTTCCGCCTCGATGCCGGCCTCATCGAAGATCTTCTCGATGCGCAGCATCTCCTGGATCTGGTAGCGGATCGTCTTCTCGTCCTCGAACAACAGCGTCACGTGATTGCCAAGGTGCAGGGTTCGCTTCTTCTTGTGCGCGATGACCTCTCTACGCAGGGTGTCGCGCGCCCGTGAGTAGGCTTCGAGCGTCATCAGCGATTCGCGGGTGATTGTCATGCTTGGGCTCGCTTCGGTGGGGTCTTGGGAGTGTCAGCCGCTCAGATGCCGTAGGCGCGACGCAGGAGCGTGAGCGGATGCGCAAGTTCGGGCGCGCTGCCGTAGGCTTCGGTGATGCCCTGCTCGATGTGATGGCCTGCGAGCTGGCAGTCCGATGAAATGTAGTCGGGCTTGGCCTCGGCCATGGCCTTGAAGACCGGCTTGCCGACCTTCATGGCGACGTCGTGGAACTCCTGCTTCACGCCGAACGTGCCGGCGTGTCCGGAGCAGCGCTCGGTGACCTTGACGCTCGTGCCGGGGACCAGTTGCAGCATGTCGGCGGTCTTCTTGCCGATCTTCTGCACGCGCGAGTGACACGGTACCTGATAGGCAATGCTGCCCAGGGGCTTGGCGAAGTCGGTCTTGAGCAGTCCGTCGCGGTGACGCGCCACCAGATACTCGAAGGGATCCCACATCGCCTCCATGACCTGCTGCGTGTCCCCATCGTCGGGAAACATGAGCGGCAGTTCCTGCTTGTACATGAGGGTGCAGCTCGGAATCGCCGCAAGGATCGCATATCCATCGCGGGCGAGCTCTGCCAGCACGGGGATATTGTGCGCCTTTTTGCGCGCCACGCCGTCGAGGTCGCCCTGCTCCAGGAGCGGCATGCCGCAGCACTGCTCCCGCTCGGTCAGGACATACGGGATGTCGTTGTGATCCAGGATCGCAAGGAGATCGTGGCCGATGCCCGGTTCGTTGAAGTTGACATAGCAGGTCGCATACACGGCAACCTTGCCAGGCGTGGTCGCCCCGTTGGTGACCACGGCCGCGCGCGCCGGCTCCCTCGTGCCGCGGAAGGTCTTGCTCGCGAAGTCAGGCAGCCACGCGCGCCGGTCGACGCCGAGCGCCGATTCGAGCACGGCGCGCGCCGCCTTGGTGTGATTGATCGCATTGACCGAGCGGGTCACGATCGGAATGCCTGCAAAACGCCCGAGCCGGTCGGTATCCGAGAGGAGCCGCTCGCTCCGGCTGACGGCACCGCTCTTGAACTGGACCGCCTTGGCGCGCAGCATCAGGTGCGGGAAATCGACGTTCCACGAATGGGGCGGCACGTACGGGCACTTGGTGACATAGCAGATGTCGCAGAGGTAGCACTGATCGACGACGGATGCGTAGTCTTTCTTGTCGACGCCGTGGACCTCGCCATCGTCGGTGGCATCGATCAGGTCGAACAGCGTGGGGAAAGCCTGGCACAGGGATACGCAGCGGCGGCAACCGTGGCAGATGTCGAAGACGCGCTCGAGTTCCTGGTCCAAGGATGCCTGGTCATAGAACGCCTCGGAGACCCAGTCCAGCGGATGTCGCGTGGGCGCTTCAAGATTGCCTTCCCGCATGCCTACCCTCTTCTTTGAAACGGGCTTGAACGATCCCAACGCCCGGCGCGCATGCGCCGGGCTCGATTTGGCACCGGGACGGGCGCCCCGGTGTAGTGCATGACCTGACCTGGCGCGCTAGTCGACGAGCGCGTCGAGCGCCTTCTGGTAGCGGTTCGCGTGGCTGCGCTCGGCCTTGGCAAGGGTCTCGAACCAGTCCGCGATCTCGTCGAAGCCCTCGTCACGGGCGGTCTTGGCCATGCCCGGATACATGTCGGTGTACTCGTGGGTCTCGCCGGCGACGGCTGCGGCCAGATTCTGGCGCGACGAGCCGATCGGCAGGCCCGTGGCCGGATCACCCACCGTCTCGAGGTACTCAAGGTGACCGTGCGCGTGTCCGGTCTCGCCTTCGGCCGTCGAGCGGAACAGCGCAGCGACGTCGTTCTGGCCCTCGATGTCGGCCTTGTTTGCGAAATACAGGTAGCGACGATTGGCCTGCGATTCACCGGCGAATGCCGCCTTCAGATTCTCTTCGGTCTTGGACCCTTTGAGATGCGCCATATCTATTTCTCCAGTTGGTTGCAAATCTCGCCCTTGAGCGCGCCAAGCCGGCCGGCTCGCGCGCGCCACCGGCCAGGTGCGGCCAGGCGCATGGATTGTGGCCCGTCCCAGAGCCTGCGGCTAATTGCTATTTTCAATGCGCCCCATAAATTTTCGCTAAGTCGCGCCCGTGCTCGTCACGCGGCTGGAGAGGGCAGAAAGGGGGTCGGCGGGGTCGGCGGGGTNNCATCGATAGTAAGGATCAATTGTAAGAGTGGCCAGCCCCCCCCATCTAGTGCAGGTGGCGGCCAGCGCAGACGCCGGCCCCTCCTCTACCCCAACCCACAGGAGAATCCGCATGAAAACCGTCGGTCAGAAACTGGAGCCTTTCAAGGTCGTCGCTGCCAAGCCAGGCTTTAACCATCACGAAGAGAACGGCATTTCGGCTTTTGAGACGATTACCGAGCACTCATTCCCGGGAAAGTGGAAAATCATCTACTTCTATCCGAAGGACTTCACGTTCGTGTGTCCCACGGAGATCACGGCTTTTGCCAAGCTCGCCGGTGACTTCGCCGAGCGCGATGCCGTGCTCATGGGCGGCTCGGTCGACAACGAGTTCTCGAAACTGGGCTGGCGGCGCGAGCATGCCGACCTGTCGCGGCTGAACCACTACAGCTTCGGCGACGTCAGCGGGGCCCTCGTGGACATGCTGGGCGTACGCGACCCGGAAGCGGGCGTCGCGCTGCGGGCGACCTTCATCGTCGATCCCGATAACGTCATCCAGCACGTCTCGGTCAACAACCTGAACGTGGGCCGCAACACCGAGGAAATCCTGCGTGTCCTGGACGGTCTGCAGACCGATGAACTTTGTCCTTGCAACCGGGCCGTCGGTGCGGCAACTTTATAATTAGGCTGTTGCACCCGGCTCGCCATGCCGGGTGCAAGCCCCACCAGGAGCTTTCATGGACTTCTTGAGCAAATTGAAGGAGCGCATCCCGGACTACGCCAAAGACGTGCGCCTGAACCTCGATGGCGCGATCGCGCGCTCGAGCCTTGCCTCGGACGAGGCCGTGGGCGTGGCGCTCGCGGCGGCGTTCGCCGCGCGCTCGCCCTTCATCATCAACACCATCCGCAACTCGGGACAACTGGACGCACAGCACGTGCAGGCGGCCTTGACGGCCGCAGCCTTGATGGGCATGAACAACGTCTGGTATCCCTTTGTGGAGATGACCGGGGACAGCGAATTGCGCACCGTGCCCGCCCAGCTGCGCATGAATGCGTATGCGAATCACGCGGACATCGAGCCGCGCGTCTTCGAGATGTTCGCGCTTGCGGCGAGCATCGTTGGCAAGTGCACCTACTGCGTCGCCTCGCACTACGCGCTGCTGAAAAAGGGCGGGATGGATCTGACCCAGCTGCGCGACATCGGGCGCATCGCCGCCGTGGTCCAGGCCGCGGCCCTCGTCATATCGGCCGAAGACTCAGTCTAGCCCGCTCGGCTCCTGCGTCTCGAGGAGCGCGACCGCCTCGGCCACAATGCCCTCGAGGCGACCGAGGAAGCCGAGCTTCTCTGCGGTCTTGGCCTTGACATTGACGCAGGAGGGAGCGATGCCCAGGGCCTGGGCGACATGGCCCACCATTGCCGGAATATGCGGGGCCATGCGCGGTGCCTGGGCGATGATCGTCGCATCCACGTTGCCGATGGCAAAGCCGGCTGCCCGCACCTTCCCGGCCGTCGCCGCAAGCAGGGTGAGCGAATCGGCCCCCTGGTAGGCCGGGTCGGTGTCGGGGAAATGGCGCCCGATGTCGCCGAGGGCCGCGGCGCCGAGGAGCGCATCGGTGATCGCATGCAGCAGCACATCGGCATCGGAGTGCCCGAGCAGGCCGAGCGGGTGGTCGATGTGCACGCCGCCGATGATGAGCGGGCGCCCCGCGACCAGCTGGTGCACGTCAAAGCCCTGTCCGATCCGGTAGCCCATCGCGATCAGTCCTTCTCGAGCAGACGTTCCGCAAGCAGCACGTCCTCGGGATAGGTCACCTTGAAATTGGTCTGGCTGCCATTCACAAGTCGCGGCGCGAGGCCCATCTGCTCGATGGCGCTGGACTCGTCGGTCACGGGCGTGCCCGCGGCGGCCGCGCGGGCAAGCGCCGCGCGCAACAGGCCAAAGCGGAACATCTGGGGCGTCTGCGCCTGCCAGAGGCCGGCGCGCTCGACCGTGCGCGCAACGCGCACATGACCGGCCTCGACGCGTTCGGCCTTCAGGGTATCGGCGACCGGCAAGGCGAGCAGGCCACCGACCGGATCGTCGGCGAGCGCGCGCACCAGTTCCGCGATCATCTGCGCCGACAGACCCGGACGCGCCGCGTCGTGGACCAGCACCCAGTCGCGCTCCCCCAGGGCCGGCGCGATCGCGTCCAGGCCATTTAGAACCGACGCGTGCCGGGTTGGCCCGCCCACCGGCAGCACGCACAGCGCGCGCCGCGCCTGGTCGGACAGGGGCACGCTCGCAAATTGCGCATCGCCGGGTGCGACCACGACGTAGATGGAGGTGACCGCCGCCACCCGGGCGAAGGCCTCGACCGCGTAGCCCACCAGGGGACGACCGCCCAGCAGCTGGTATTGCTTGGGGAGGGCGCCACCCAGGCGGGTGCCCTGCCCGGCTGCCGGAATCAACGCGACGATCATGTTCGCTGCCTCATGTTCGNNTGCCTCATGTTCGCTGCCTCATGCGCCTGCTTCATGTGCCTGCTTCAGGTAACCGCCCTCAGGGCTTGCCCTCGGAGTTGTCCCGGATCTGCGGCCAGGCCAGCTTCATATAGTAGAGCATCGACCACACCGTCAGGACCGCCGCGAGATACAGGAGGCGCGTGCCGAGCCAGCCGCTGTCGACCACCAGGAAAAAGTGGTCGTAGAGCAGCATCGGGATCGCCACCATCTGCAGGATGGTCTTCAGCTTGCCGAGCGAATTCACGGCGATGCTCTTCGAGGCACCGATCTGGGCCATCCACTCGCGCAGGGCCGAGATGGTGATTTCGCGACCGACGATGATGAGGGCGATAGCCGCATTGATGCGGTGCAGTTCGAGCAGCACCAGCAGGGCCGCAGTCACCATGAGCTTGTCGGCGACCGGATCGAGGAAGGCCCCAAAGCGCGAGGTCTGGTCAAGCCGCCGTGCCAGCCAGCCGTCGAGCCAGTCGGTCAGGGCCGCAACGACGAAGATGGTGGTGGCGACGAGGTCCTGCTCATAGCCGGTCAACCAGTTCGAAGGCAGGTAGAAGACACCGACCACGAGCGGGATCAGGACGATGCGCAACCATGTCAGAAAGATCGGGAGATTAAAGGGCATGAAGAGCGGGGCCGACGCGCACCTGCACGTCGGCGCAGCGCGATTATAGCCTTTGGCATGGGGGCCGGCTCAGCTAGTGGAGCTGCCGGTAGATTTCCTCGGCCAGCTGACTCGAGATGCCCTCGACCGTGGCCAGTTCGTCGATGGTGGCCGCGATCACGCCCCGGATGCCCCCAAAGCGCGCCAGGAGCCGCTGCCGGCGCTTGGCGCCGATCCCCTCGATCTCCTCGAGGCGCGAGGTGGTGCGCGTCTTGGCGCGCTTGGCGCGCATGCCGGTGATCGCAAAGCGGTGCGCCTCGTCCCGGATCTGGGCGATAAGCATGAGAGCCGGTGATTCGCGTCCGAGTTCGAGCGGGGCGCGCGTATCGGCGAACACCAGGGTCTCGAGTCCCACCTTGCGGTTCTCGCCCTTGGCCACACCGACCAGGAGGGAGATGTCCAGTCCGAGCTCCTCGAAGACCTGGCGCGCCACCTCGACCTGCCCGCGCCCGCCGTCGATCAGCACCACGTCCGGAAGCACGCCCTCGGCGTGCGCCACCTTCTCGTAGCGGCGCGTGAGGACCTGGCGCATCGCCGCATAGTCGTCACCCGGCACGATGCCGGTGATGTTGTAGCGCCGGTATTCGCCGGATTGCATGGCGTGATGATGGAACACGACATAGGAGGCCTGCGTGGCCTCGCCCGCCGTGTGGCTGATGTCGAAACATTCGACCCGCACAAGGGCGAGATCGGGCCGGTCCTCCCCGAGCCCCAGCGCCTCGACGAGGGCGCGCGTGCGCGCCTCGTGCGAGCCCTGTTCTGCGAGCAGGCGGGCGAGCGCGAGCTGGGCGTTACGCTCGGCCATGTCGAGCCAGGCGCGGCGCTGGCTCTGCGGCTGGTGGACGATCTGGATGCGATGCCCACACTGCACCTCGAGCAGTTCGACCAGCGGCGCCGCCTTCAGGTCCCGGTTGACGATGATCGTGCCCGGCACGAAGCGCTCGACATAGTGCTGCATGAAAAACGCCTCGAGCACCTCCTCCTCGAGCGGGCCCTCGGCGATGCTGCCGGCGAGATCGACGTGGGTCGGGAAATAGGCGCGATCCCCGAGGTGCCGCCCGCCGCGCACCATTGCAAGGTTGACGCACGCCTTGCCGCCTTCGATGCGAACCGCGACGATGTCGGCGTCGGCGTCGCCTGCGACCTCGATGCTCTGCTGTTGCAAGACGCGCGCGAGCGCGCCCAGCTGGTCGCGAATCGCAGCCGCCTCCTCGTAACGCTGTTCCTCGGCGCAGACCGCCATGGCGGCCTCGAGGTCAGCCATCACCGCACCGCTTTGCCCGCGCAAGAAACGCTGGGCGTTCGCGACATCCCGGCCGTAGTCCACCTCTGAGACGAGGCCCACGCAGGGCGCACTGCAGCGCTTGATCTGGTGCAACAGGCACGGCCGCGAGCGGTGGGCAAACACCGTGTCCTCACAGGTCCGAAGCAGAAAGACCTTCTGCAGGATGTGGATGCTTTCCTTGACCGCCCAGGCGTTGGGGAAGGGTCCGAAGTACTGGTTCTTGCGGTCGACCGCGCCGCGATAGTAGGCCATGCGCGGGAAGGTGTGTCCGGTGATCTTCAGGTAAGGATAAGACTTGTCGTCACGAAACAGGATGTTGTAGCGCGGCGCCTGGGTCTTGATCAGGTTGTTCTCAAGGAGCAGGGCCTCGGCCTCGTTGCGCGTCGAGGTTGTATCGATGCGCGCGATGCGCTCCACCATGTGCGCGGTGCGCGGGGCGTGCAGATTCTTCTGGAAGTAGCTCGAGACCCGTTTCTTCAGGTCGCGCGCCTTGCCCACGTAGAGCAAGGCATCGGCCGCGTCATAGAAGCGGTACACACCGGGCAGTCCGGGCAGGGCCGCGATGTAGGCGCGGATGTCGAACGGCGGATCCGTTTCTGTGGTCATGGTCGTGCAGGCTGTGGGCAGTGCCGAAGGGGTCTCGCAACGCACCCTCACGAGTCGGCTCGCAAGCGGCGCACAGCGCCTAGTCGAGCAGACTGCGGATGTCCTCGAGCACTGCATCAAACATCGCCTCGGTCAGGCGATGCGTCTGGGTATTGTAGCGGCTCACATGATAACTGTTCACGAGGATCCTGCCGTCGGGCAGGACGTGGCGCCGGTGATGCCCGAAAGGATGCTCGCGGCGCGGCAGCCCGAGCGCCTCGATCACCGACTGATGCGCGATCGTCCCCAGGGCGAGGATCACCCTAAGCTCGGGCGCATGGCTGAGCTCCCAGGCGAGATAGCTCGCACACCGGCGCATCTCGTCCAGTGCCGGCTTGTTCTGCGGCGGCAGGCACTTGACTGCGTTGGTGATCCGGCAGTCGTCGAGCACGAGCCCATCGTCGGCGGCGACGCTGGCCGGCCGCGAGGCAAAGCCGAAGCGATGCAGCGCCGAATAAAGAAGCGGGCCGCACCAGTCACCGGTGAAGGGGCGGCCGGTGGCATTGGCGCCATGCAGGCCAGGCGCCAAGCCCACGATCAGAAAACGCGCCCGCGCATCACCGAACGCCGGCACGGGCTTGCAGAAGTAGTCGGGGTGGCGCGCCTTGACCTCATCTAGGAATCCGGCAAGCCGGCTGCAGCGCCGGCAGCCGGCGTCATAGGCGGCGTCAACCGGCAAACCCGACTCGGCCCGGGCCCTCACGGCAGCCTCGCGGGCCGCCTCAGGCGACCTTGGCCTCTCACTTGACGCGATTGCGGTATTCGCCGGTGCGTGTGTCGATCTCGATCTTGTCGCCAATGCCAACAAAAGCCGGCACCGGCAGCTCGAACCCGGTGTTGATCTTGGCGGGCTTCATGACCTTGCCCGAGGTGTCGCCCTTGACCGCAGGCTCGGTGTAGATCACCTCGCGCACCACCGAATTGGGCAATTCGACCGAGATCGCCTTGCCGTCGTAGAACACCACCTCGCAGGCCATGCCATCCTGGATGTAGTGGATCGCATCCCCAAGGTTGTCCTGTTCGACCTCGAACTGGTTGTACTCCGAATCCATGAAGACATACATGGGATCGGCAAAGTAGGAGTAGGTGGCCTCCTTGCGATCGAGCACGACGACTTCGAATTTGTCGTCAGCCCGGTAGACCGTCTCGCTGGCGGCCTCGGTCAGGAGGTTTTTCAGCTTCATCTTGACGACCGCGCTGTTACGCCCGGATTTGTTGTACTCCGCCTTCTGGACCACCATGGGGTCCTTGCCGACCATGATCACGTTACCGGCGCGAATTTCTTGAGCAGTTTTCATCTTAAGACCAACAGGAAAGGTGGGGACTCGTGGAGGCCTGGGGCCGCGCGGCACGGCGCGCGTCTCCCCCAAAATCCCAGCCCCCGGAAACCAAGCCCGCTAGTTTAGCAAGTCCGAGGCCAAGTGCGCCAGTCGACTCGCCAAGTCGCTCTGCCGGGAGAGCGCCTCTGGCCAGCGCGCGACCGGATCCTGCCAGAGAGGCGCCGCGGCCCAAAAGGCGCGCCAGACCGCCCCGATGTCGCCTTCGGGGGTGTTCCAGGCCCGCCAGAGCGCGTGGAGCCGGGTGCTCGCCGCTACGGGCCAGCCGTCCGTATAGCGCGCGAGAAAGGCGTCGAGCTTCTCGAGGTGGACCCCGCCCTCCTGGGGATAGATCTGCCAGATGAAGGGCCGTCCGGCCCACTGGGCGCGCACGAAGGAATCCTCGCCGCGCACAAAATTGACGTCGCAGGCCCAGAGCAGGCGGTCGTACTCGTCCTGCGGTAGAAACGGCATGACATAAAGCGTGAGGCTGCCGATCGTTCTGGACGCACGCACCTTGCCCACATCGCCCACCTTGCCCACCTTGCCGGCCCTGCCGACGAGACCCGGCGCGAACTGGTCGAGATCGCCCCCAAGCGTGCCCTCGGGAACGAGGACAGTCCAGCGCGCCCCGGCATCCTCGGCAAGACTCGACAAAAGCGGTAGTGCCGCCGGATTCGGATAGCAAAACAGCGAAAGGCGCCGCTCCCCGACCGACGGCGCCGGCAGGCCGACGTCGGACCACCAGCGCCGCTGAAGCTCGGTATCGGCACAGAATGCGCGGCGGCGTTCGAGGAGCCCGCGCTCGCGCAGGAGGCCGCCGCTCGCGGGCGTGAAGCCCGGAAAGAAGAAGTGCTTGACGAGGTGCCGGCCGCCCAGGGGCGAGGGCCGGCCGTGGAACTCGTCGATCCACTTTTCTGCGCTCAGGTACTCCAGATCGATCCACACCGGAGCCGGCGTCGCGCGCTGCATCGCCTCCAGATAGGCTTGCGGCAGGGGGCTGCCAAAGCCCTGCACGACGATCTCGGCAACCGCGTCGAACTGCAGGGCGGCAAGCGGCTCGCGCCAGCGGCGCACGTCGATCCCGGCCACGCCTTGCTGGTCAAGCTCGGTCGAGACCGAAGGTTCGATCCGCGCGAAGGTGGTGAGGTCATCGATCCACAGGCGCACCGCAAGCGCGTGCTCGTGGGCGAGGCCGCCCGCGAGGCGCCAGCAGAACCCGATGTCGCCGAAGTTGTCGACCACGCGGCAGAAGATGTCACAGGATCGCCGGGCCAGGCGCCCTGTCCCCCCGCCGCTCATGGCAGGAGCGCGGCCAGGGTGGCGTGGCAGCGCGCATAGACCGGATCCGTTTCGAGGTCGATCGGACCCTGTGCCGCCGCGCGCGGCAGGCGTGCGATGCGCCTGGCGGAGAATGGATCAACGGGCGCAACGAGCCCCGCCAGGAGCCGCTCGGCACTCTCTGGCGCATTGCACACCAGCACCATGTCGCAGCCCGCCCGGAGCGCGGCGTGGCCGGCGCTCACGATGTCGCCCGCCGCCTGGGCGCCCGCCATGCTGAGATCGTCGCTGAAGATCACCCCCTCGAAGCCGAAGCGGCCGCGCAGGATCTCCTGCAGCCAACGGCGCGAGAATCCGGCCGCGTGCCGGTCGACGGCAGGGTAGGTGACGTGGGCCGGCATGACGGCTGCGAGCGCGCTACCCAGCCAGTCATAGGGGGCGGCATCGGCCGCGAGGATCTCGGCTTCGCTGCGCCCATCGATCGGCAGGTCAAGGTGCGAATCGAGTGCAACGAAGCCGTGACCGGGAAAATGCTTGCCGCAGTTGCCCATCCCGGCAAGCGCGAGCCCATGGTTTAGGCTCCTTGCGAGAAACGTGACGACCCGCGGGTCTGCGTGCAAGGCCCGATCGCCGATCACGCCAGACACGCCGTAATCGAGATCAAGCACCGGCGTGAAACTGAGATCGATGCCGCAGGCGACGAGCTCGCGGGCTAAGACATAACCGAGCGCGAGCGCCGCCTCGGTGGCCCGGATCGCGCCCTGCGCCGGATCGGAATCCCACAGCGCGCCCAGGCGGCGCGCCGCCGGCAGGCGTGTGAAGCCCTCGGAACGGAACCGCTGCACGCGCCCCCCCTCGTGGTCCACGGCGATGAGCAGTCCGGACCGGTGCGCCCGGATCTCGCCCACCAGGGCAAGCAGACCCGGGCGCGTTGCGAAATTGCGCGCAAACAGGATCACCCCCCCGGTGTTCGGATGAGCAAGGCGCTGCCGGTCCGCCGCGGACAGCGCGAGGCCTTCGACATCGAGCATCACGCAGCCGGGCGCGCTCACGTTCCGAGCCGCTCGGCGATCGCGAAGGCCGCCACGTATTCTTCCTCATCGGTCACGCTGACCTCCAGCGAGAGGCCCTGTGCGCTCAGCCAAAGCGCGAGTTCCCCATGGGTCGCTACGAGCGGCTTGCCCGAGGGCGCCTTCAGGATCTCGGCGGCACGCCAGGTCATGGGCATGCGCATGCCCAGCCCGAGGGCCTTCGAAATCGCCTCCTTGGCCGCGAACCGGGTCGCAAGGAAACTGAGCCCGCGGGCCGCAAGCTTGGCCGAGCGCCGCTCGTAGATGATGAGTTCTGCCGGGCCGAGGATGCGCTCAGGAAAACGCCGCCCGTGGCGTGCGAGTGCGGCCGCGACGCGCTCGACGCGCAGGATGTCAGTGCCGATGCCGTAGATCATCTCGAGCCGCAGAGCACAGCCACCCGGGCCTCGATCATCGCGCCCTTGAAGGAGCGCACCGCGCGCTCCCAGCCCTTGTAAAAGCCCGCGGCAACGAGCGCCTGGCCGACACACAGTGTGTCGATGTCGCCGCATGCGGCGAGGGCCACGACCCCGTCTTCGTCGAGCGCCCCGCCGGCGTGCACGGCACGGCCGGCGCGAAGGATGCGGTCTGCAGCGCTGCGGAGTTCTGCAAGCCGCGCACTGCGCGCCCTTGCATCGGGCGCCACGGCAAACGCGGTGGTGTCGAGCTTTACGAAGTCGACACCCAGATCGAGTGCGCCATCGATCCCCGAGGGGGTGGGCGCAAGCAGCGCGCCCACGCGCAAACCGGCCGCACGCGCGGCACGCACGCCCTCTGCGAGCGATGCTGCCCCCGCGCGCGGGGGCAGCCTGCCATCCAGGCACAGCGCGCCGGGGCGGACAAGGAGCGCATCCTCGATGAGCGCAGCCTCGAGCTCGATCTCGAGGCACAGATCGACCGTGAGCGCCGCGCCCAGTGCCTGGGCCTCGGCGAGCGGCGGGGCGGCATGCCGCGTGCCCAGCGCGAGGACGATGACATCCGCACCGGCGCGTTCGGCGGCGAGCGCGGCCTCTATCGGATCAACCGTGCGCGCAGCGCCCGCCGCGCGCAAACCGTAGACGCCCGCCAGATTGACCTCAAGCTCGATGAGCGGCCCGTCCGGTCCGGCGATGCGGTTCATGGCGCGCCCAAGCACCGCGTTGCGAGCGCCGGCACGGCCTAGAGATCCTGCAGTTCAAGCATCATCTGCCGCGTATGGAGCAGATGTCCGGCCAGATGATGATTGAGCAACTGCCGCGACAGAAGCTTGCTCTGGGCAAGCGTGACCGGGTCTGAATAGTCGACCGCCTCGATGTCCAGGAGCGTCTTGCCGCGCACCACCGGCCTGTCGGCAGGCGCGTCGCCCGGGGAGGCCACGGCGATGGGGCCCTTCTCGGGCTCGTAGCGGTACCATCCCTCGGGCTCAAGGGGCAGGCCGCTTGCGGCACAGTGGGTGAGCTGCAGAGCGTAGCCGGCTTCGGCGAGGAGCGTGTATTCGAAGCGGCGCAAGACGGGTGCTGCCGGAGCACGCGCCCCGAGCGCGATCAGCGCGTTCAGGTAGGCGTCAAAGAGCGCCTCGTGCGAATCGTCGCGCGCGAGCAGCTTGATCAGCAGTTCGTTCAGGTAGAAGCCGCAGAGGAGACCCTCGCCCTCGGGTGGGGCGACACCGCCGACCCATTCGGCCGCGGTCAGCGTGGCCAGTTCTCCCGAGCGGCTGCGGCTGGGCATCCAGCTGATCGAGAGCGGACGAAAGGCCAGGAGCAGGCCGCGCAGCGCCGAACGGGGGCGCTTCGCACCCCGCGCGACGAGCGCGACCCGGCCGTGATGGCGGGTGAGCGCATCGAGGATCAGGCTCGTCTCCTTGTACGGGTAGGAGTGCAGCACGAAGGCGGGCTCCGAGAGGATGCGGACCGGCCGCCCGCCTGAGGAGGCCTCTGCCCGGCCGGGCGCGAGCGCCCGGCGTTCACTCGTATCCATAGGACTTCAGGCGTGCCTGGTCGTCAGCCCAGCCGGACCTGACCTTGATCCAGAGTTCAAGATGCGCCTTCGCGCCGAGCAGGCGCTCGATGTCGGCCCGCGCGTCCGAGCCGATCTGCTTGAGTTTCGCCCCGCCGGCGCCGATGATCATCGCCTTGTGGTTGGGACGGTCCACGAGGATCGTTGCATAGATCCGGCAGAACCGCCCCCCCGGGTCGGCCAGCGCCGGCTCCTCCTCGAATTTCTCGATGGTGACGGTCGAGCCGTAGGGCAACTCGTCGCCCACCAGCCGGAACACCTTCTCCCGGATCAGTTCGGCCACGAGGAAGCGCTCGTTGCGGTCGGTGTAGTCATCCGGCCCGAAGATCGCCGCCTGACGCGGCAGGTGGCGGGCGATCTCGTCGAGCAGGACATCGGTCTGCAGGCCCGTGCGGGCTGACAGGGGCACCAGACCCGCGTAGGGATGCTCGGCACTGCGCGTGGCCAGAAACGGCAGCAACTCATTTCTGTCTTTGAGCAGTTCGGACTTGTTGATCGCCAGGATGACCGGCCGATCGCGTGGCAGGAGTTCGGCGACCTGGGCATCGGCGCGGCCATAGTGTCCTGCCTCGACGACGAACACGACGACATCGACATCAGCGAGGGCCACGCGCACTGCCCGGTTCATGGTCCGGTTGAGCGCCGTCTTGTGCTCGGTCTGAAAGCCTGGCGTATCGACGAAGATGAACTGGGCATCGGCACGGGTCAGGATGCCGGTGATGCGGTGCCGGGTGGTCTGGGCCTTGCTCGAGGTGATGCTGACCTTCTGACCCACGAGGCGGTTGAGCAGGGTCGACTTGCCCACATTCGGACGACCGACGATGGCGATCGAGCCGGTGCGAAACCCGGTTTCGTCCAGACCCTCTGGCGCCGCCTCGATCGGCTCAGGCAGCACGCGCCTTCAACTTCGGGGCCGTCTCGCCCGCTTCCTTGGCAACCCCCTCGCGCGCGCTGGCCCCCGCCGCCGGCAGGGCCGCAATCTGCGCTCCCGCAGCGAGGATCTCGACAGGCCGCTCGGCGACCTTCTCGGCAACCTTCTCCGCAACCTTCTCTGCGTTCTTCTCAGCGACTTTCTCGGACACCTTTTCGGACACCTTTTCGGGGGTCTCGGCTGCCTTGTCCTGTGCCTTGTCCTGTGCCTTCTCGGCCACGCGCTCGGGCGCCTTATCGCTGGCGGGCTTCTCGGANNGCCTGCGCGACCGCCACCGACAGGCTCAACTGGGCCTGCTTTGGCCGGCGCGTGCGCTTGCTCGCCTGCAGCGCCAGGGCCTGGGCGGCTTCGAGCGCCTTTTTCGCGGCCGCCTGCTCGGCGGCCCGGCGGCTGCCCCCACTGCCCAGCACCTGGATGGACAGTTTCGGGACGGCGCACTCGACCTCGAACTCCTGGCTGTGCGCCGCCCCGTGGGTCGCCACGACCGTGTAGACAGGTAGCGCGATCTTGCGGCTTTGCAGGTACTCCTGCAGCAGGGTCTTGGCATCCTTGCCCAGCGTCTTCGGGTCGACCGTCTCGAGCACCGGAATATAGAGCCGACGGATGGTGTTGCGGGCCGCGTCGAAACCGCCGTCGAGGAAGATCGCCCCGAACAGGGCCTCGACGGTATCGGCCAGGATCGAAGGCCGGCGAAAGCCGCCACTCTTCAATTCACCTTCGCCCAGGCGCAGGCACTGACTGAGTTCAAGGCGCTGTGCGATCTCGTAGAGAGACTGCTGCTTGACGAGATTGGCCCGCAAGCGCGACAGATCCCCTTCGTCGATCTTGGCAAAGCGCTCAAACAGCAAGGAGGCGACCACGCAGTTCAGGACGCTGTCGCCGAGAAACTCGAGACGCTCGTTGTGACTGCCGCTATGGCTGCGGTGGGTGAGCGCCTGCTGCAGCAGGCCCTTGGACGAAAACTCGTAGCCCAGGGCGACTTGCAGCGCTTGTGCATCCATAGACTTTAGTCCGCGTGGGCCATTTATGACCCCTTGGAACTACCTGCGAAATCGATGAGTAGGCTGACAGGACCCCCGATGGGGATCTTCTTGGTGTAGGCGTAAGTCGCCACGAACGTGCCGTCGGGCTGCTTCTCGACGTCAAGATCCTTGCCGGTGATCGAGTCGATGTAGCCGACCTCGGCGTTCTTGTCGAACTTCGCTCGCACGTCCGCGGGCGTCGTCGCACCCGCCACGGCCGACTGGATGGCCCGGTCGATCGAGCGGTTTTCCGTCACTGAGGGGAAGACCTTGGCGATAATCACGGCAGCACCCCCGAGCAGGGCGAGGATCACGATCAGGCCGAGCAGGCTGACCCCGGCTTGCTGATTCCGCGGCTTCATCACACTTCACCCCCTTCTCAATGAAACGTTCCTATGCGTTTGATATTACCGAAGTTCATCCAGATTAAGAACGCTTTGCCCACGATATTTTCGTCTGGCACGAAGCCCCAATACCGGCTGTCCTGGCTGTTGTCGCGATTGTCCCCCATCATGAAGTAATGATCCGCGGGCACGGTGCACGAAATTCCGGTATTTCCGTCCAAATACGTGCAATTTTCCCTGAAACTGTAGCTATCTGGCTGTATCGGCATGGATCGATCCCCGTCGTTCAGGATCTCGTGCGTCACGATTCCGTGTGGACCGGGCAGACTTTCCTGAAATTGCTTGGAGTAGAGGACACGATCCTCGTCGAAGTAATCCGGCAGGGCCGTCTCCGCCACCAGCTGGCCGTTGACCGTCAGGCGCTTGGCCTGGTAGACGATCTTGTCGCCCGGCACACCGATCACTCGTTTGATGTAGTCGATGCTCGGGTCGTTCGGGTAGCGAAACACCATCACGTCGCCGCGCTCAGGGTGCCCGAAATCGAGGACCTTGCGGTTCAAGATCGGAATACGCAAGCCGTAGTCGTACTTGTTGACGAGGATGAGATCGCCCACCAGGAGCGTCGGAATCATCGAACCCGAGGGGATGCGAAAGGGTTCGAAGAGGAACGAGCGCAGCAGGAAGACCACCAGGATGACCGGGAAAAAGCCCGCCGGGAACTCGATCCAGCTCGGCTGGCGCAACATCCGGTCGCGCAGCACCGCGCGCTCCTGATGCAGCTGGGCCGGCTCGACATTGGTGCGCAGCCGCGCCTGCTCATCGAAGCTCTTTAGGGCGGCCTGTGCCGAGGCGGTGCGCCTCGGGCGGAAATAGGCGAGGTCAGCGGCCCAGACAAGGCCGGTGCCGATCAGGAGCCAGAACAGGATCAGTGCGAAATTGAAATTCATTTTTCCTCCACTTGCAGGATCGCCAGGAAGGCTTCCTGTGGGATCTCCACGCTACCCACCTGTTTCATGCGTTTCTTGCCGGCCTTCTGCTTTTCNNGCCAGCACGTTCTTGCGCAGCGCCTTGACGTTCTCGCGCGCGATGATGTTCGAGCCGATGGCAGCCTGGATGGCGACATCGAACATCTGGCGCGGAATGATCTCGCGCATCTTGGCCGCGACATCTCTGCCGCGATGCTGGCTGTTGGAGCGGTGCACGATGATCGACAGGGCATCGACCTTCTCGCCGTTGATCAGCATGTCCACCTTGACCACATCGGCGGCGCGGTACTCCTTGAAGTCATAGTCCATCGACGCGTAGCCACGCGAGACGGATTTCAGCCGGTCGAAAAAGTCCAGCACGATCTCGCCGAGCGGCATCTCGTAGGTCAGCATCACCTGCCGACCGTGGTAGGCCATGTTGATCTGCTGGCCGCGCTTTTGCGTGCACAGCGTGATGACCGATCCGACGTACTCCTGGGGCATGTACAGGGTGACCGTCACGATCGGCTCACGGATCTCCTCGATGCGCGCCGGGTCCGGCATCTTCGAGGGATTCTCGACGGTCAGCTGCGAGCCGTCGCGCAGCAGCACCTCGTAGATCACACTCGGCGCGGTGGTGATGAGGTCCATGTCGTACTCGCGCTCGAGCCGCTCCTGGACGATCTCCATGTGCAACAGGCCAAGGAATCCACAGCGAAACCCGAAGCCGAGCGCCTGCGAGACCTCGGGCTCATACTGCAGCGAGGCATCGTTGAGCTTCAGTTTCTCAAGGGCATCGCGCAGCGCATCGTACTGGTTCGCCTCGATCGGGAAGAGGCCAGCAAAGACCTGCGGCTTGACCTCCTTGAAGCCGGGCAACGGCGCCGTGGCGGGGCGCTGCAGCAACGTGACCGTGTCACCGACCTTGGCCGCCTGCAGTTCCTTGATGCCGGCGATGACGAAGCCGACCTCGCCGGCCGAGAGCTCCTCGCGTGCCCGGCTCTTGGGCGTGAACACCCCGACCTGCTCGGTCAGGTGCTGGGCGCCGGAGGCCATCAGCAGGATCTTGTCCTTGGGGCGCAGCACGCCATTGAAGACACGTACCAGCATCACCACGCCCACGTAGTTGTCAAACCAGGAGTCGATGATGAGGGCCTGCAGCGGCGCTAACCGGTCACCCGTGGGCGGCGGGATGCGCGCGATCAGGGCCTCGAGAATGTCGCGCACCCCCTCGCCGGTCTTGGCACTGCAGCGCACCGCGTCGTGCGCGTCGATGCCGATGACCTCCTCGATCTCCTCGATCGCATTCTCGGGATCGGCCGAAGGCAGGTCGATCTTGTTGAGCACCGGCACCACCTCGACGCCGAGCTCGATCGCGGTATAACAGTTGGCAACCGTCTGCGCCTCGACCCCCTGGCTCGCGTCGACGACCAGGAGCGCCCCTTCGCATGCCGACAGGGAGCGGCTCACCTCGTAGGAGAAGTCGACATGCCCCGGGGTGTCGATCAGATTGAGCCGGTATTTCTGGCCGTCCTCTGCGAGATAGTCGAGCGCCGCCGTCTGGGCCTTGATCGTGATGCCCCTCTCCCGCTCCAGGTCCATGGAATCAAGGACTTGCGATTCCATCTCGCGCTCGGACAGTCCGCCGCAGACCTGGATGATGCGGTCGGCGAGCGTCGACTTGCCGTGATCGATGTGGGCAATAATGGAAAAGTTGCGGATATGCTGCATCGGGCTGCTGACGGCATCCTGTGGGGGCACAACAAAAAAGGGGCCCGGTGAACCTCGGCGCCCCTCGAGTCAATCCAGTATTTTAGCGGATCGCGCCCAAAACCTCACGGAGCCGCTCGGCGTCGAGGTGATAGTGACAAATTTCGACGTTTCCGAGCATGAGGACCGGCACCCGCTCGCCGAGCCGGGCCTCCAGTTCAGGGTCGCTGTCGACATCGACAACGGCCAGCCGGTACCAGCCCGCGCTTTGGCCCGGCAGGAGCGCCACCTGCATGTCCTCGCACAGGTGGCAGTAGCTACGCCCGTAGAGCGTGAGCTCGGGCGGTGACCCGATACCCGTCCGCGGGGCTGCCAACACGATGGCCGACGGCCCGCCCTGGCCTAGCTGCCTGGTTTGATCGGCACGTAGCGTGCCGCGTCGCCACGCATGACCAGGAGGAATGCCTGCTTCTTGGGATCAAGCTTGGACACCAGGTCGGCAAACTGCTTGGCATTGAGCACGTCGTTGTTGTTCAGCCCGACGATCACATCGCCGACTCGGATGTCAGCCGTGCCCGCGGCGCCCTCGGCGCTCGTCACCTCGACGCCCCCCGCAATGCCGAGTTCGCGCCGCTTGTCCTCCGAGAGGTCGCCGACGGCGAGTCCGAGCGAGTTGGTCGGTGCCGCCTTGGGCTCCTCGGGCTTGGCTGCCGTCTTGGTGGGCGTCTCAAGCTCCGAGACCACGATCGGCACGTCGCGCACGCTGCCCTTGCGCCAGATCGTCACCACCGAATGGGTGCCAGGCTTGGTCTCGCCCACCGCACGCGGCAGGTCGGCCGAATGCTCGATCGTCTGGCCGTCGAACTTCAGGATGATGTCGAAGGCCTGCAGACCCGCCTTTTCGGCAGGCGAGCCCTTCTCGACGCGTGAGACGAGCGCGCCCTGCGGCTTGAGCCCGATCGCATCGGCCTCCTCCTTGGTGACCTCGCGGATCTGCACGCCCAGACGCCCACGCACGACGCGTCCGGTCGCACGCAGTTGCTCGACGACGCGCATGGCCTCGTCGATCGGGATCGCGAAGGCGATGCCGATGCTGCCGCCGCTCTCCGAGAGGATCTGGGAGTTGATGCCGATCACCTGTCCCTGCAAATTGAACAGCGGGCCACCGGAATTGCCGGGGTTGACCGCCGCGTCGGTCTGGATGAACGGCACGTAAGTCTGGGCGCGCAGGGAGCGGCCGAGGGCGCTGATGACGCCGGCGGTGACACTGTTCTCGAAGCCGAACGGCGANNGATCACCTCGCCGCGCATGTTGATGAGCGGGCCACCCGAGTTGCCCGGATTGACGGCTGTGTCCGTCTGGATGAACGGCAGGTATTCTCCGGTGTCGCGGCTCTTCGCGCTCACGATGCCCGCGGTAACCGTATTCTCGAGGCCGAACGGGGAGCCGATGGCGAGCACCCACTGCCCGACCCGGATCAGTTTGGAATCGCCAATGAGCATCTTCGGCAGGCCGGTGGCCTCGATCTTGACGAGCGCGACATCGGTGCGACTGTCGCTGCCGATCACCTTGCCCTTGAACTCGCGCTTGTCGGTCAGGGTCACGTAGATCTCACTCGCACCCTCGACGACGTGGGAGTTGGTCAGGATGTAGCCGTCGG
>PLEY01000003.1:0-4674 GCA_003136595.1 Burkholderiales bacterium
GGGCACGCAGGGTCCTGGCGAACACGCTGACCGACTACGCCGTGATCGATCGGCATCTACTCGATGGCGAATTCCGTGGGCGCGCCTGGATCTTCGAGCGTACTCAGGGGGCGGTGGCGCTGTCCACTTACGACGACCACGACATCCGGCTCCTGCACCGTGTGATGTTCGGGGAGCTCCTCCCGTGGGCGGGGGAGTTTCGAAGGGATGATCGAGGGCCTGACGCGCATCACAAGTTCCAGTGGATCCACCCATTCCAGGACACGAACGGTCGCACGGGCCGCGTCCTGGACCTCTATCTGCTCTGGGTGACCTTCGGCCTCAGGGGGGACTCGGTCGCGTCATCGACGACGGTCGAGCCCTTCCCGACGGAGGTCGATGAGGACGAGTATTACGAAGGCCTGCAGGAGGCGGACGTTCATCAGCCTCAGCGGCTGCGTCGTTACTACGCGGGTCGCATCGAGGCGGTCTTCGCGCAGCGGTAGCCGCTGCGTGCCCGCGGGGCAGACGGTTCGGACGTTCGCAAGACGGCCCCCGTGAAGGCAACAGCCTCGAAAACCCCGCCCGCCTGCTCTACGGTACCCCCCTCATTCACCGGGCAACCGCGGGGCACCAGCGTTGGCAGTTTTCCAGATCGGTGACGTCATCCTCGGCAAGTACGAGGTCACGCAGGTGCTCGGTCAGGGCGGGATGGGCATCGTCTTCGCCGCGCGTCATCGCGAGCTCGACGCGCCGGTGGCGCTCAAGTTCCTGCTGCCGTCGCTGCGCGAGAGCCCCCAGAGCGCCGAGCGCTTCGCGGCCGAGGCGCGCACGGCCATGCGTCTCAAGAGCGAGCACGTCGTGCGGGTCTACGACGTGGCCACGGTGGACGGCGCGCCGTTCATCGTCATGGAGTACCTGACCGGGCAGGATCTCTCGAAGGTGATCGCCGCGCGTGTCGCCGCCGGCGACTTAGGGTCCCACTTTCAGCGGGATCGCCGGTGTCCAGGGACCCACCCGCTGGCTCGGAGGCGGTTCTTCGCCCTGGCCAGCCGCGACGCAGGGCGCGCGTGGTCGACGCGGTCGGCGGTTGCCGCGCGCCCGGAGTGATTCACCTCTCCGGCGAAGGCGGGACACTCAGGGGCGGCCGATGCGGAAGCCTTTCTCCAGCACGAAGTGCTCGGACCGTTCGGTGAGCCTCTCGGCGATGACCTGAGCGTTGAGCGCGTCAGGGAAGACCTTCGGCCAGTCCTTGAAGGGTCGGTTGGTCGTGATGCAGGTGGAACGTCGGTAGTCGTAGCGCTCGGAGATGACCTGGAAGGCGAGCTTGGCCTGGGCGGCGTCCATGGCGAGGACGGCGAAGTCGTCGATGACGAGCAGCTCGGCGCGGACGTAGCGCCGCAGAGCGCGATCGAGGGTGCCGTGAATCTCGGCGCCATGCAGCTCGGTGAGCATGCGCTGGGCGGAGACGACGACGACGCGCCGGGTGGCCTGGCAGGCCTTGTAGGCGATGGCGCGGGCGAGGAAGGTCTTGCCGGTGCCGGGGATGCCGATGAAGAGCGGGTTGATTCCCGTGTCGAGGAACGTGAGGTCGTGCAGGGCGAGATAGCGCGCGCGCATCTTCTTGCGGGCGGGGTCGAAGTCGAAGTTGAAGGCGTCGACGGTGTTGATCTCGGGGAAGCGCGCGTCTCGGACGCGGCGGTCGACGGCGCTTCGCAGCCGGCTCTGCTTCTCCTCGTCGCAGAGACGATGAGCGACGTCGAGCGCGGAGAGGTTGTCCTTCGCGGCGAGCGCGAGGATCGCGGCGATGGTCTTGGCCATGCCTGGAAGCCTCAGCCAGCGGAGCTTGTCGACGAGCAGGGCCAGGGAGTCGTCGTCCGTCATGGGGCCTCCTCGTCGCGGCTGGCGTTTCCGGGCGGTGGTCCCGGGTCGCGCGTCATCGGGGTCGGTGTGAGGTTGTCGTAGATGGATAGATCGGGCTCAGGCAGTGAGATGGCGTCGAGGTCGGCGACGCCGAGGCGCAGCGGTGCCGGCTGGGGTACGAGACCGCGCCGGTGGCGCAGCACGTACTCGACGTACTCGGCGCCGACGTGCCCGGTCTGCATCACCTCGTCGATCGCGCTGGCGGTGACGCTGGCGCCGAACAGCTCGACGAGCAGCACGAGCCTGAGCGTCTCGCGGCGGATGGATCTGGAGCCGGCGGCCAGGAGCTTGAAGTAGCGTCGGCCCGTCTCGCCCAGGGGCGCGAGCGCGGCGGGCAACGCGCCGGCGGCGGCGCGCGGCTTGTGATCGAGCAGCTTGAGCTTGTGGGAGGGATGCTCGATGTCCTGTCCGATCCCCCAGCAGCGGGGATGGTCGGCGACCTGCTTGTTGGCCAGGTACAGGGCCACGGTGTCGTCGCTGGCGCGCACGGTCACCTGCTGGGAGGCGAGGCGCCAGGGGACCGAGTAGCGGTTGCGGTCGAACGCGACGCGGAACATCTTGGTGACGCCGGTGGTTTCGACGTCGTCGGTGTTGAACGGGGTGGCGGGCACTGGCTTGAGCAACCGCTTCTCCTCGTGGGCGAAGACGAGCGAGGGGACCTTGCCGGTGACTTCGTGCACGCGGCCGTTGGCGAAGTCGTCGCGCCACGCGGTGGCTTGGGCGTTGAGGTCGAACAGGTCGCGGAAGCGACGGCCGGACCAGAAGCGGGTGCGCACGAAGCCGATCGGTCTCTCGACGCGTCCCTTCTCGTTGCCCTTGCGGACGTTGCAGGCGCGGACGGCGAAGCCACGGGCTCGGGCGTACTCGAGGAACTTCGGATTGAACTTCGTCGCGAGGGCGGTGTGCGACAGGACGACGGTCTTCATGTTGTCGAAGATGTCGATGGCCGTGGTGCCGCCGAAGAAGACGAGGCTGCGCTCCATGCATCGCAGCAGCGAGCCCAGGCTCTGGCTCAACGTGAACTCGATGTACATCTGGCGCGAGTGGCAGAGCACGGCCACGAACGCGCTTACCCGTCGCGGGACACCGGGCAGCGCGAAGCCGAAGTCGGCCCAGTCGACCTGCATGGCTTCGCCGGGGGCGAAGTGCAGAGTCAGGAACGCCTCGGGCGACTTGCGATCGCCGCGAAGCTGACGAAGCCTGGCGCGCAGGATCGTAACGCCGCCGGTGTAGCCCAGCGGGCGCAGTCGCTCCAGCACGGCGGGCGCCAGAATGTCCGGTACATCGTCGAGGATGGCCCGCAACTGCGTCTCGTACGGGTCCAGCAGCGAGCCGCGAGCCGCCGCCGGCTTGGTCGGCGGGGCGGTGTGCCGGCCGAGGATCTTGCGCACCGTCTTGCGCGCCATCGATAAGCGCTTGGCGATCTGTCGCACCGAGATGCCCTCGATGAGGCCGAGGCGCAGCACCTCAGCGACGTGGTCGGAGGCCTTGGGGGGCTTCACCGTGACCACACCAGGCGCAGGTGCCGGCGCACATCACGGAAGTCGCCCAGACCGCGCACGCGACGGCCACGGGGGGCGCGAGGGTCCACCCACGCGACCTCGTAGTGGACCGTATCGGTCCCGTAGCCGAGGCCATCGGCCAAGCCCAGGTCCGACGAGGCGGCATCGGCGCCCACAGAGATCACAGCGTGGACCCTCTGCTGGTACCAGAGCGCGATCGCCTCCAGCAGCATCGGGGCCGCCCGTCGATGCATTTGCTCGGCCGGACCGAGCCTCGCTCTGAGTACCTCGTCGCGTCCGACCGTCACCAGCAGCCGCGTCTCGCTGCGCTTCGGCACCATCGTCACCACCACCTCGCGATCCATGGGCGTGCTCCTCACCGCGCCGGTCGCCAACGCCGTCGTCCGGCGCCGCGTCAGCGGTGGAGTGCACCATCGCCTCCTGCGGCCAGGGCGCGCAAAGTGCGACGATCACATCCTTGGTTTCTCGGCTGCGCCGAGCGCGCATGACGTCCCGATGGTCCTCGCGCCACTGGTCGCTGGCCTGGTAGTGCGCGTCGCGCAGGCCCCGTGCGTGTCGGGCGGCCTGCTTGGAGCAGTCTTGGCCGCAATACCGCCGCCACCAGGTCGGGTCACACTGACAACAGACGACGAAGGCGCGCGGACACCACCCGCATCGAACCTCTCTGCCCGCCGCGTGCTCGTGCACATACGCACCCCTTGGTGGTGCGAACGACGCGAAGAACTTGGCTGCGGCGAAGCCTGTGTGCGAGACACAGGACGCACGTCCGCGTCACCAGGAGGGCTCGGGGTGCCACCCGGGCCTTCCGCCTTTAAGACGTCCGCTGCGACGAGCCCTACCCCGTCTTCCGACCGAGGGCCGACTTCTCGGACGACGTCACCCGGGAAGCCGTGCCGCACCTCCCGGCACGATCACGACGTGGCCACAATGCCGGCCCGCCACCCGCGGCACCCCCGGGCCCCGAGAGCCGCTGCCGGGGTGGGTCCCTGGTCCCCGGCGATCGCGGCGAAAGTGGGACCCTCGGAGACCGGCGGTGACACAAGTAGCCCACGCCCGTGTGAACGGGCGTGTGAACAGTCGGTCCAGAAGTGACAGTGCAGCCAAAAACAAGCCGGAGAATGGTGGAGGCGCAGGGAATCGCCTTCTCCTGCACGGAGCCTCGCGCAGTGCAGGAGAAGCCGATGACCGAGCGCTGGGAGCAGGATGCCCAGCATCCTGCGAACAGAGTGGAGGCGCAGGGAATCGCCTT
>PLEY01000003.1:4737-5959 GCA_003136595.1 Burkholderiales bacterium
GTTCGCAATCATGGGTTCCGCGGATTTTTACGTGGGTCAGCGGGCCACGGTACGCAGCTAATGAGTTCGTCGTTCCCGTCGAAGCCGGTCGCCCCCTTGGTGAGGTGTGAGGTGATTGCTATCCGAAGTGACCGACCAAACATAGACACACTGTAGGCTCCGCGCCACCTCATGCGTCCTTCCACCCTGCTCATCACGGGCGCCTCGAGCGGCATCGGGCGGGCCCTCGCCCTCGAGTATGCCCGGGGAGGAGCACGCCTCGCCCTCGCTGCGCGCCGCGCGGGTGAGCTCGAGGCGGTCGGCGCTCGGGTCCGCGAGCTTGGCGGCCAGGCCGTCTGCATCGCAGTCGACCTCACCGACGTCGGAGGCGGCGGCCGAGGCGGTCAAGCGCGCCGATCGCGAGCTCGGCAGCCTCGACATGGTGATCGCGAACGCGGGGCGAAGCGACACCCGGCTCGCGACGCGCTTGACCTGGCAGGACGTCGGGCCCGTCATCGACCTCAACGTCCGCGGCGCCATGGCCACGCTCGTCGCGGCGATCCCAGTCTTCGTCGCGCAGCAGCGCGGGCACCTCGTGGGGGTTTCGAGCCTCGCGGGCATTCGCGGGCTGCCCACCTCGGCCGCGTACAGCGCCAGCAAGGCCGCCCTCAGCACGTTCCTCGAGTCGCTGCGCATCGACCTCGCCCGGGCCTTCATCCGCGTGACCGACGTGCAGCCGGGGTTCGTGGCGACGCCGATCAACGAGCACGCGAAGCACCCCACCCCGTTCATGGTTCCCGTGGACACGGCCGCGCGCCACATCGTCCGCCGCCTCGAGCGAGCACCGGCGGTGCTGGCGTTCCCCTGGCCCCTCGTGCTTGCGACGCGCTTCGCGCGCCTGCTGCCGGCGTGGCTCTACGATCGCGCCGTTGGCTCGCAGTCGGGCCACGTCTGAAGCGCGACCGCGCCCAGCTGGGCCTCCGCTGCGGGGCTCACGGCGCCCTCGTCCTCGAAGCGCTTCCGCGTCAGGGCCAACACATCGGCTCGCAGGCGCAGCCAGGCCTCGTCGGCGAGCGGGATGCAGGCGCGGTTGATCCATAGCCAGGCCAGCGCGCTCGCGTCGCACTGCAGCTCGGTCCAGCTGCGCTGGTGCGGCTCGAACGAGCCATGGTTGTGGAAGTGCGCCCAGTCGTGCAGGCCCCAGAAGAGCGCGTTGAGGTTGTCCGCCGCGAGCCACAGGGCG
>PLEY01000100.1 GCA_003136595.1 Burkholderiales bacterium
CGCCGACGTCACCTGTTCGATGCCCGCGGCCTGCTCGAGCGCCGCCGCGCTGATCTCAGTCATGATGGCCCGCACCCGCTCTACCGATGCCTTCAGTTCCCCCATGCTGGTACCCGCGGCGTGCACCTGCCGCGAGCCGGCTTCGACGCGCTGTGCCGAGCCGGAAATCAAGGCCTTGATCTCCTTGGCNNCGCACCTCCGAGGCGACCACGGCAAAACCCCGACCCTGCTCTCCGGCACGGGCGGCTTCCACTGCTGCATTCAAGGCGAGGATGTTGGTCTGGAACGCAATGCCGTCGATGACGCCGATGATCTCCGAGATTTTCTTGGAACTCTCGGAAATCCCCTCCATGGTTTCCACCACCGCGGCGACGGCGCCGCTGCTCTTTTGTGCCGCCTCAGCTGCATCCCGGGCCAGGTCATTGGCTGCCCGGGCATTCTCGGAGGTCGCCTTGACGGTCGAGGTCAGCTCTTCCATGCTCGAAGAGGTCTCCTCGAGGCTCGCCGCCTGGCTCTCGGTACGGCCAGAGAGGTCCATGTTGCCGGTGGCGATCTCCTGCGAGGCGGTGTTGATCGATTCGCTCGCCCGCATGATGTCCTCGACGATCGCCCGCAGGCTCGCCACGGTTGCGTTGGTGTCTTCCTTCAGGCGGCCGAACGTGCCTTCATAGTGACCCGTGATGGTGTCGGTCAGGTCGCCCTGTGCGATCGCCGCGAGCACGCGCGCGACCTCATTGAGCCCGACGTCGCTCGTCTCCATGAGGCGATTCAGGCCCAGCACCATCTTTTTGAAGTCATGCTCGAAACGCGTGGCGTCACCACGCACCGAGAAGTTGCCCGAGGCGGCCGATTCCACGAGCGTGTTGACCTGGTCGGACATCGCCGAGAATGAGGCCTTGATGCCATCGATCGCATCGCTGATCCGTGCCTTCTCGCCCGGCAGGCGGTCCATGCTCGCGCGAAAGTCTCCTTGGGCATAGGCGGACACGACCTCGACGACGCGTGCGTTATCGGTGATGTGCGAGCCGACCAGATTGTTCACCCCCGCGGCCATGTCGGCATACGAGCCCTGGAAGCGGCTCGGATCGATCCGGAAACTGATGAGGCCGCGTGTGTGTTGCTCGGTCATCTCGGCCTGGGCCGCGGTGAATGCGGCGAGTGTCGTCTGCACCGTCTTCATGGAACGCAGCAGTTCTGCCGCCTCACCTTCGCCCGCAGGGTCGGCATGCGCGGCGAACCGGCCTTCGGAAAGTTCCCGGGCGCGCGCCACGGCAAGCGCGATCGGCGCGGTGATGGAGCGGTTGATGAGATAGCACAGCACACCCAGAGCCAGCATGACCGCGAGCGCGATGCCGCCCGAGGTCAGGGCATCGTGATAGATGAGAGCATGCAGATCGTCAAGATAAAGACCCGTAGTGAGGATGTAGTTCCACGTCGGATAGGTGCGGGCGAAGGACAGCTTGGGGTAGGCGGGTGCCGCCGGACCTTCACCGGGTTTCTGGAACTCAAAGCGCACATAACCGCCTTCCGGGCTGTCCTGGGCCGGCTGCAGGAGCCGCGCGGTGTTGCTCTGGTTCAGCGCGTCGAGCTTGTCCCAGGGCACACCCACCAGGTCGTCGCGAAACGGATGCATGACCATCACGCGGGTGGCCGCGTCGAACACGCTGAAATAGCCCTTGTCGCCAAAGCGCAGGCGCTTGATGGCGTCAAGCCCCGCCTTGCGGGCCTCGGCCTCGCTGAGCTTGCCCTCAACCTGCATCTGGTGGAACGTCTCGAGGACCCCGATGGCCATCTCGACTTCGATTTTCAGGGTCTGCTTGCGGGCTGTCAGCAGCTGATCGTATTTCGAGGCGAGAAAGCCCACCTCCATGCCGACGAAAGCCAGGAACACCAGCGCCATCAAGGCGGCCTGCTTCTTGGCAATGCGCCAATTCTTAAAGGAAATCATCGTTACTCCGTTTCACTGGTACCAAGGGGCCAGCCCGGCCAGACACTGGCCCGGGCGTTCGTTGCCCTTTTACATCGGCAAGCGTTGGGCGAAGTTGAGCGTTTCCTGCAGAGTTTTTTTTCGCCTGGCCGGCCACGCTTTGGCGGACTACGACAGGCGGCGAAATTCAAGGCCGCGGGCCAGCCAGCATCCGACCTGAAGGTGGCCGATACTCCCGCCCGGGTTGCGCAAGACGCGTAGCGTCCAGTCGCCTGGAGCGTCGTAGTCGAGGGCGCGCGCGCAGGGGAGCAGCCACACGTCCTCCCCGAAAGGCACGAGGGCCTGCATCGATCCTTCGCCGAGAAATCCCGAGAAGGCGCCATAAGGCACGCCCCCCGCCAGCGTCACGGTGAGTGTCGCGTCGAGCTCAGCGCAATGGAACCGGCCCTCAATGTCCGGGCTCGCCGCACCGGTGCAGGGCTTGAGCGCGGAATGGAGATTCTCCCGGACGCGCTCCATGCGCACTGCGCTGCCCACGCGGTGGATGCGGGTCTGGGCTCCCTTCAGCTCGCCCGCTCCGCTCACCCCGAGCGGTTCCGGGTTGGCTCCAAAGTAAAGCCGGGCCTGACCTTCGGTGGCCGCTTCGACGCGGACTGCAAGACCCGTCTCGGAATCGAGAAAGCGCCCGGTCAGGGCTTGGGGCACGGGCGCTGGCGCGACTGCAGGCGCCGGCTCGTCGACCAGCGCTGAGAAGATCTCGAGAGCAGCTGCGCGGGGATCGGCCATGTGGTTAAAGAGCACCACGATCGACACGCGCTCGGCCGGAGCGTAGAGACGGAAGCTGCGCCAGCCGCGCAATCCACCGCCGTGGCCGGTCGCGGCATGGCGGCCCACACTCATATGGCCGAGCCCGAAGCCATAGAAGGCGGGCGCGCCATCCCGGTAGCGCGTGGGTGCAGAAAGCCGCCGGTAGAGGCCATCGGCCGCATCGCGCGTCGCATCAATGTGGCGCTCCCAGGCGATGAGGTCCTCAAGGCTCGCCGCGATCCCGGCGTCCCCGGTCCAGTGGATACGGTTCACCGCCGGCCTGAATCCTGTGGCCTGCGATCCCTCATAGCCTATCGTGCCGCCTGGCACCGACGACGTATCGGGATTGAGCCGCGCGTGGGGCATGCCAACGGGATCGAAGATCCGCTCGCGCAACAGGCGCTCGAAGGGCTCGCCGCGGCGCGCCGCGATGAGGTCGGCGAGCACACGAAAATTCTGGTTGGCGTAGGAGTAGCGAGTTCCCGGACTGAACTGCAGCGAACGGGTCGCGCCGATGAGACGCCTTGCGTCTTTCGGCCCAAAGGGACTCTCGACGTCGGCTCCGCACAGCATGGCCAGGGCCCAGTAGTCGCGGAAGCCAGATTGGTTGTGGCATAGATCGAGGATGCCAGGCAGCGGTGCCGGGCAGTGCGCAACGGTGGCTTGCAGGTCAGGCTGGAGAACTGTCGGGTCGGGAAACTGATCGAGCAGCAGAGCGCAGGTGAACTGCTTCGTGATCGAGCAGATGAGAAACAGGGTCTCGCGCGTGAAGGGAACACGCTTTTCCGCATCGGCAAATCCCCAGCACCGGGCTGCGAGCAGGCTGCCGTCCTTCAGCACCGCAAGCGCACCGCCAGGTCCCGGATAGCGCAGGGGAAGAGTCTCGAGAAGCGGGTCCAGGACGTGCGGCTGGGGGCTTGGCATGGGCGAGGGACTTGGGCGGGTTGGGGTCGTCTTGGTCGGGGGCGTCTTTCGGACAGGTCATGGCGCGCCACAGGCGCAAGCGGCAGGGCGCAATTCGAGGGCGAAGCATCAATCCCGGCGCAACGCGCTCGAACCCGTTACATTCTTCCACGAAATCCGCCTGAAGGAGGGGCGCACCGCCACGGCCGACATCATTGCGCGCCAAAAAGACCGTCCAAGATACATGCAAGATCAGGCCTTCGTGGCACCTCGGGTCGGACTGTGCGCCGGCTTCTCCGCCCGCTATGGAGATGCGCCCGGGGAGCGATCCTTTGGGCGATCCTTTGGGCGATCGTCGGGTGGATCGTTGGGTGGATCATTGGGGCGAGCGTTTGGGCGATCGTCGGGGTGAGTATGGCCGCAGACGGCGTACCTTGCCACCGTGCGGCAGCGCCCACGCTCCTACCGATGCTGCGTCGCGGGTCGCTCTGCCTGGGCGCGGGGCTTCCTCGATCGGGCTATATGCTTATGCGAAATCGCCTCGCCAATCAGCCCCCACACGACGTTCTGAGGATGTGTGACACACACGCGTTGGGGATTCGGACTTATATTATCTGGGTGATGCCGGGCGGTGCGATCAAAGCCGTTGCTGGCGATCGCAGGCGGGGCTTGGGCGCTGGGGTTCTCAAGTGCGGGTGCGACGCCCGATGAGCGTCACTACAACAGTCACTACAACAAGATCTGGCCCGAGGGCCGATAGCGGAGTCAAATCATGAGCTTCTACCAGGATTTCCACGACAAGAATGCGATTGAGGCTTGGCACGCCCAGCCGCGCGCGCCCTACCGGACCATCGAAGTCACGCGGCTTGCGCCAACGATCGGCGCCGAGATCCGCGGCGTCGATCTTGCCGGAGACGTGTCGGCCGAGCAGTTCGAGGAGATCCGCCGCGCGAGTCGCGAGAATCTCGTACTCGCGATCCGGGACCAGAAGATCTCGAGCGCGGACCAGAAGCGCTTTGCCCGCCGCTTCGGAACCCTGCACCGGCACGTCCTCGCGAAAAGCCGTACGGTCGCCGGAGGCACCGATGATCCGGAGGTCCTCGCCTGGCGCACCGATGCCAATTCGCGCTACACCGCTGGGGATGCCTGGCATGCTGACGTGTCCTGCGACGCGATTCCGATCTGGGGCTCGTTCCTGCATGTGACCCGCCTGCCCGAACACGGCGGGGGCGACACTGCCTTCGTCAACATGCATCTCGCCTATGACGCGCTCTCCGAGCCCTATCGGAATTTCCTCGATGGACTGACGGCGATCCACGACGGCTCGCTGGCCTGGACGGCCGGTTATGGCTCCAAGCCCGAACCGGGCAAGACCTTTCCGGCGAGCGAGCATCCCGTGGTCGCGCGCCATCCGCACACGGGTCGCAAGTTCCTCTATGTGAACCCGGCGTTCACCTCGCACATCGTGCAGTTAAGCCGCGCCGAGAGTGCCGCCGTCCTCGAGCAGCTCTATCGGCATGTCGAGAAGAGCCTCTCCTTCCAGGTGCGTATCCATTGGCAGCCCGGCACGCTCATGTTCTGGGACAACTGGGCGGTGCAGCACCACTCGGTGTGGGACTACTATCCCGAAGCGCGCTGGGGCGAGCGGGTCTCGGCCTATCTCGCCTTCGGTCCGAGTGCACAAGGCTATCCGGCCGAGGCGGCGCATTCGAGCGCGGATGCTGCCACTCCCGCCGCTGTCGAGGCGCTGGCCCAGTAAGTCCTCTACGGCCCCCTGCGGTCCGTTGCGCCGCGCATTCCGGACCGGGCGATCGCAAAGCACGTCGTGTCGAGCCGGTCAGCCCCGGTTCGTGGACTGCGCTCTGAGAGGTCGCGGCTGCGCTACTTCTTCCTCAGATAGCGGTCAGCGGTCAATGTGCCCGAGACGGAGGCGACCTTTGTGTCGAAGAACCCCCGGGCTCGCATGGCCTCGCGCACACGCGTCTCACCGAAAGGTGAGGCCTTGCCTTTGACAGCCACGATCCAGATCGGCGCGCGTGGATCGAGGGCTTGATGCGCGCGCATGGCCTGCGCCAGCTCGTCTTCATTTTCGACCATGCCGATGACCATGCAGGCATCTGCTTGAGCCGATGTCGTGAACCCCTCGAGCGCGTCCTGCAGCACGGGTTCGCCCACCGCACCGACCACGAGTGCGTTGCTGATCCCCTCGAGTCCGAGCTTTTGCCGCAGCGACGGCGGGGGCGTCTGGATCTTCGTCAGCCAGCGCCCCGCTTCGATCAAACCCATTTCAAGAACGATGCGCTCGGGTCCGAACACAAAACGCAGGCCTGCCTCCCCGGCCTCGATCCCGGTCACCGCGGCCAGAGGTACGCGCTGCTTGAATGTGCCGCGCAGGATGATTTCTTCTGACTCGAGCAGCGCCTTCACTTGGCCTGACTGGTCGGCCCATCGGCACATGCACTGCACCTCACGACCCATGAGTCCCCCGTGCGAGGGCGCCGATGGCTCGCTCGATTGCACGCAGTATGTCGCTGTCGGTGCGGTAATACCAGAAGCGTCCCTCCTTGGTGAGTTTCAACAGGCCGACCTTTCTCAGTACCTTCAGGTGTTCGGAGACGCTTGCGAGGCTAAGCCTCGACAGGCGCGCGAGGTCACCCGCCGCCTGCGGCTCATCCAGGCAGGCGACGATGAATTGGCGCCGGTCCGGGTGGGCCAGCGCCCGCATCAATTCGTCCAGATCGCCAGGCAGGGGACTCATCCCCCGGCGATGAGGGTCAGCATGTTTCCCGCCGGATCGCACACCTGGGCTTTCCTCACCCAACCGTTGCCGGTGGCTGGCATGACGAGGGTGCCGCCCGCCTGCAACGCCTTCTCGATGGCCAGGAGCAGGTCCGGCACCACAATTCCCAGCGTCAGGGCCGCCGCGTCGCTCTCGACCAGCGCACCGCCGACGGTCCCGGTGGGCGTCTGCAACAACGCAGAACCGGGCCCGCGTGCCTCGACATCCCAGTCGAAGACGGACGTATAGAAAGCGCCCAGGGTCTTCAGATCGGGTCCTGCGACATCGAAGTGCCCGACGCTATTGGGAACAAGGGACTCTGCTGCCCGCGCCATAGCCGTGCTCCGCCGGGTTGCAGTCGCGAACGACGTTGTGACCTGGTGACCGGCTCGCTCTCTGCCTTCTGATCCCAGTATATTTCGTCTTATGGCGAAACGTCAATCGCGAGGCGATCATGCTCCCGGTCTCGGTCTCGGTCTCGGTTTCCGTCTCGCCGCGGCTCTCGGTGGTCTGGACCCACCCTCTCAGGTTCACGCAAGACGCGCTCACCATTGACCGGCTCACAACATGCGCGCCATATCCTTCGTGCCGAGCCATCCGGTTTCTGGGATGATAGTGCTATGGACTGAGGGTCCACCGGGCGCCCCCGCTCGGACCCTTCCTGGAGAGCACTGATGAGCGTGTCGCGATGGCTGGTGGCATTGGTTCCCTTTCTGGTCAGCTTGCCCGCTACCGGGGCCCCTCATTTTGCCGACCGTCTGTACGTCATCCAGTGCGGCGAGGGCCACGCGAGCGACCAGTCGCGCTGGTCTCCGGGCATCAATGTCGGCAAGCCCCTCGATATCTCGGACAACTGTTATCTGATTCGCCATGACGGCGACTGGCTGCTGTGGGACACCGGGATTGCCGATGCCGTCGCCGAGCGTCCCGAGGGCATCAAGAACGAGGCCGCCGGCATCGTATGGAAGAGGAAGGAAAAGCTGAAAGACAGCCTCGGGCACATCGGACTGAGGCCCTCCGACATCCGCTATGTTGCCATTTCGCATTCCCATCCCGACCATATCGGCAATGTCGAACTATTCCCGGACGCGACCCTCTTGGTGCAAAGCGCGGAATACTCCTGGCCTCAGCCTGACGGCAAGCCGCGCTTTCTGCCGGAGCATCCGGCGATGCAGCTTGACGGGGACTTCGATGTGTTTGGCGATGGCAGCGTGGTAATCCTCTCAACACCTGGCCATACCCCCGGACACCAGTCGCTTCTGGTCCAGTTGCATGTGGCGGGCGCAATCGTTCTATCCGGCGATGCCGCACACTTTCTTGACAACTGGACGAGCCGCCGCGTGCCCTCGATCAATGTCGACGAGGCCGAGACCCTGGTTTCGATGGAGAAGATTGCCCGTAGCCTCGAGCGCCATCATGGCCAGCTGTGGATCAATCACGACAAGCCCCAAAGCGATAGCCAGCGCCACGCACCGGAATTCTACGAGTAGCGGCGCGGGCTGGGCCTCGCGTCGCCACTTCGCCAACAAGTCTCCATGCTGCAGCCGCACCTGGCCTGACCCACATCGGCGGCAAGCCGCCACCGACTCTTGCCCCGTCGCTGGCCCCCTGCGGGGCTCCCTATTGCACACGTGGGTCGTTATATTTGAATATGTATAGCGACATGCGGGCGGCGCTGTGCGCCGCCGAAGCCCGCTAGGCGCTGTCGTGTGCGGTCGTTCGCGGCGCACCCGAGGGGTGCGCATTGCGCAGTCGCTGTATTTCATCGTATATTACGCACTGCGGCATTGGGCAGATAATGATTTTCACGGTTTTCCGCGACCCGGGGGGATGCTGCGCACCCTTGAGTCGTGCAACGCAGGTCGCGGGTATCGAAGCGGGATCGATGATGCAAAAGCCTCCCTTCAAGCTTGCCAATGCCGCCGGCCGAGCCGCGGTGGGGGCGGACTTGGGCTCCTACCGGGTGCGCCTCGCGGGTGGCTTCGCAGGCCCGGGCGACTCCCGCGACCTTCAGGCAGTCCCGGCAGATGCTGCAGCCGCCCCCCCGACGAGGGGGCCGACGCGCGCGCGCCTTGGCGAGCTCGATAGTCACTTACATTGCTCGGTGATCGGCACCTGCCTGTCGACCACTGAGTTGCGCCGCATTCTGGCGGGCCTCATCGATTGCGTGGCTGCGAGCGACCTCGAACTCCATCACGAGGCAGTGCGCCTTGCCGGACAGGGCGGCCCGCCCGCCCGGGCGCTGCACAAGGCGCTCGATGACGTGCATGCGGGCACCCTGGCCCGCTTCGCCGAGGCCAGGGACGGCGCTGCCGTGCTCAGTCTCTGGGAGGCGGCGCTCGCCTTGGGCGAGGTGCCAGGTGCCTACTGGGCGGTCCTCTCGCACCGCCATGCGAATGGCGCGATCAGGCAGAAGGCATTTGGGGATGTCCATATGCTCTCGCATCGCATCGGCGCTNNAGGCGCCAGCAGACACGCAGCGTGGAGCTCGTGGCTGAGCGCGATCAGGTGATCGAAGGCCTGCGCGCCGAGCTCACGCAGGCTCAGGCAGAGCTTGCCCGCAGCGACAGGCAAGCCCTGGTCGCCGCGGGGTCGGCGGCGAGCGGTGCTGGGAAGGCGGACCCGATGGCCCTGCATAGCGCCCGGCGCGAGCGCGCTGAGCGGGCGCTCGAGAGGGCCGCGAGCGAGGCCAGTGATCTGCGCGACGAACTCGCCAAGGCGCGCACCATCATCAAGGCGCTGGGCGAGGAACTCGCCGCTGCCGAGGGTCAGCTGCGCACCCTGGCTGGCGGCGAGCCTGCGCAGTCAGGGGCTCTCGAGCGGGCGATACGCGGGAGGTGCATCCTGTACGTGGGCGGTCGGCCGAGCACGAGTGCTGCCATTCGTGATCTCGTCGTACGTAGCGGGGGCGAGTTCCGCCATCACGACGGTGGCCTCGAGGATCGTAAGGGGCTCCTGTCCAGTGCCGCGGCAACCGCAGACCTGGTCGTCATTCCGATCGACTGCATCGACCATGATTCCGCAACCAACCTCAAGCGCTTGTGTGCCAGGCAGGGGGTGGCGTTCGTGCCGGTCCGCACTGCGAGCATCGCGAGTTTTGCCGCCGCGCTGTCGGCGCTCGCCACGCAAAACGACCATCCCGCCGCCCCCGAGCGGGCCGTGTGCCTGAAGCATGGATAGAACCGGGCGACGCAGCTGCTAAGCACGCTCGAGGGTCGCGGGCTCATCCTCCATTGGCACCAGCAGATTCAAGCCCTGCAGGTAGTCGAACATCTCCTGAGCCTGGTCGAGGATGCGCGCTTCCAGTCCTTCCGGTGGGATGGGCAGGATCAGCTGCATGGGCGTTGCGGCGAGCCGTTTCAAGTGAGTCTGGATGACTTCGGCAGGCTCGGCCTCGCGCATGCGGTGGACTCGCAGAGCCTTGGGGCGGGGCAGCGCCGAGCGGTTGTTGCTGGTGACGAGAATCGTGCCGTCGGCAAGATAGCTTCGGCAATCGAAGGCCGTGCGCACGCGCACGGCGCCGTGCCGCTCCACGCGCACCCACGCGTGGTGCCCAAAAAAGCGGGGGTCCGGGCCGACGTAGACCGCGGCACGCTGGACGGTTGCCGTGTTCAGCGGATTGTCTGGAAGGTAGCGATAGTAGTACCCCAGTGACAATCCGCAACCCAGGGCCTTGGCGGTGGCGACCTCGAAGTCTTCCTGTGAGGCCGGGGGAAGTTCGCTTGCGGCAAGCTTCTCGAGACCCTCGATCCGCACGAGAGGCAGCAGGTTGAGCGGTATGCCCAGCATGCGGCGCACGACCGATATGAGAAACACCCACTTGCGTGGGTGAATCGTCCACAGCGCGCCCAGTCCCAGCTTGGTGCTATCGATCCGGTAGTAGCGGGCCATCGATTGTTGCGAGTTCTCGATAAGGGATGCGGTGCGCCCATGCGGCTGCTCCGGGCCAATTGTGACACGCCGTCGGCGCGGCTGCGACTGCGCGGCGCGATCCGCAGTGCTTTGCTAAAGCCATGCGGCGCCGCGCCGTGGGAGCATTTGGCGCTGCTCGGCTACTCGGACCCGCCGGGTCCGTGCAGAGGGGCTCTTGATTATCCTGATCCTTGCTCAGATTGCGTCTGGCAACCCGTTGCTCAAGCACGCCGGGCTCATCGGCCGGTCGGTTTCATATGCTGAGTAGTCCACCCGCCGCGGCCCGCGGCGCCAGCTAAGCTCGTTTGGGTTCGTTGCCGCACGCCATGCCGGGATTGTGAATATCCGACCAGCTGGCCTTCGATTGGCCTTCGCGTGGCCTTCGAGTCGCCGCAGGCTTTCACTCTGGAGGACGGGTGGGCGCACCGGGGGACTCAAAAAGGTAGTATGGGGGGCCGCTGGGCAAGAACGCCGCCATGCGCGCCGAGAGCCTGCTCGCGGGGTGAGGCAAGCCGAGCCTCGGATCGGCGGCACAAGCGTCACGAGCGCTGCCGACGGGCCGCTGCAACACCTGACCCCGCCAGCGCCACTTCGCGCGGCTGGCGGGCCATTGATCAAGGAGAATGCCATGACGTCTGCCAGTCACCGCGAGGGCCTGCAGTTGCGCTCGCTCGTCAAATCCAATGGGGAACTGGAGGTCTCTCTCCTGCCTGTTGCCACGCCAGAGCCCGGCTCTTCCGAAGTGATCGTACGCATCGAGGCGGCCCCTATCAATCCCTCCGACCTCGGGCTGCTTTTTGGTCCGGCCGACCTGAACACGATCCGCAGGACTGGCACGGCCACGGCACCGCTCATCACTGCGCAGGTCTCCGAGGCGGGCTTACGGGCGGTGGCCGGGCGCCTCGATGCTTCGCTTCCGGTCGGTAACGAGGGAGCCGGCGTCGTGGTTGCCGCCGGTGGGGCCCCTGCGGCCCAGGCGCTTCTGGGAAAGACGGTCGCGGTGCTGGGCGGGGCGATGTACTCCCAGTATCGCTGCGTCCCGGTAGAGCAGTGCCTGGTGCTGCCTGCCGGCGCGACTCCGGCGCAGGGAGCCTCCTCGTTCGTCAATCCGCTTACCGCGTTGGGGATGGTCGAGACCATGCGGCGCGAGGGCCATCGTGCCCTGGTGCACACCGCCGCTGCGTCCAACCTGGGCCAGATGCTCAACCGCATCTGCATCAAAGACGGGATCCCCCTCGTGAACATCGTGCGCAAACCCGAGCAGGCGGTCCTGCTGCGCAACACAGGAGCCGTCCACGTCTGCGACACGAGCACGGAGAGTTTCGTTGCCGATCTGACCGAGGCGCTTGCCGCCACCGGTGCCACCATCGCCTTCGATGCAATCGGGGGCGGCAGACTCGCAGGCCAGATCCTGGGCGCGATGGAGGCCGCCATCAACCGCAGCGCGAAGGAATACAGCCGCTACGGGTCTTCGGTGCTCAAGCAGGTCTACATCTATGGTTCACTCGACACCGGCCCGACCGAGTTGGTACGCAATTTCGGCATGACCTGGGCGATCGGGGGCTGGCTCCTGTTTCCCTTCATGCAAAAGCTCGGCGCCGAGGCCGTTGCGGCCCTGAAGGCACGCGTGGCCCGAGAGCTGACCACCACCTTCGCGAGCCACTACTCTGGCGAGCTGTCGTTAGGCGAGGTGCTCGATCCGACCCTGATCGCCCGCTACGCCAAGCGCGCGACCGGGGAGAAGTTTCTGGTCAATCCGGGCAAGGGCCTGTCCTGAGCGCCGCCTGGCAGGAGACATCGCTGCCTGGCGCCGCTCAGGTCCGACCGAGCCAGCGTCCCACCGAGCTGCAGTAATCGCGGTAGCTCTGGCCAAACCGGCTCTCGAGCAGAGCCTCCTCAGGACGGATCTGCAGGACCACGATCAGGCGTGCGAAGACAATGAGGACGAAGGGCGGGGAAAGACTTCCCAGCAGAACCGCCCAGCCACCCAGGCACAACAGCAGTCCGAGATACATGGGGTTGCGTGAAAACCGGTAGGGGCCGGTGACAACCAGCTGGCGGGCCGTCTCTGGGCGCAGGGGATTGACCGTGGTGCGCGCCCGCACAAAGCCCGCGATCGCGACGCCATCGAGAGCAATGCCCGCGGCGATCAGCAGCCAGCCGAGCCACGCCCATGGGCCCAGGTTGAGGCGCAGCCCGGGTAGATGGTGGTCGAGCCAATACATCGTATACGCCGCGAGAAGCGCGTAGAGCGGCGGCGGAATGCGGGTCTTGAGCATGGACCAGCGGTGGACGCAGGCGCGCCGACCTCATGGCAAGGGCGCTCTGCCGGGCCCCTCGTGCACCCGGCGATCCGCACCCTGTGCGCCGTGCGCCAGGGACCCCGTCAGGCGTAGAGATCGGCTGGGATATTGCCGCCGTTGGCAGCCAGTTTCTCGAGCACCGTCTTGTGCAGCCACATGTTCATCTGCGCGGAATCGGCCATCTTGTCGGCCGGACAGCCGAGTTCGGTGGCGAGTTCCTTTCGGGTGGCGAAACTGCTGTCCAAGCCGAGCAGCTTGAGGAGGTCGACAATCGACACCTTCCAGTTGAGCTTTTCTGGATTGGCCGTCGCGAGTGACTCGAGTTTGGCCACCACGTCGACTGCGCTGATCGCAGCCGGTGCCGCAGCGGCCGCCGGAATGGCGGAGGCCCCGGGGGCCGCGGCGGCTGGGGCCGTGCCGGCCGCCGGGGCGCTGCCCGCGGCAAGATTCGCGCTCGCGTCGTGGCTAAAGCCCAGCTTCGCGAGGATGCTGCTGAAGATACCCATGTCTTGTCCCTTATCTGGTGGAGCCGCGCTCGGTGCCGATCGGCGGCGGGGCTCCATTCTAGCGTGGACCCGCAGGGATTCCGCCAGTGGGAGGCTTCACGCAGGGCGAGGTCAGCCGCGCCTGCCGTGAGTGCGTCAGCTTGCCGGTCAGCTGTGACGGGCGACGCGTGGGGTCGGGACGGGGGGTGTTGCCGGGGTCTTCTCAGCAAGACCAGGGCGCGCGCCGGTGTTCGCCGCCGAGGGCCTATCCGGTGCGGTGATGACGGACTGGGGATAGCCATCGATCCAGCGGATGGTGCTCTCACCAACGTTCAGGGCGATGGTGGCGGCAAATCCGCAGCCGAGGCTCACGATCACCGACCATTTCGAATTCGACCAGGCAAACAGCGAGCACAGCACCAGAAATGCGAGATGGATGTTGAGGTAGTCCTGGCTCGTGATGGGCGCCGCCCGGAAGGCCGGGATGTAGAGCGCGCCGGCCAGGCCGATGATGCAGCACAACTCGGCGCCGAGAAAGATCTTGTTGCGTAGGCGTGTCCGTGACCGGGGTGTCTGAAACGCCACGGCATCCTGTGCCGGCACCGGCGGACACTCACCCGGAGAGGTCAGGTCCCAGAACGCAGTCCTGCAGGCTGAACAGAACCGCGCTGACGAAACCTTGGCTTCGACACCGCAGTACGGACACAACATCACACCGCTCCTCACTTGCAAAAGGGAGTTGCGATGCTAGCGGGGGCGCCCCGCCGAGGGAATCGATTTTTGCCGCTTGCAACACTTTGACATTTAACGCGCTGTGGTTGCGGACCGCGGTTATGAGGACCCGATCAGTCGGCGTGGGCGGCAAGGCGCTTGGCATTCGCGAGTGCGCGCGCATGGATCGGTTCGAGACCCACGGCGACCAGAGCCGCCCCGCAGTCGTTCAGTGCGCCATCGAACACGAAGGACTGACCGAGTGTGTGCATGAGGCGGGCATGGCGGGATCGGAGTTCGCCCAACGAAGTACTGCCGGCGAGCGACCAGAGATCCTCCATTCCGGCGGCGATGCGGCGCAGCGCATCCAGACCGAGTTCGAGGCTCGTCTGACCCAGATGAACTTGCATGGCGAGCAGGGACTCGCTTGCAGCGTCGAGCTTCTCCTGTCCCATGAGCGAGAATTCCCGCTGATCGAGCGGGCTCGGGTGGACACCGGCGCGCGCCATCCGGCCCGTGCGATGACCGATGACTGACGCCGAAGCGCGCATCATTTCGCCGGTCTGGTTGGCCACGTCGCGCCAGCTCCGCGATGGTGCCGCAGCAGGTGCCTGCGCCGCGTGCGCCGCGTGCGATGCGGTCGGGCGGGTTTTCGGTTTGATCTTCAAGACGACTCCTTCTAATGCGACCAGGATGCCCGGCACGCCGCGCAAGAACGCGCGACCTGACCGAGGCGAGTACGCGAGCATGAGCGCCCCTCTGGTCTTCAGGGTACGCGCACCTTTGTTGCATTGCAACATGAATCCGGTACGGGATCCGGTTCATCTGGTGCTAAAACATCCCGAATGCTCCGGCCGCCCCTCCAATGGCGGGGTCCGTCTCTCACAACCATTGGCAATACAGCGGGGCTCGATCCACCGGGGCACGGAGATGCCTTGACCGAGGGGTGGAGTCGCCACCGCACAGACTGGGGGCGGGAGGGGTTTGACGCGCGATGCAGGGCACCAGAACCCTGCCGGGATGCGGCCCGCGTGCCGGGCCGGCTCAGATCACGGAGCATCGATACCGGACCTCGGATCCGACCTCCTCCGGATGCGTGTATCGCGACGACCCACTTAGCATGATTGCGCGCCGCGTGCCTGTCTGTACTTCAGCACACCGAGGTCAAGCCGTGTGAGCAGCTGCCCGGGGTGCCGAGCGCGCGAGTGCTGGCGACGGGCAGCCGCGGCGCGCGCAAACGCTTGTCGCGGTGCAATCCCGGGCCGCTGGGCGCGGGTGCGATCCGAGGCACCCCCTAGGATTTCTGGATCCGGGTTGCCCTGGATTTACGGGAGGACGAGCGTGGGGCCCTGGTCTCCTCGTCTCTGGTCGGCTTGGCACGAGGCTTTTTGGCCTTGGGAGCCGCAGCTTCACCCGCTGCAGCGGGTGGGGTGTCGCGTCCACCGGCGCCCCGCTTGCGCACCACCGGGCTGACCACGGCGAGTGTCATGTAGAGGCAACTACCAGGCTGGCCGCGGCCCACGGCCATGATCTCTTTGATGCGCTCGAGCAGTGCGCGAACCTCCTGGTGTCCGGCTGGCGTGAGCCAGCCCAGTTCATAGGTCAAAGACAGGTTGGGCCGCTCGAAGGCGGGCGGCGCAACTCCTGCACGCGTTGGGTCCGAGGCCACCGATCCCACGGTTGCCGCAGCCGTGGCCACTGTGGCCGTCAGGGGGCCATAGAGCGCCTGGGCGGCTGCGGCGTCGCGTACGGTCCTATCGGTCGCCTTCAGCAGGTTCGAGATGGCACGGTGCAGCGTCCGGTTCTCCAGCGAGCGCGACACCCCGGAGAAGTCGGCCACGAAATCCCGGGCGGTCAGTTCGAAGACCTGCTCGGCGTTGCGGCCGAGCTTCCGAAAGCCCGCAGCCTGTACGAGTCCGGCCTCCTGCAGGATCTCGAGGTGCCGGTAGAGGGTGTCGGCCGGCCGGTCGATGATCTCGGCAATCTCGGCGACCGATGAGGGGCCGAGTATGCGCAGCGCCTCGGCGACCTCGTTGCGGATCGGTGACATGAGGACCGACCAGGCGCTGGGCGCGATGGCCTCGACGCCGTTTTCACGGTTTTTCATATTTGCATATTTTCAAGCGTTGTGTTTTTTTATAAAATAACAATGGTCGTAAGGCTATCAGCTTGCCCAAATCCCCCGGGCGGCCGTCCATCGTTAGCGGCGCCCTGCCGGTTCCCGCGGCAGTGCGCCGTTCCATTTCAACCCCAAGACAAGGATCATTCCGTGAGGACCCAACCCAGAGTAATGCATCTGCGCGCCGTAGCGCTAGCCGCCGCCTGTCTGGCCGTTCCTGCCATCGGCGCGGCCAAGCCCGCCGCGACGCCGGCCAGCCCCGAACTCGTCGTGGAGTTCGAGGTGTTCCTGCCGCTTGAGCACGAGGCCGAGCTCGACCAGCTGCTCGCCGCCCAGCAGGACCGCACTTCCAGCCAGTATCACCAGTGGCTCACCCCCGCTGAGTTCCGCAGGCGCTTTGGCGCCCCGACCCAGACGGTGCAGCGCGTCCGAGAGGCGCTCGAGGCGCGTGGACTTACGGTGACCGACGAACACGCCCAGGGGCTGCACGTCACCGCCCGCGCGGACGGGATCAAGCAGGCCTTCGGTGCCGACCTGGTGTTCGCGCAGACGGCTCTGGGCCGCGCGCACCTGCAGGCCAGCCGGCCGCTCGTATTGCCTGCCGAACTCGCTGAGGCGCACGCGCGCGTTGCCGCTTTTGCTGCGGTCGTGCCGCGCCATACGACGCTCAGGAACCTCGGTGCGATCAGCGCGCCCGCGAACCGCTATGGATCGACTGGCCCCTACTGGTTCACCGACATCAAGCAGGCCTACGATTTTCCGTCATACCAGGCGTTGACGGGACGTGGACGCACGATTGCCATTGTCATGGCGAGCGACTACCTCGATTCGGATATGCAGAGCTACTTCGGCCACGAGGGGCTTGCGCCGCCTTGCATCGTGCGCGTGCCGGTCCTGGGCGGCGCTCCGTTTAGCGCCACGAGCGATGCCTCGGCGGAGGTGTCACTCGACATCCAGCAGTCGGGGGGCATGGCACCCGGTGCGACGATCAGGCTCTATAACATTCCTGACCTCACGGACAACTCATTGCTGACCGCCTACAACCAGATCGTGCAGACGAATGCGGCCGACATCGTGAGCTCCTCGTTAGCCGGTCCCGAGGCGGTCTATCTGCCCTCCTACAACGGCGGCGTGGACTACACCTCCGTGCTCAGCCAGAGCTACGAGTCGATCTTCAGGCAGGGTAACGCCCAGGGGATCACCTTTGTCGCGAGTTCTGGTGACCAGGGCGGCCTCGACGTCCCAAGCCCTGATTATTTCGCCGAGCCACCCTCGACCCATGCGCATTTCGTGCCGGGAGTGGACCATCCGGCGTCAAGCCCGAGCGTCACCGCCGTCGGGGGAACGAATCTCGTGACAACGGCGAGCACCACCAGTCTCGAATCCCGCTACGTCACTGAAAACGCCTTCGGCGATCCGGACGTTCCCTATGATCCCTACGGTCTTGGCGTTAACGTCTCGGGGGGCTACTGGGGCTCGGGGGGAGGTCAGAGCCGGGTGTTCGCGCGGCCTGCCTATCAGGCGCTCGTGCCCACGCACGCGTTCACCCGCGCGGTTCCTGATGTCGCGCTCCACGAAGGCGGCTGTCCGGCAGGCATCGCGCAACTGCCCTGCGGCACACCGCGCAGCTCCGTTGTGGCTGCGGTCGGCGGGAGCTTCTATGCGCTCATCGGCACGAGTGTCTCCGCTCCGGAGTTTGCGGGCCTGCTGGCGCTGGCGGAGGAGGGACTGGGCGGCGTGCGGCTGGGCAACGTCAACTTCCTGCTATACGAGGAGGCCGCGGCCCAGGCAGCCAACCCCAGCTTGGCCTACTTTCATGATGAGCAGCCGGGCTTTAACGGCCACGAGTTCACGGGGCCGGTCTACAACCAGGTCTTGGGCGTGGGCACGCCTTATGGAGTGCGCGTCATCTTGCAGCCGCACTTGCCGCCGGCGGGCACACCCCAGACGCCATCGAATCCGTAGGGTGCTCCGCCATCAAGCTCCGGCGCCCCGCGAGCGGGGCGTTTTCGGATCGGACTGGCGCGTCCCGCAGCATCCCTTGGAGGCGAGTCTCGCGCCGTGCACGAACCGCACCCGGCGTTCGCAGTGCGGGCACGCTTCTCGCCCAGGTCCCGCGCGACAACTCGATGCCACGAGGCTTCCGTGCAGCGCGCTCGCTTCCACCGTAGCTCGCAGACGCGAACGCTGCAGAGCGCGGGCACTTGGGCGTATGCGCGAGGATCGGGTTTCCGCGCGCGGGTCAGACCGCGGACCGGGTGCTAGGCGGCGGCCTGGTAGGCTCGCCCACCGCGCTCGAGACGGCGGCGCGTTCGCAGGCGTTTAAAGAACGGGAGGCGATCGACGAACAGGGTGCCGTCCAGATGATCGATTTCATGCTGCAGGCAGACGGCGAGGAGCCCGTCGAGGTCACGCATGTAGGGCGTACCGCGGCGATCCACTGCCCGTACCGTCAATGCCGTCGCCCGTGCGACATTCTCAACGATTCCGGGGACCGACAGGCAGCTTTCTTCGACGAGCCCGATCTGGTCGCGCGCGAGGATCTGCGGATTGATGAACACTTCGGGCTTGCTGCGGTCCTCGGACACGTCGATGACGATCAACTGCAGCTGGACATTCACCTGGGTGGCGGCCAGTCCGATGCCGCGCGCCGCGTAGAGTGTCTCGAAGAGATCGTCGATCAAGCGCGCGAGCGCGTCATCGAACTCGCGCACCGGAAGGGCTTTCATCCGTAAGCGTGGATCGGGATATGCGAGGATGTCCAGACGTGCCATGGCGCTCTCACTTAGCTTCGGTGGGTTGGGTCGTTGGGTCGGTTGGGTCGGCGAGGGGATCAGGAATGCTCGAGCGCGTCCGGCGTTGCGACAACCCCGGCCTGGAACGGTGCTGGAAGCGGCTTGCCGACCCGGCGGATGAGGGGTGCCATCGCGACGATGGTGCACATGAGCAGCAGCACCTCGATGCCATAGACCGCGGTATATCCACTAGCCGGCCCGCTGATGCCGGCCACGGTGGCCCCCGGTCCGACCGAGTTGCTGATCAGGTCGCGGATCACTCCACTTATGGCGACAGCGAGCCCCGCTCCCGATGCCTGCACGGCGCCCCAGGCGCCCAGCGCCAGCCCGCGCTGGTCCGCGGGCGCCTGGTTCATGGTCGCCGTGAGAGTCCCATGGCCGAATAGCCCGGCACCAAAGCCTATCAGGAGCGTGCCCAGCGCGAACAAGAGCGGCGAAGCGAAGGGCGCGGCGCTGATGACACACAGGAAGGCGGGAATACCGACCAGCGCGCCGGCGCTCGCCATCCGAAACGGGTCGGCACCGCGGCTGAGCACGCGCGAGGCGAGGCCGAATCCGAGCAGGCCCCCCACGGCGAGGGTCGCCGTCAGCTGGGTGGTCGCACCCACCGTCAGGTGCAGGATCTGGCCGCCATAGGGCTCGAGCAGCACGTCCTCCATGCTAAAGGCCATGGTGCCGAGGCCAACGGCGACCAGGCGCCGGATGGCCCGGTCGCCCTGACTGAAGCGGGACCAGGCGCCACTGAAGCTCGGCGTCGTGCCAGTGCCTGCAGCACCCTGGCGCCGCGCGCCGCGCGCCTCCTGCTTCCAGAGCGCGAGTACATTGAGCCCCATGGTCGCCACAGCGCAACCCTGGATCACCTGCACGAGGCGGGCCGGTGTGAAGTTCTGCAGGGCAGCACCGAAGATGAGCGCGCTTGCAATCATTCCGAGGAGCAGCATCACGTACATGAGTCCCACCACCTTGGGTTGGGACTCGACCGGTGCGAGATCGGTCGCGAGTGCGAGGCCGATGGTCTGGATCGTGTGCAAACCGGCGCCGACCAGCAGGAAGGCCACGCCGGCACCAATGCGGCCGACCCAAAGCGGCGCCTGGCTGGCGTTGCCGCCGCCGGAAAGCACAAGGAGTGCAAACGGCATGATCGCAAGGCCACCGAACTGGATAAGCGTGCCTTTCCAGACGAAGGGCACGCGCTTCCAGCCCAACTCGGAGCGATGCGTGTCCGAACGAAAACCGATCAGCGCCCGGAACGGGGCGAACAGGAGCGGTAGCGAGATCATGATGCCGACCAGCGAGGCCGGCACATCGAGTTCCACGATCATCACGCGATTGAGCGTGCCGATCAGAAGGACGAGCGCCATGCCCACGGAGATCTGGAACAGCGACAGCCGCAATAGGCGGCTTAAGGGCAGGTCAGCCGTCGCCGCGTCGGCGAAAGGCAGGAAACGGGGTCCCCATCCGACCCACGTGCGCATCAATTTCTGGCTCACCTTATTCATCGCGTCCCGCAGTGCCACTCAAAAACGAGGGACGGGATTTCAGCATCCCGTCCCTCTGATGGTCCATCGACTATCCAAGGTCCCCTACTGGCTCGCGGAAGCCGTAGTGACCGGGGCCGCCGGAGCCGTCGCGACAGCCTTGGCTTTTGTACCACCTTGCCAGTACCCGGCGAACCAGGTCGTGTGCGTCAAGATCGCAAAGTGAACGAGCAGCGCAATCACCAGTACCGTACCCAAGAACAGCGGGAGACCCACCGTGGGCTTGACCACCAGCCAAATCCTAGCTTGGTTCATGTTCAGTCCCCGTTAGTGCAGCCAAGGTGAGTAGATGTACGCCAGGATGTGCGCAACTAAGGCGATCGCGAAGAAGATCCGCGATCCATCGATGACGTGCTTGTGGAGCTCCTCCGCCTCAGGCAAGGTCAGCCCTGTCGGCCATACTCTATTTGGATCGTCTGCCATACCGATTCCTCCGTGAAAATTAAAAGAACTGCAGCCATTTTCGTGCGAGACCCGCACGGGGGTTGATCATCGCTGCGCCTTGCAGACGACGAAAAAGGAACCTGCAACGACGCGCGCCGACGCGCGGCTTGTGCCGACCTCGAATGCCTGCCTGGAAACTGAATTGTTTTGAGATCGCCGCGCTCGCGTGACGCATCTCCGCATCCCCCCCGGGATTTCTGCGATTTCCCCATCCCATTCGCAGCTGGTCCGTTTTTCTGGCTGGCATCTGGCCGCCTTCTTGAACGATTCAACTTGTTCTGTGTGTCTCGAGGCCGTGCGAACGCCTCTATCGTTTTCTTGAGAGGTTGCCCCCTCGACCCCCAATCCAATCTTAAAAGTGTCAGTTAAAGATGTCAACAATGATTGTCAGGCGAGTATGACAAATTAGCAAGAATCGCCGCACGCGCGGCCGCCAGCAGCGGCCAATCAAGAGTCCGTGGGGTGTTTGGCTATCGAGTCAAGAACGCTCTCGGAGGTGGACCGAGTGTTGGGGACTGCCCCGGGCTTAGGGAGGAAGCGAGGGCTGCCTCGCTGCGGCGCGGCGCGCCTCGGGCAGCGCACCGGTCACGGGGTCGAGGGGAAGTGCGCAGCGATGGTGGAAGGCCGCAGGCTACTCGCGTGGGCGCGGGCCGCGAAACGGTGAAACGGCGAGACTGCGAGACGGCGAGGTAGGGTGACCAATGCCGCGATCCGAAGTCGAGCGGGACCAGCCCGCTCGGACACTGGGGATGCTACGGAGTCGGGCCTAGCGAAGCAGCGGCAATCCGAACAGCGAGGAGAACGGCGCGGCCTTGTGCGAGAGCAGGGGCAAGCCAAGTCCCGAGGTGGTCGGCGCGCCTGAACTCGTCAGCTCCGGCAGGCCGAGCAGCGACGAGAGCGTCCAGGACTTGCCGCTCCCGGTGGGCAGGCTCCAGAACTCCGAGAAAGGCGATGCGCCGGCTTTTGAAAGCGCCGGCAGATGCAGCGCCGAAGAGAACGGAGCCGCATCGTCCCAACTGAGGCCAAGTTCGTTATCCTTCGGCAGTCCGGAGTCCACCGGCGCGTAGCGCTCGAGGATCTCGACCGCATGGCCGCCAGTACCAAACGGGGCTCGCACGATGACGAGGGAATGGCCGCTGCTGACGCCCTTGGCCAGGATCTTGGCATAGTAGGTCAGGACGTGGCCAGCCGAGATGGCCGCGACGACCGCATCGGTTGAGGCGGGCGAGGCGAAGGAGCTCGGTGTGATCAGCGTCGTCTCGGATTCCTTGAAACCCCAGGTCATCAACTTGTTCAGGGCCTCGGTTGCCTGCTGCGCGGTTGCGTACATCCTGACGATAGGGTGAATCACAAGTACTCTCCTTTTCTAAGACTTGGGCCTGTCAGATGGCGCAGACGCGGGCCGGATGCCGATCCTCCCAAAAGCTTACCCGCAAGCTCTCGCCTTGTGAAGCCGGAGCCGAAGTCCGTATGGCAGTCAGTCCGAGACGCAGTGCGCTAGGCTCCGTAGCGCGCGAGCGTGAGCCCCTCGGTGTCGATCGCCAGCGGCGCGCCGCTGATCCAGTCGGCGAGGAGCCGGCCTGAACCGGCTGCCATCGTCCAGCCCAGCGTGCCATGGCCACACGACAGCCACAGGCTCTTGTAGCGCGTCGGCCCGAGTACGGGAGTGCCGTCGGGCGTCATGGGCCTAAGTCCGGTCCAGAAGCTCGCGCGCGCCACGTCCCCACCCGCGGGGAACAGGTCGCTGATGACGTGCTCGAGCGTGCGGCGGCGCGGTTCGCGCAGCGCGAGGTTGTAGCCGGCGAGCTCCGCAGTGCCACCCACGCGGATGCGGTCCCCCAGCCGCGTGACCGCGACCTTGTGGGTCTCGTCCATCACGGTCGATTCGGGGGCGCCGCCCGGGTCGGTTATGGGTACGGTGATCGAGTAGCCCTTGACCGGATAGACCGGTACTTTCAGGCCAAGCGGCCCAAGGATGTGCGGCGCATAGCTGCCCAGTGCGACGAGATAGCGATCCGCCGAAAAGGACCCCTGGTCGGTCACGACGGCCTCGATGTCATCCGCGCTGCGGCTCAACGCGCGGATGTTGACGCCGAAACGGAATTTCGCACCGCGTTGCACGGCGAGCGCCGCGAGTTCGTTGGTGAACTTGAAGCAGTCGCCGGTCTCATCGCCTGGCAACAGCAGTCCGCCCACGAACTTCTCGCGCACCCGCGCCAAAGCCGGCTCATGGCGCACGCAACCGGCGCCATCGAGGACCTCCCAGGCGACGCCGAAGCGGCGCAGCACCTCGATGTCAGCGGCAGTGCCATCGACCTGCTCCTGTGTGCGAAACAGTTGCAGGGTTCCCTGCGTGCGCTGGTCGTACTGCAGGCCGGTCTCGGCGCGCAAGGCGCGCAGGCAGTCGCGGCTGTACTCGGCGATGCGTACCATCCGGCTCTTGTTAAGGTCGTAGGCGTCCTGCCGGCACTGGCCGACGAGCTTCAAGCCCCACAGGACCATGGCCGGATCGGGCCTGGGCCAGATCACCAGGGGCCGGTTTTTCATGAAAAGCCACTTGACCGCCTTGAGCACGAGCCCGGGGGCGGCCCAGGGCGCTGAGTAGCCGGGGGAGACCTCTCCAGCGTTGGCGAAACTGGTCTCCAGCGCCGGTCCGCTCTGGCGGTCGAGCACGGTCACGTCGTGACCCGCGCTGGCCAGGTAGTAGGCTGCGGTCGTGCCGATCACGCCGCTGCCGAGAATGACGATTTTCATGGGTGGGATGCAAGGAGGTGGCGATGCTGTTCGCGCAGGGCGGCGAGGAAGAAGGGTACAGCGCCTGTTCCGGCCTGCCCGCCGTGTGCGAGGCGGCATCTCGAAGAGCGAGTGTAACCGGAACACCGCCGCGCGCTAGCGGAGCAGAGGGCGCCGCGGAGCGCTCCGGCCTCCTCGTCCCAGAAATGTCTAGGATGCCAGTTGGTACACCACGGGAGGGCCTGCCGTCCGTGCTTGACCGACATCACTGGCCCCGCTATAAGCGTATGGGAGAAGTGCTCTCGTGCGCTGTGCGGGCAAGAAGCGCCGCTCGTCGCACTGTTCATCGGGGAACCAGGAGAAGGTCATGGGGACAGTCACACACGCGAACCCGGCAGGGATAAAGAAGAAGATGCCCATGGCGGTGCTGATCCTGATCGGCATGGTGCTTGGCATCGTCGCCGGCTACATGATCTTCACGAGCTATCCGGACAAGAAGGTGGCCACCGAGATTGCGGGCTACATCTCGATCATGTCCGATATCTTTCTGCGCCTCATCAAGATGTTGATCGGGCCGCTGGTATTTTCGACCCTCGTGGTCGGCATCGCCCACATGGGCGATGCGAAGACCATGGGACGCATCTTCGCCCGCTCGATGGCCTGGTTCGTGATTGCCTCCTTGATCTCGCTGCTGTTGGGCCTCACGCTGGCCAACCTCCTCAAGCCCGGCGAGAACCTTGGATTGCCGCTGCCCGACATCGGCGCGGCCACCAATCTGGCCACGTCGAAATTCACGCTCAAAGATTTTGTCGGCCACATGGTGCCGCGCTCGATCGCCGAGGCGATGGCGAACAACGAGATCCTCCAGATCGTGGTCTTTTCGATGTTCTTCGGGGTCGCTCTCGCTGCCCTCGGTGATACCGCCTCCACACTCGTGAAGGCCATCGAGGACCTCTCGCATGCCATGCTGAAGATCACCGGCTACGTCATGAAACTCGCGCCGCTTGCGGTGTTCGCCGCGATGGCGGCGACGGTGGCGACCAACGGCCTTGCGATCTTGCTGAAGTTCGCCGTCTTCATGGCAGACTTCTACGTGGGGCTGATACTGCTCTGGTCGTTGCTCGCCTTCGCGGGGTTCCTGTTCCTTGGGCGCCGCGTGGGCCGACTCCTCGTCGAGATCAAGGAGGCCTTCCTGCTGTCCTTTGCGACGGCCAGTTCGGAGGCGGCCTACCCGAAGATACTCGATGCGCTCGATCGCTTCGGTGTCACGCGCAAGATCGCCGCATTCGTGATGCCGATGGGCTACTCGTTCAACCTCGACGGTTCGATGATGTACTGCACGTTCGCCACCCTGTTCATCGCGCAGGCCTACAACATTCCGCTGTCGATCGGCACACAGCTCACCATGATGCTGATCCTGATGCTGACCTCCAAGGGCATGGCCGGGGTACCGCGGGCGTCCCTGGTCGTGATCGCGGCGACCCTGAACCAGTTCAACATCCCTGAGGCCGGCCTCCTGCTGATCCTGGGTGTCGATACCTTCCTCGACATGGGGCGCTCGGCGACCAATGCGGTGGGCAACTCGATCGCCTCGGCCGTGGTGGCCAAGTTCGAAGGCGGGCTCTTGTCGGAGGAGGAGGCTCGCGCCCACGTACTCGCGCGCGACACGGCCCCGGCGCGGGTGGTGCCGATCGGGAAGGCCGCTTGAAGGACTTCGGAAGACGCATTCCAGGCAGGCAGTTTGCGGCATGTGCCCTGAAGTTCGTCCTGTGCGGGGTGCTCGGCGCGCCCTGCGGCACCCCCGCGCAGACACCCGGGGTTGAACTGGCGGGCACGTTGCGCCACGCCCAGAGCACGGGCGTCGTCACGCTGGGCTACCGCGAGTCGTCGATGCCCTTCTCTTATGCCCCCGCGGGGTCGGATCCGAGGGGCTACTCGATCGATCTGTGCACCCGCATCGTCGCGGCGATGGCCGAGGAGATCGGGCGGGATCTCGCGGTTCGCTGGGTGCCAGTGAGTTCGGAGAACCGGGTGGCGAGCGTCCAGTCGGGCGCCGTTGATCTCGAATGTGGCTCGACGACCAATAATCCGGAGCGTCGTGCCGTGGTTGCTTTCTCGCCCATCATCTTCATCGCAGGGACCAAGCTGCTCGCGCACCACGGATCGACCATCGAGTCATTCAGGGATCTCGGCGGCAAGACCGTCGTCGTCACCAGTGGCACCACCAATGAGGAGGTGATGCGCGCCTTGGCCAGGCGCTTTGGCATCCCGCTGAAACTCGTCACGGCCGCCGATCATGCGCAGTCGTACGCACTGGTTGCGAGCGGACAGGCCGACGCGTTCGCCACCGATGACGCACTCCTGTATGGCCTTATCGCGAGGAACCATGACCAGGGGAAGATGGTGGTCGTGGGCGAATTTCTATCCTATGAGCCCTATGGGATCATGTACCGCCAGGCGGACAGCCAGCTCGATGCGCTGGTGCAGCGTACGTTTTCGGAGATGGCCGAAACGGGTGATCTGGGTCCGCTATACGAGCGCTGGTTCATGCGGCGCCTGCCTTCAGGCGAGCAGCTCGATCTGCCCATGAGCCCGCAGCTCGAGAATATCTTCGCGTCCCTGGGCAGCAAGCCGGAGTAGTAGGCCGGAGTAGTCGGCCTATGTAGCAAGCTGGTGTATCAAGCTGGTGNNCAAGCTGGTGTCACCAGCCGGGGGGAAGAAGCCGCAGCGCGACATCTGGGCCCGGATCGGCCCCATCGCGACGCGCCAACGGGCAAACCCGATCGGTCGCAATGCGGACAGCTGCACGGGGCAGATCCCGTGCAGCCCGCGCGCTGGCTCTCGGCCTGCCATGATCGGGGATCTTCCTCAGGGACATCCTGCGATCGCCTGTAGGCCGCAGCAGCATAGAGCGCCCGTCAGCCGCGTCATGTCCTGCCGAGCGACCGGCGGCCCGGCAATGACGGCGCGCGGTTATGAGGCCCAGAAGGGGGCGGCGCAGCAACGGGTTCCCGGTCCGAGCGCTCGCCCGGGCCTACTTCGCGGCGCCCATCGCCCAGTAGTCGTCGACCGGCTGGCTGATCTGGAGGAAGTCACCGCGAGCCGAGAAGCGGTCCTCTTTGACCTCGGGGGCAGCGTCGAGCCGGCTGCGATCCGCATCGAGCACGAGGAGGTTCATGCCGGCTGCGGATTTGAAGTCTCCCCACGGGACCGGCACATATTTCCTGCCCAGCCCGAACAATCCACCGCGTTGAATGACGAGATAGGCGATCTTGCCCGATTTGGGGCTGAGCACGATGTCCGCGACCGACCCGAGATCCTCGTCGGCGCCGTTGACCACCCGCGCGCCGATCAGCTGGTCGGACCGGAACGGTACGTTGGCGTCCGTCACGGCAAGCGCACTCGCAATGCGCGCAAGGCGCTTCGCACGCGCGCCTGTCGGCGGGGACACGGACCCACCGGGCTGCCCCGTGTACTGGTCATAGAGAGTATGGGCGACGCCGAGGACCGCTTCGCACTGCTGCTCATCGCCCAGCTGGGCGAGAATGCTCGCGCTCGCGAGGAGCGTGCGCACTTCGTAACCCGGTCGTGCCCGCAGGTAGCCGATCGAGCGCGGAGCACCGCCCTGTGCCGCGGCCTCCTCGGCGTAGCCGTACATGGGGTAGCCATAGCCGTACGCGGATTCGTTGAGCCAGTAGCCTTCCCTCTGCAATGTCTCATCGAACGCGGAGAGGGCCGCGTGGCACTGCAGTGCCGCATTTGCGGTCGGTGCGCCCGCAGGGACATCGGCGGCAGCTGCGGGCAGGGCGCAGCCGAGCGCTAGCGCGAACACCAGTGATGCGAGCAAGAGCGGCTGTGGGATGAGGTGGCTTGAGAAGGGTGAGTCCATGGTTGCATTCTGGGTGACCGCCGAGGCGGTGGTTGTTGCCGTGCGTCGGATCGGCGCACGTGGCCTGCGGACAGACGGCACCCGGGGGCCGAACAGTCACCTGGCAGGCCGATCAGACGCCCCGCCCGTCCTCGCGGCCGGGCTCACGTGGCGCGCGTTCCACTTCGTAGTTCCAGTAGGGTGAGCGCTGGAAGTGCTGATAGAGGTGCACCTCCTGCTTGCGGGCGAGCGGTTCCCCGGGATCGTATTGCGGGGCGCTTTTGACCAACGCAATGTCCAGATCGAGGGTCAAAGTCCGTTCCGCCCAGCTGACCTCCGTGACCCACTCGGGCGAGACCAGGAGATGGTGGCCGAAGCCCCAGTTGCTGGTATTGATGACCAGGTAGCGGATGATCCAGGACCCGTCATCCACCAGCAGGCTCTGCACGTGTCCGATTTCGCCGTCGCTCGCTGCGATCCGGTAGTCGAGGATGGCCTTGCAACTGCGCAGGTGCGGATCGCCCTCGGGTTCGCGCGTCGCGCGCAGAGCAGCCTGTTCCCGCTCCCAGTAGTAGGTATAGCCGTAATAGCCAAGGTTCATCATTTCGTACTGGCGCGAAACTGGCTTGTTGGTGTCGATGTGCGGGCAATTCCTGACCTGATCCTTGGTGATCGACACCGGCAGCACGCGGCCGTCCCAGTCTGGCTCGCCGATCGCGATCGGCGGGATGAGGACCTGGCGACTTAGCAACCACGTGCCGGTATCGACGACCAGGTAACGCACCACCCAGGCTTCATCGTCAAAGTAAAAATCCTTGACGTGACCGATCGCGCCGTCGGTGGCTTCAATAGCGTAGTCCTCGAGCTCGCGAATGCTTCGTAGCATCGATCTACTCCCGGGCCGGCGTGGGTGTTGCGGTGCTCATGCATGGACGATACGAACTCCTGGCGCACGCGTCAGTTCGCTATCGCACAATGCTGCAGGTCGCGGTGCGCATGCGCCTTTGGAGACGTGACCCAAGCCCTGCGCGTANNCTGGTCCGGGGCACCCGGCGCGGGCCAGGTGACGCACGCCTCGCATACGCCTCGCGTACGCCTCCATCGCGTCCGGCCACGCGAGCCCATCCAAGGAACTTCCCATGAAAAGCCGTCGCCCGAGTACTCTCCTGCTCCTCTGTCTGGGCGCGGCGCTCATCCCAGGCAGCGTATGGCCGCAGGGTCTTAGGGCCGCCCCGAACCAGGTTGTAGCGCCCGGATCTGTCAAGCTCAATGACCCGATCGCAGCCCGGGGCGCCGACGACTGGATCGTCTACTCGGACGCCTCCTATACACCCGTGGTCGATCTTCTGAGCGAGCAGCTGTCCAGCGCGCGCCATGCGCTCGAGGCGGGCAATCGCACTGCGACCGTGACCGCCTTGCATGCGGCATCAGCCGAGCTGCGGCTGCAGTCCGAAAAGGTGGCCAAGGCACGCGGCGCGGGTGTTCCGGCAGCCGCCACGGGCTCCCGGCATATGTCCGCGGCGGCGCTGCGGCTGGACGTGGTTGCCGGGGCAGTGGGCGAGGGCAGGATACGGACCCTCGTGCAGCTCGACCAGGCGATCAGCAAGGCGACACGGGCCGACATGGATCACCGCTGGATGGTGGTCAATGTCAGCGATTGGTATCCGGCGAGCGCCCAGCCGCAGCAGCACCTAGCGGCAGCGGCAGCCGCCTACGCCAAGAAGGACTATCAGGCGGGCACGAGCGAGGTCCGCATGGCGACGGGCTATCTGCGCCTCGAGGCAGGTCGTGCTGACGGTGAGGCCCGCAAGGAACTCGACCGCTCGATCAATGAACTCGATGCACTCGCCGCTGCGACCGCGGCCTCGCCCCGGAAGGACGACCACCTGATGGCCGAGGCCTTCGCGCGCGCCAACCGCTCGCTCGCCGTAGAGGAACGCTCCAAGAGCGCCGAATTCTGGGGGCGCAAGGAATACAACGAAGCCGGCTATGAACTGCGCGCCGCGGCAACCAGTCTCGAAAATGGCGCCGCCTGGATCGGAGAAGACGCCACGGCGGATGCCCGCGCGGCAATCGCCGACACGCGTGCCCTCGGCGACCAACTCGTGGCACATGCCCATGTGACCGCGGAAGCGGTCTCCAAGGGCCTCGGTTCACTGGATCAGGGGATCGTCGATCTGGGCCGAAAGATCTCTGTCACCGGGGGAAGCACGCGGCGCCGTCTCATCGTCTGAACTTCGGGCCGCGCATCGTTTGTATTGGTTGCAACTGTTAAGGAAGAGAATATGACCCGCCTACGTCCTCGTATCCCCACGCTGCTTTGCGCTGCCTCGCTGCTGGTGCTGCCGCTCGCGGCGCTCGCCGACGATCCGGTGATCACCGAGACCGTGACCGCCACCACCTACCTGAACGGCGGTATCGGCGCCGCCGAGGAGGCGAGCATGAAGACCCTGGGGCGCGCGTTTCCGCTGCGCATGACATTCTCGGAGCGCAAGAGCGGGGAATTCATCGCCGATGTACCGGTGGTCATCACCGATGCACGCGGCAATCCGGTGTTCGAACTCGCGAAGGCCGGTCCGATGCTCGATGTCATGCTCCCCAATGGACACTACAAGGTCAGCGCCCGGTTCAAGGGACTGACCGAGTCCCAGGAGGTGACACTCGACGGCAAGGAAGGCCGTGACCTCAGCTTCCACTGGAAGGGCGAGGCAGCACAATAAGACGTTCTCCCGACCCTCAGGGGCTGCCTGCTCTCTGTCCGGCGCCCCCGGGTCTGCGGTGAGCACAGACCGGACGCCCCTCGCACACCGTCCGAGGCAACCGTCGGGCCGCCAGCGGGGTATCAGGCGAGGGCTGCGGTCGTCTCAAGGCGGCTATCGGCAGCGTCTGCGCGCAGGGGTTCGGGCCGGCGGGCAGGGCGGGGCGCGCCGCTACTGTCGGCCTTCTCAAGGATTTCGAGAAACGGCTTGATGATGTCGATGGGCATCGGAAAGACGACCGTGGAATTCTGCTCGGCGCCAATCTCGGTCAAGGTCTGGAGATAGCGCAATTGCATCGCGGCCGGCGTGGACCCCAGGATCCGGGCCGCATTCACCAGGGTCTGGGATGCCTGAAACTCCGCCTCGGCGTGGATGATCTTGGCGCGCCGGTCGCGTTCGGCTTCGGCCTGCTTGGCAATCGCGCGCACCATGTTCTCAGTCAACTCGACCGTCCTGATCTCGACATTGCTCACCTTGATGCCCCAGGTCTCGGTCTGGGCGTCGAGGATGCTCTGCACGTCGGCGCTCAGCTTCTTGCGCTCCGAGAGCATCTCGTCGAGCTCATGCTGTCCGAGGACGGCCCGTAGCGTCGTCTGGGCGAGCATGTTGGTGGCAGGCAGATAGGACTGCACCTTGATGATGGCACGCTCAGGATCGACGACGTTGAAATACAGCACCGCGTCGACCTTCA
>PLEY01000120.1 GCA_003136595.1 Burkholderiales bacterium
GTCCTCTATCGTGTCCTCTATCGCGTCCTCTTTCGCGCGTTGATTTGGAGCCGGCCTACCCCTGTTGCCAATCCCAGATCTCGACGTGCAGGCGATGCTCGCACCCGATACTGTCTTGCTGAGATCGTCCCGACGTTCTCGGATCGGTCGGCGGCATGAACCTCAACAACTCGCATCGGATCGTACGACGGTATGCGAGTCACTCTGAGCCGAGCGCTACGAGGCAACTTCACCCTCCCGCGCCCGGCCCCCTCCTCGCGCTTTGGGTTCAGGCAGGGGAAGGTGCGCCCTGTTCAGAAGGCACGGTCCACTCTGTCGAGCGCGAGCCGCCGTGCGAGTTCCGCGCCGGCGAGGACGTCGCACGACCCACGCCTCAGACCCTCGATCAATGCGGCTTCTGTGGCATCGGAGCCGTGGGCGCCGTGGGAGTCTGGTTCGAAGGCCGGGTCATTTGCACGGCGCTCCTGGGTTTGCGCTCCCGGGCGGCCGTCCACGAGCGCGCGGCGTAGTGGATTGTGGCGCGCCTGCCGCACCAGCCGGCGCCCGGGACTCACCCGGCGCAGTGCGTCCCCGAGGAGCCGGCGCCAGTAAAGGACACTGCCCACGCGGTAGATCTGGGCGATGCGGGTCGGGCTCACCACCGCCTGCCACTGCACCTTGTAGTAGCCAAACCCGGAGAGCAGGTTGAGAAAGCGGAAATGCCCCTCGATCGCCTGGCGCACTCCGAGCAGCAGCATCGCAGACCCCGGTGCGAGGCGTTGCAGGCGCGCGTCGTAGGCGAGCTGCAAGGCGTAGAGACCCTCCCGGAAGGCACCGCACACGAGACCGGCAATCGGCCGCCCGTCGAGGAGCAGGATCTGGATCGAGATCCGCATCGGCTGATGCGCCTCGAGGAGGCCCTCGAAGTATGCAAGCCGCTCGGCACTTCGGGCGACGTGGACCTCGGCCGCTGACTTCCAGCTGCGACTCTCGACCGCCTGATAGAGCTCGAGGAGCGCCGGGGTCGCCTTGGGATCGGAGGACCCTAGCCACTCGAGTCTGCCGGCGGCCACGAGTTGGCGCATCTGCCGGCGCAGGTTGGCGCGGAATTTACCCGCGAGCGCCTCGACATATCCGGCGAAAGACGGGAAGGCGATCGGAATGGTGCAGTTTTCCATGCACGGCCACTCGCACACGCGATAGCCGCCCAGATCGAGGCCGGCGCGCGGCGGATCGAGGCCCGAGCCCGCATCCTGCTGATAGAGTTCCAGCAGCGACCATTCACGCTGCCGGCTTAACAGATAGGTGAAGATCGCACGCCCCACGACATCCAGATGCTCAGTGCGCGCGACCAGATGCGGACGGTCGGTATCGTGCGTGACCAGAAGACGCAGGCTCCTGCACGGCCAGCCCAGAACGCGCTTCGTCACACGCTTGAGTGCCACATAGCCGACGAGGCTTTCGGCATCGAAGGCGGCGAGGAACCAGAGTTCGGCGTCCCCTGCGTCAGGACCCTGCCTGTCATGGTGCGCAAAATGCGCGAGAAACTCGAAGCTCGAGAAGGGATCGGGGCGACTTGCGGCCTCATTCAGGGCATTGACCGCCTCGCGCAGGTAGGCAGCCGCGGCGAACGAGGAAAAGCAGCGCACCTCGATCGAGGCGATGGTTCGCTGCGGGCCCTCTTCAGGGCTTCCCTCAGCCCCAGCTTGAAGGCTGTGTTGAGGCCCCAGCGGGGCGGCCGCGTCCAGGCTCGCCCTCACGGGTGCGCCTCCACGCCGACCTCCTGGAGCAGCGACTTCACGCCGTTCCAGCCGATCTCAACGCCGATGCAAAGGACCAGAAAAGCCGACAGGCGCAGAATCACCGTCATGCCATTGCGGCCGATGCGCCGGCCCACGCGTTGCGCATAGCGATAGGTGAGCAGGATCGCCGCAGCCACGATCGCAGCGCCCATGACCCCGGCGAGAAACGGGATCACCTCACCGGACAGGGTGCGCGCATGGTTGGCCCCGACGGTGATCGCCACCGAGATGACCCCGCCATCGATGGAGAGCGGCAGCGTCAGGGGATAGAAGGCGCGCCCGAGGGCTGCAAGCTTCGCGGCGCTGACGTCAGTGACCACCTCGGCTGGCTTTTGGTGGTCAGCCAAGATGTTCCAGCCGAGCGCACATACCACCGCGCCGCCCGCAACCTGCACGACCGGGATCGACAACCCGAAAAAGCGCAGCACGAAGGTACCGAGGAGGATTGAGCCCAGGAGCAGCATGAAGGAATAGAGGGCGATGCGAGTGGCGAGTTCGGCGCGGGTCGCCTCGTCGCAGCCACGGGTCATCGACAGGAAGATCGGGGCATCGCCCAGCGGATTGACGACCGGCAGCACCGCGCCCACCACCACCAGGATCGCCTCGATGAGCTGCTTGAATTCCGACCAGATCATGATGCACCGCCCGACGGGCGGCACGGGCGGCACGGGTGGGGACGCTGGCAGCTTCCGGGAGCCCTTGGGCCGTCCTGGAGGCGCCCTGCGCGAACGTCCGGGCTCAGAGCGGTGCGGCGACGATCTTGCCGTCGATGATGTCTCGGCCATAGGCCAGGACCGCATCAAGCGCGGCCACCGCCGACGAGGGCGTCGAAGCGCCCGTGGGTAGCAGGTAGCGCTCCACGTGCTGGCTGTCGTCGCCGGCGTCTGCGATACGTACCACCGACGAGAAGCGGCGCAACCCGGGCGCGAACGGATCATGGTGGGTTGGGTAGTCCTGGTGCGCATAGGCGCGCATCTCGCGCTCGTGATAGATAACGGTCGGTATGGTCATCGCATTCTCCGGGACNNGCGAACTCGCGCGAAGGGGGTACTGGGGAACACGGAGGCCCTCGCGCAATTCATACCCTGAGCTCTCCAAGACACTCTGGGGCATGCCTCGGGGGTGCTGGACCCCGGGGTGCTGGACCCCGGGGTCCAGCACCCACCCAGGCCGAGGCTCCCGGCAACCCTGCGGGACACCACTCTTTCCGGGCTCATGCTAGCAGCGCGGGTGCCCCATCGTTGTGCGCTGGCGCACAGACCTTTAGGGCCCCTCCCCACTAGAGTGGCTACGCGTCGACCACCTCGACGTGGGACGGTGCAAACATCTCATCGCAGCCCTGCCGGAGGACAGGACCGCTTGCCTGGTTGCTGATAGGGCGTGAGCTTTCCCGCCGGGAGATCGACAATGCAGGCCTCGAAGACCACAGGACTTGGCAGGACGGTGACGCAGTCCCACTCCCGCATCCAGCCCATCGCGCGGGGGCGCAGCCCCGCCGGCCGCGCCGCGGAACACGGCCAGCCCGCCTGACAATGCCCTATAGCGTCCTCGTCGTCAGCTCCGCACCGGCGTTCCCGGCAAAGCTGGGCGAGATCTTCTCGAAGACCGGGGAGAACGCATTTGTGCTCAGCGCCTGCAGCCAGTTGATGGCGGGTATCGAGCGCCTGAGGACCGAGTCCTTCCAATGCGTGCTCGTCGACCTGACCCAGCCGGGCAGTGCTGTCCACGAAGCGCTCGCGGCCCTGGCAGCATCCGTCCCGCAGGTCCCGGTCATCGTCATCGGCCCGGCAGATTCCGAGGACGTCTTCAAGCTGGCGCTCGGATGGGGTGCGCAGGACTACCTGCTGGAAAACCGCCTCGATCGCTATGCGCTCGAGCGTGCGATCAATGGCGCGGTGGGTCGCAAGGCACTCGAGGATGCGCTCTACAGCGAGAAGGAGCGGGTGCGCGTCACGCTCAATTCGATCGGCGACGCAGTGCTGAGCACCGACCTCGCCGGGAATGTCACGTATATGAATCCGGCTGCCGAGAAGATGACCGGGTGGACCCGGGACATGGCGATCGGCCGGCCGGCCACCGACGTGCTCTACTTGAGCGATGCCATAACGCACGCGCGAGTGCGCATTCCCCTCGAGATCGCGATCGAGACCAACCAGACGGTCGGGCTCTCGCCCAACAGCATGCTGCTGCGGCGCGACGGCGGCGAGGTGGCGATCGAGGATTCGGCCGCACCCATCCACGACCGCTACGGGCATGTTGCCGGTGCCGTGACCGTATTCCACGACGTCAGTCAGTCGCGCGCCATGACAGCGAAGATGTCCCATCTCGCGCAACACGACTATCTGACCGATCTGCCGAACCGCTTGCTGCTGGCTGACCGGATCAGCCGCGCCATCGCGGCGGCAAGCCGCCATTCCCGCAAGCTTGCAATCCTGTTCGTGGATCTCGATCATCTGAAGCACATCAACGACTCACTGGGGCACTCGGTCGGTGACCTGCTGCTAAAGGGGGTGGCGACCCGGCTGCGCGAAGCCGTACGCAGCTCGGATACCGTGAGCCGCCAGGGCGGCGACGAGTTCGTCGTGCTCCTGCCGGAGATCGACGTGCCGGAGGACGCGGCGCTGATCGCCGAGGCCATGCGCGCGGCGGTCGTCCTCCCCTACACGATCGCAGGGCAGGAACTGCATATCAGTGCGAGTATCGGCATCAGTGTCTATCCGAATGACGGCGCCGACGCCGAGACGCTCATGAAGAACGCCGACATTGCGATGTACGAGGCCAAGGGAGCGGGGCGCAACAATTACCAGTTCTTCAGCCACGACCTGACCGCGCGTGCCGTCGAGCGCCAGACGGTCGAGGTGAGCCTCAGGCGTGCGCTCGAGCGCGGTGAATTCGTCTTGTATTATCAGCCCAAGGTGAATCTCGCCTCGGGCGGGATCACGGGCGCCGAGGCGCTCTTGCGCTGGCAGCATCCAGAACGCGGGCTGCTCCTGCCCGAGGATTTTCTCGCGGTCGCAGAGGAGTCCGGCCTGATGATTCCGATCGGCCGCTGGGTGATGGAAGTGGCGTGCCGCCAGGCACAGCAGTGGATCGAGGAGGGATTGCAGTTCGACCAGATCGCGGTCAACATTTCGACCGCCGAATTTCTCAGCAAGGGTTTCGTCGAGCGGGTCGGCGAGGTCATTCACTCGACCGGACTCACCTGCCGGTGCCTCGAGCTCGAGCTCACCGAGACGGCGCTCATGGCAAACGTGGAATCGACACTCACCGTCCTGAAGACGCTGCGCCAAATGGGGGTGACCCTGTCGCTGGACGACTTCGGGACGGGTTACTCGAGCCTGAGCTACCTGAACCAGTTCCCGATCGACACCCTGAAGATCGACCAGTCTTTCGTGCGTGACTTCACGCGCGGGCCCAACAATGCGGCGCTCGTTAGCACCATCATCGCCATGGGCAAGAATCTGAACCAGCGCATCATCGCCGAAGGCGTCGAGACCGACGAGCAACTCAGGTTCCTGCGGGCCCACGACTGCCCCGAGGGCCAGGGTTTCCTATTTGGCAAGCCCCTTGTGGCAGCGGCGTTTCGCAGGCTCCTGCTCACGGCCCACCGCGAGACCCACCATGAGACCCACCCGAGCCCTCCGGGCGCCACGCGCAAGCTCGGATCGCTCCTTTCCCGGGACTCGGAAAAAACGCCCAAGAGCGCCGCGCCCCCGGGGGGCGCCGGTTCAGACGATGCGGCAGGCCCTGCGGAAAGCCAACACGCCGCCTCCGAAGACCGGCAGCCGCTTGCGCACGACGCGGCCCCGCCGCGACGGACCTAGCGACGGGGTTAGCGACAGTATCAGCGCACCAGGACGAACACGGGCTCGGACGCGATGCCATTGGCAATCACGACCAGATCGCTCGGACCGCGCTCCTGAGTGGCCGGCACGTCGAAGTGCGTCGAGACCAGTCCCCGATTCGCAACCGCCATGCTGCTGTGATCGTGCGTGCGGCCAAAGAAGACGTGCCCACTCGCGCGGTTGGTGATGCGCACGATCGGAAAATTCGTCGCCGCCTGGACGTCGTCGCCGTACGCCGCGCCCTGCGACATGCCGTTGAACAGGAACCCCGCGATCTCGTAGGAGCAGCCCGGCTCCAGCGTGTCGGGGGCCTTGACGATCGAGGGTGCCCAGGCGGGGTCCGGATGTCCGGGCGAGGTATAGATCTCGACGTCATCCGAGAAATCCGTGAACAGAATCTGCCCGGTCGGCAGCACCAGCATGTTGGCGACGTATGACGAGTCATTGACGGCGTTCGGCGGCGCCGGAACCGGGACCAGGCGCTCTCCATCCCATTCGAAGAAGTAGCTGGGTGTGTTAAAAATCCCGGGGCTCGCGTTCACCAGCACGTGACCGTTGGGCAAAAGTGCGGCCGGACCATCGGCGATGTCGAGGCCCTCGGGGAAGTCCGGACCCGGCCGCCAGGTGCCGGTGTAGCTGTCGTAGATCGCCGTATGCCCGGCTCCGCAGCTGTTCGCGCCAGTGTAGAACACCGTCCCGTCCGGTCGCAGAACGCCAGGTCCGAGTTCAAAGGAGGCTACCGCCAAGCCGCCACAGGCCGCAGCCGAATCCCAGAGCTGCACCCGCGTGCTGCCGGCACTATGCCAGTGGCCGGTCGAGGGACTGTAGAGCTCCGAATTGGTCCCATTCGGGAGATAGGGGAAGGGCGCGATCGGCACATAGGCGTCGACAGCGAGCACCTGCCCGCTGGGCAACAGGGTCCAGCCCTCCTCGTCGTTCGGATCGTACTTGCCGGTACCCGTTGCCGTCCAGGTCAGCGTCGCCGAATTCAGGAGCGCCGCCTGGCTGGTACAGCAGTTCGCCTGCATGAACGTGCCATTGGGCAACACCACTCCCTGAGCGTCTCCGATGGTGGTCCAGCCGGCAGGCGGCGCGAGCGGCGTCCAGAAATCGGTGTGCGGGTCGTAGATTGCGCCCAGATTCGTCCACACGGGATTAAAAAAGTTGTATTCCCCTCCCATGATGATGACCCGGCCATCGGGAAGCACCGCCGAGGAGTGGTAGAGCGGGCTGTAGCCGGAGGGCAACGATGCGATCTGACTCCAGGTGCCGTTCACGTAGCTGCCCCTCGCATCCGGAGCAAGGCGCCACCACGAGGGGCAGCCGCCGTTCTGGACGATGACGGAGCCATCGGTGAGCAAGAGCGGATTGGCAGCGCCCGCGCATTCGATCTCATCGAGGAAATTGGGCTGGTTGGCAAGCGGCTGCCAGGTCCCACCGCCCGGGGTCCTCGGGTTATTGGCGGCCAGCGCTGCGGCGCTGGAAACCCCGGCGGAGACACTGGCTGCATTGGCTGCACGGGCTGCTGCTGCGGTGGCAGCCGCCCCAGACGGCCCGTGCTTGGGAATGGGCTTGAGCAACGGTACCGAGAACGGCGGCGACAAGGATGTCGGCGCCGACTGGGCGCCCGCTGCAGTTGATACGACCAGCGCCAGTGCCATGACGAGCATCTGCGCCCCAGTTCCCCTTCGAGTCCCCATGATTACTCCCCCTTGTGGTGCACCAGACTGCTCTGCGCAAGCCTGTGGTGCGCAATAGAACAGGTACGACGCGAGACTGCGGTCGCGTTGCATTTTTCGGAGCCGAGGCGAGCGGGTGCTGCGGGGAAGCTGGGCGCCAACTGTGCCCCACCCCGCGGCCTAGCGGTCCATTCGAGTGATCCTTCTGCATCCCCATTTTGCGCACGGTACGACGCCGCGTCTCCTCGATAATTTCTCGGGCACTGAGACTTACACTCAGAGCCTTGCACTCAGAGCCTTAGACACGGGGTCTTGCACCGAGGGCCTTGCAAACACGGGCTCCCACCCCGGTGCTTCCCCACACGCTCTCATCCCTTGGGCGGAGCGGGCTCCGAGCCCCTGTTGGCCCGCACCGGCACCAACGGTAGCAGACCCTTTGCGCACGTCAATGGCTCCAATTACCTAATCGCCTGACCACCTTGTCGCCCACTCGTCCCTAG
>PLEY01000083.1 GCA_003136595.1 Burkholderiales bacterium
ATTGATTATCTGAACAGTATTGACGCTAGGCCGGGCCCCTAGGATGAGCGCGACCGTACGCCGCGCATCCCGTGGAGCCGGGCGCGCCATGTCGAATAGGTCACGCCGATGACGAGCAGGGCGCTTAGGCTGACAAACGCCGCGCTGATCGGATGCGTGATGAACACGCTCAGGTCGCCACGCGACAGCAGGAGGGCGCGCCGGAAATTCTCCTCAACCATCGGTCCCAGCACGAAGCCAAGCAGGATCGGCGCGACTGAGAACTCAAGCGACATGAACAAGGCGCCGATCAGGCCAAAGGCAAGCACCTCCCAGACGTGAAACAGGTTGTTCTGGGTACTGAACACCCCGACCGCGATGAAGAACATGGCCGAGGGAACCAGGAAGCGATAGGGCACCTGGAGCAGCTTCACCCATACCCCGATCATCGGCACATTGAGGATCATGAGCAGGACGTTTCCGACCCAGAAGCTCGCGATCAATCCCCAGAAGATATCGGGGTGTTCGCTGATCATCTGGGGTCCGGGCTGGATGCCCTGAATCACCAGGGCGCCGAGGATCAGCGCCATCACGGCATCGCCTGGAATGCCCAGGCTCATCGTCGGAATGAAGTCCACCTGGGTCTTGGAGTGGGAGGCTGCCTCGGGGGCTGCCACGCCCGCGATCATGCCGGTGCCAAAGCGCTCCGGCGTGCGCGATATCTTGCGCTCCAGCGCATAGGCCACAAACGTCGTGATCGTGGGTCCGGTTCCTGGCATGGCACCGAACAGCGTCCCGACTCCCGTACCCCGGACCATCGGCCAGAAGGCCGCCTTCAGTTCCGCGAGCGTCGGGCGCATGTCGCGCAGGCGCACCTGCATACTGGACGTGACGATCTTCATGTGATTGATATTCAGCAGGAAGTCCGCCATCCCGAACAGGCCCATCGCAAGGGCCACGAGTTCCAGGCCGTCACCCAGATCAGGAACACCGAACGTCATGCGGATCTGGCCACTGTCGACATCGGTGCCGACCGTGCCACAGAGCAGTCCGAACAGTGTCATCGCCACGCCCTTCAGAGGCGGTCCCCGTGACATGGTCGAGCCGGCCAGAAGACCGAGGAGCATGATCGAGAAGATTTCCGTAGGCCCGAACTTGAAGGCAATCGCCGTCAGGAGGGGCGAGGCAAAGATCATGATAATGATGCCCACCGAGGCGGCGAAGAAGGAGCAGATCATCGTGATCCCAAGAGCCGTTCCGCCCCGGCCCGCCAGGGTCATCGGATACCCATCCAGGCAGGTGACGGCGTGGGGTGGGTGTGAAGGAAGATTGAGCAGGATGGCACCGATCGCACCTCCGTACTGTGATCCATAGAAGATTCCAGCGAGCATCAGGATCGCCGGCACCGGATGCATCGCATAGGTCAGCGGCAGCAGTATGGAGATGGCCGAGAGGGCCCCCATGCCGGGTAAGACGCCGATCAGGTTGCCGACCAGCACCCCGAGCAACGACCAGAGCAGATTGTTGCCATTGAGCGCGATGCCAAAGCCGAACCAGAGATCGTGGAGAGACTGGCTCATCGCTCTAGAATCCCCAGCGCATGAGGGGCAGTTGCAGGTGCAGACCCCAGGAAAAGACGATGGCGGCGATGAGGCACATGGCGAGCGAGAGCAGGAACGCATCGCGCACGCTGTTATTGCGATCGCCCAGCGCTGAGATGAAGACGATAGCAAAGGTGGCGGGCAGCAGGCCGGTGTACGTGCCGAAGCCCAGGAATGCGAGCACGCCCAGGATGAGGCAGAGCCCGCCACGCAGATCGGGAATGCCGTGGGTCGGTCCGGGCAGCGCGCCGGCCGGGGCGTCAAAAAATGCCGCCGATGCGGCGATCAGCAGCCCGCACAGCGACAGCAGAATGCCGATCGAGAAGGGGAAGAATCCCGGACCCATGTGGCCGAGGGATCCGATCCGATACGCCCTGCTGGCAAGGATCGCGCTCAGGCCGATGACGAGGATGAGTGCCCCTCCGTAGTAATCGGTCTTGATCCGAATGCGGCTCATCGTACCGTCTCCGCCGGACGGGCGCACAAGGCCCGGGTCTTACCTTCTTGCTGCATCACCAGTCTCCCGTCAAATCATCGAGCCGCACGCTCGATCGCGTCCCTCGGGGTATGAGGCGAAGCGTGGCGCGTGCCCGGGCTGCACTGCCGGCAGGGCGAGGCGCGCGCCTTCCCGCGCCTGGGTGTCGCCACGGATCACCGCGTGCCGCGCCATGCGGCACCCTGCCTCACCGTATGCCCAGCCACGCCGCGCCAATGGCCGCGACGCTGCGCAGCACCAGGCCGCATGCGTCCTAGCTCCGACGCACGACTTTTTCCGGGGCCTCGCCGTACGGGGGCGCGTAGATGACGAGGAGCTTGATGCGTTCAGTGATCACCTTCAGATCGTGGAACACCTCCGCCGGAAAGAACAGCAGGTCGCCGGTCCGCACGTGATAGACGGTGCCGTCCACCTCAGCCGTCGCTTCACCCTCGATGACGTAGGTGGCCTGTTCCATTCCAGGGTGCGCATGCGCCACCGCCCCTTCGTGGCGCTCAATGTCCCCGTAGATGATTTCCATGAACTGGGCGCCATTCACGCCCGGTGCGACCAGCCGGTAGTTCTTGGTCCCAGAATGGTTGGCCGGGCTGTAGGGCGTGACGTCCTCGGGCCGAACCACATATTTCTTCTCAAGCATGCTTTGCTCCATGTTCTACTCCATTGTGTTTGGGGCTGGATTGGGGGCTTATTCGATCTCGAGATTGAGATCATGGGCGAGCTTCGCCCAGCGTACGTATTGTTCGGCGACGTAGGTTGCAAATTCCTGGGGCGACGTGGACTTCACGTTGATGGCGGCATCGGCAAGGGCTTTGACGAGTTCTGGTTGCTTCTGCGCCGCGTTGACCGCGGCATTGAGCTTTTGAATCACGGCGGCAGGTGTTCCCTTGGGCGCGAACAGACCGATCCAGATCGCCACCTCCAGGCCGGGGTAGCCCGTCTCTGCGATGGTCGGCACGTCGGGGAAACCCGGCAGGCGCTTGTCGCTTAGCACCGCGAGGGCCTTGAGCTTGCCGCCCCGCACCAGCGCGCCACCTGAGGCGAGGTCACCGAAAAAGTAGTCGATCGTCCCCCCGGTCAGGTCAGTGAGCGCCTGCGGGGCGAGCTTGTACTTCACCACGGCAATCTTGAGGTCGAGGCGCTGCTCGAAGAGCTCGGTGGCGGCGAGGCTGGAGGTGTTCGTCGTCGCGAAATTCAGGCCATCCTTGGACTGCTTGGCCGCTGCGACGACGTCCTTGACCGAGCGCGCGCTGGCTGTGGTCGGGGCGAGCAGGGCGGGAGCTGTTTCGCCGAGCAGCGCGATCGGAATGAAGTCCGCATTCGGATCGTAGGGAAGCTTCTTGTAGATGAAGGGATTGACCGACTGGGTCGTGTGCGTTGTGAGGAGCAGCGTATAGCCGTCAGGAGCGGATTTTGCAGCGAGGCCAGCCGCGATGATACCGTTTGCGCCCGGCCGGTTGTCGACGATGAACGTTGCGCCTTTCATAAGCTGGGCGAGGCTCACCGTCAAGGCCCGGGCCACCACGTCGGTACCGCTGCCCGCCGAGAATGGCACGATGATGGTGATCGGCTTGTCTGCCGGGTAGTCCGATTCGGCGCGTGCGGTCCAGGGGTGCAGGCTGGCCCAGATGGCCAGACATGATGCGAGGGTTCGCGCCCCGGCACGCGCGTTTCGTGAATTCAAGTTCGTCTCCTTTTTTGGCTAGGGCATTCCGATTCCCCACGATCGGGGAATGGGAACGAGCATTTCCAGGGCACGCTGTCCATAGGCCTTGCCCTGCGGATCGATGCGTGCCGAGGCCATACCGCCGCCGCCCAGGGCATTTTCGATCACAAAATTGAACGCGCACAGTCCGGCAGCCTCGTAGCGTACGACAGGTCCGTCGGCGACCTGACGGAAATGGTCCGCGATGCGCCCGGCGCTGAGGATGGCCGCGAGGTGTGCATAGAATTCCGGTTTGCGGCAGAAGATCGCGACATTCGACGTATTGCCCTTGTCCCCGGAGCGGGCGTGTGCCACCGCGATCAGGGGTACCAGGACCGAATCGGCAGGATCGGCAGGATCGGCACGATCCGGCACGACACTGGGTGCTGCGTCGGCCGTCGCGGCTCGCGCATTGACACCTGCGGGAATGGCAACCCGTGCGGGCGGCGCGTCGCCCACCGAGATCGTGATCGGATGGGGGCGGGACTTCTTGACGAAAAACGTGAAGAGCTTCACGACCGGTGTCGCCTTTGGCCTGCCCCCGATGAGTCCGGTGGTGCCTGGCGCGAAGCTCAGTCCGACCGATCCCAGTTCCCGGGCAAAGACCTCAAGCGCCCGGGAGTCGCGATGGTCGACCACGAGCCGCAGGATGACTTCGCGCGTATCCCGGGCTCGCGCCTCCGTGCCGTACGCCGCCTCGGACCCCAGCACCTCCATGTGCGTCGCACTGAAGTCGGCTCGACCCTGCCTCTCGAAGAGCATGCGCGCCCGCTCGAGGAGCGCCTGCCCGGTGCGTTCTGCCTTGCGCCGGGCATCGAAGCCGATGATCGAGACCATTGCCACGGCGCGGAAACCGTCCTGGTAGGTGGCCGAGACCTTGTAGTCCGTCGTGGGTGCCCGACCGCGAGCACCGCTCACGAGCACCTGCTCGGCTGCGATCGTCTCAAGCTGGACTTGACTGAAGTCAGCGATCACGTCAGGCAGGATATACGCGCCCGGATCGCCAACCTCGTAGAGCACCTGCTCTGCCGCGGCGGCCGGGCTGACCAGGCCCCCCGTGCCTGGCGGTTTGGTGAGGACAAACCGGCCATCGCTGGTACATGCGGCGATCGGATAGCCGATGTTGTGCCAGTCGGGCACGCTCTCCCAATCCGTGAATAGCCCACCAGTCGCCTGCGGTCCGCATTCAAGCATGTGACCCACAAGGCTGCCCGCAGCCAGCCGCTCATAGTCGTCAGGCGGCCAGTCGAATTCGTGCATCAGCGCGCCAAGGGCCAGGGCGCTGTCGGCACAGCGTCCGGTGATCACGACATCGGCGCCCGCCCGTAGGGCCGCGGCGATCGGCACGGCGCCAAGGTAGGCGTTGGCTGTCAGGAGTGTCGTCGGCAACTCCTCGCCCGAGACCCACTCCCTCACGTGCTCTCCCCGCAATTCTTCGATGATTGGCATGAGGTCATCGCCCTCGACGACCGCGATGCGCAACGTGACACCCAACTCGGCGCAGCAGCGCTCCAGGGCGGCCTTGCACGCCCGCGGATTGACGCCGCCGGCATTGGTGATGACCCGCACCGAGCGCCTTTGCAATTCAGGCAGATGGGGCTTCAGGTACGCGATGAAGTCGGCCGGATAGCCGGCGTCGGGCGCCTTCATGCGCGCGCGTGCGAGCAGCGACATCGAGACTTCCGCGAGGTAGTCCATGACCAGATACTGGATGTCGGCCCCGAGTAGCTGGCCGATCGCCATGGGGCTGTCGCCCCAGGCTCCGCTCGCACCCCCGACCCGCACGGTTTTCGGGCTCATGTCTCGTCCGTCGAGTCGGTCCAGCGGGGTTTGCGCTTCTCATTGAACGCGGCGAGTCCTTCCTGCGCGTCCTCCGTGCGCGATGCGATGGTGATCTGGGCCTCGGCAAACGCGAGCGCCTCGGAGAACGCCATCGATTCCATGGCCGCAATCGCGTATTTGCCCCGTTTCAGCGCGAGAGGCGATAGTGCGAGAAGTCGGTTCAGCAGTGCCGTCACGGCGGCATCGAGATCGGAATAGGAGACCACCTGATTGGCGATTCCCATTTCCAGTGCCCGTGCCGAATCGATCAGCTCGCCCGTCAGGCAAAGCTCGTTGACGTGACGGGCGTGAACGAGGCGGCGCAGGTAGACCAGGACCTGCATCGGAAACACCCCGACCCTGGCTTCCGGCAGTCCGAAGCGGGCGTGATCGGCGACCACCGCCAGATCACACAGGGCCATGAGGCCCATGCCTCCGGCGACACAGTCGCCGTTGACGCGTGCAATCGATGGGATGCCGAGTTCACGAAATGTGCGGGCGAGTCGACCAAAGTCGGTCGAAGGCTCGCTCAGGGTGTCCGCAAAGACACCCGGCCCGCCGGTCAGGTCGGCGCCTGCGCAGAAGGCCCGGCGACCGGCTCCGGTGAGCACGAGGGCGCGCACACGGGGGGGCGACCCCTCGGCGGCGCGGTGGGCAAGATCGCGTACCGCCGCGTGGATACCCGCGATCACCGCGCCGTTCAGCGCGTTGCGGCGGGGTTCGCGATTGATCGTGATCCACAGGACGGGGCCGCGGACCTCAACCAGGAGTTCGGACGCGGGCACGGATGTGTTCATGGCAGGTGCACTTCAGTAGGACTTTGGGAGGTTCAACTCGCGCTCAGCGATGAAATTCAGGATCATCTCCCGGGAGATCGGCGCGAGCTGGCAGGCCACCATCTCCCGAAAGTAGCGCTCCACATGATACGACCTGGCATAGCCCATCCCGCCGTGGGTTCTGATGGCCCGATCGCAGGCATGGAATCCGGCGTCGGCCGCAAGATACTTGGCCGCGTTAGCTTCCGCCCCGCACGGCTGCTCCGCGTCGCACAGTGTGGCGGCGTGGAGGGTCATGAGTTCTGCCGCGTAGAGTTCGGACCAGCACTCGGCGAGGGGGTGCTGGATCGACTGGTTCTGGCCAATCGGCCGGCCGAATACCACCCGTTGCCCGGCGTAGTCGACGGCCTTGCCCAGAGCGCGCCGGCCGATTCCAAGAACCTCCGCTGCGTTCAGGATGCGCTCGGCGTTCAAGCCGTCGAGGATGTAACGAAAGCCCTGCCCCTCCTCGCCGATCCGGTCCTCGAGGGGGACGACCAGGCCGTCGATGAAGGTCTGGTTGGAATCGACCGCGTGCCGGCCCATCTTGTCGATCTGGGTCAGCGTCACCTTGCGTGAATCCATCTCCGCAAAGAACAGCGACAGACCCTCGGTGGGCTTCTGACAGGCCTCGATTGGCGTGGTCCGCGCGAGCAGCACGATCCGGTCGGCCTCCTGCGCCGTGCTCGTCCAGATCTTCTGGCCATCGACGACGTAGTGATCGCCATGGCGCACAGCGCGTGTCTTGAGCTTGGTCGTGTCCAGTCCGGCATCGGGCTCGGTGACGCCAAAGCAGGCCCGCATCTCGCCTGAGATCACCTTGGGGAGCCAGGCCCGCTTCTGCGCTTCGGTGCCATGCTTGACGATCGGATGCAGACCAAAGATGTTGATGTGGACCGTCGAGCAGGCAGCAAAGGCGCCGGCGGAGTTGCCGATGGTCTGCATCATGACGGCGGCCTCGCCCACACCGAGCCCCGCACCTCCGTATTCCTGCGGCATGGCGATGCCGAGCCATCCGCCGGCGGCGATGGCCTGGGAAAACTCATGGGGGAAGGAATGGTTCTGATCCAGTTCCGACCAGTAGTCATCGTCAAAGCGGTCACAGATGCTGCGTACCGCCTCACGAATGGCGAGCCGCTCGGGAGTGCTGGCGAGCGCCTCGAAGTTCATGGGAAGCGCTTTCCGCGGACAGGCAGCCGGGCGCTCTGTCCGCGGTGCTCTCCTGGTTGGTCGCGGCTAATGTCCAGGCTTCTTCTCATCCTGGAGAGTCTCGAAAGCATAATAAATTTTTTGTCTCTGGACCCGATGCGCTGGCCAGTGCCAGGCCGCGGGGAGAAGCCCTGGAAAAATCGAACTCTAAATTCGTCACGTCGAAAAAAGATTCGGGAAAGCGAATTCAAGATCAATCCGCTAGCCGTGTCAAGGACTAGATGGGCCAACGAGGCCGCGGCCGCACCCAAAGCACGGGCGAGGGGAGCGTGAAGCCGCGATGGCGCGCACCGGGACGCGGGGCGCCGGGTGCGAAGTGCGGATCCAGGCTGAATTTGCTGCTGCGACGCAGCATGAAAGGGTGTCACCGGGTCAATTCACAGGCTCGATGCAGAGGATCAATGCACGGGAGCAATGCACGAGAGCAATGCACGAGAGCAATGCAGGAGATCAATACCGGCAGGACGGGCGTCATGCGTCGACACGAGGCCTCTGAGATTGGGGGATGACACCGCGACGCGCTTCTGCGAAGCTCTCGGTCCACGTGTAGGGAGCAGTCCCTGCGCATCATCACAAAGAGTGTTTGTGCACGCGGCATGGATTTGGCGCGTCGCCTGATCCGGCCCCGACCGGCGCTGTGCGGGTCATCGCGGAACAGGTGGGGGGTCCCAGTCCTTAGGGATCGAGAAGCCGCCGACAAGGGGAGCGCGCAGGTATGACCGAAAGATGGAAGGAGCGCGCGGCGGTCGCGCAGAGGAGGCGCTTTCTGGTCGGCGCCGGGCTTCTTGGCCTTGCGGGCTGCAGCCCGCCCGGTCCGCTGCGCACGTGGCTGGCGGGCCCGCGCGACGCACAGGTCGACGCCATGCTCTCGAGCCACATTAGTGTCGACATGCACAGTCATGCCGGGCGCGTCCTCGCCGGGCGCAGCGGAGATTTTTCCAGATCCTTCGAGCCCCTCCATGACCCGATGGCCATGGGGGGCATGAACGTCATATGCCTCGCCGTGGTTGCCGACTCGCCGGTCACAAGAGTCCTTCCCAACCGCACCATCAGCGCTGTGCGCTCACCCGAGCCCGGTGAACTCTATGAGTGGGCGCTACGCGCCTTCCCACGCGCGTTCGCACTGGTCGACCAGGAACGCCTGAACATCGTGGTCGATCGCGCGAGCCTTGCCGCTGCCAGCACCAACGGACCCAGCGTGATCATCGCCTCAGAGGGGGCAGATTTTCTTGAAGGTCGAATCGAACGCGTCGACGAGTTCTATGAGCGCTTCTCGCTGCGCCACCTGCAGATGACCCACTATCGGGTCAATGAACTGGGGGACATCCAGACCGCGCCGGGTGTTTATGGCGGCGTGAGCGCCTTCGGCGAGGAGGTCATCCGACGCTGCAATCAGCGCGGTATCGTGGTCGATGTCGCGCATGCACCCCTGGACTTCGTCAAGCGTGCCGCCGACACCACCACGCGGCCCCTCGTGCTCTCGCATACCTCGCTTGCTGCGCAGCCCCGGGAGTTCTCGCGGCTCATCAGCCCGGATCATGCCCGCGCAATTGCCGCAACCGGAGGCGTAATCGGTGTCTGGCCCCCGGCCGCCCGCTTTCCGACCCTGGGCGCCCTCGCAGGAGGCATCGCGGATCTTGTCGACGTCGTCGGCGTCGCTCATGTCGGCATCGGCACGGACATGCTGGGATTGACGGGACCTTCGGTATTCGACAGCTACACGCTGCTGCCTGACCTGGCTCGGGAACTGCTCGCGCGCGGGTTCTCCACTGAGGAGACCGGCCTCATCCTGGGTGGTAACTATGTGAGGGTCTTCAACGCGTCCATGCTTGCCTGAGTGATGGGGCGATGGAGCGATGGGGCGATGGGGCGATGGGGCGCGGACACATCGGGGTGTACCGGGGCGATCGCCTCACAGGCTCCCTGCAGGCGAGGTTCGATACCCTGGCATTCCCGTGACGGTCACTTGGCCCCGCGCCACGCTGCAAAGCCGCGCCTTGCACGAGAGGGGCATCGGACACTGCGATGACACACCCGCCTCGCACCCCGATACCTGCGGGCCGGGCGATGCGGCTCACTCCCCGCCGAAGTAGTCCATGCGCTCGAGTTCGAACGGTGTCGGGGTCGACAGCGAGGGATCATCGACGGTGGCGCTAGAGAGCGTGGAGAAGCCTGCAGCGTTCGATGGCTGTCCCTCGCCCCAGGTGATGAAGGCGAGTGCCAGGGTAAGCGATGCCATGATCTTGAACATTGCGGAATGCGATCTGAATTGCATGGTCTTCTCCCCATTTGATTAACTGGCAGGTTGAAGCGGACTGGATCGTTATGCCGCGTCAACTGTTAAATTCGTTGCACCGGTGAAACACGCAAGAGCGACTGGCCCATCTCTTCACAGTGACGTTCTGTAGCGCACCCCAGCGGTGCTCGGCAAAATCAGACGGGCATCGACAAAGATGGAACGGCCTGAACAACTTTGGTCACCTTGCAATCCGGACTGGGTACTCCAATACCCTTGCACGGGTGGATCATTCAAGTTCCATGCCCGAGCTGGCGGGGATCATTGCACCTGGCCGAGGCGCCGCGTCAGGGCGCGGTGGGCACGGCGTCCCCGGCACCAAGTCCTGGGCAAGTCGCGAGGCTTCTGGAGTGCGGCACTGGGTCCGCGAGCAATGTGGGGTTTCTCACATGGCGGCCGGGTGCCCTAAGGGCACGCTCCCTGATGACAGGGCACGAAGCGTGGCATGCCGGCGTCTCGGGTCTTGGAATGCAGGAGGGGAGGCCCGCCCGCACCGGTCTAGCGGAGCCGCTAGCCGACGACGACTTCGCTGATCTGCAGTACCGGACTGATGTCCGTGTAGTTGGGTATGTCGGCCATGATCTCTTTGGCGTGTGGCCCAAAGCCCGTCTGGAATGCTTCGACCGACGGACTGAAGATGTGGCACATGCCGACGTAGGTGGCCGGCAGACCCGGAGCACCACCGGCAAGCCCCTTGTCTATCGTGTAGTACTCGCAATGCTTGCCGAGCCGGTCCTTGACCATCGGCATGTGCTTGTCCCGGTAGTATTCGTGATCGAAACGTGCACCTGGAGTATTGGGATACATGATACTGACTTTGATCATCACGGGGCTCCGAGTTGGGGTTGGCGACGTTTCCGGAACTGCGGACCGGCTCTTGCAGTCGAGCCCGCGGGTCAGGTCGGGCCGCCTACGGTCCTGGCCGAAATGGCCGGCCGATGCTACCCCTCGTTCGCTGCATAGGGCAACCGCGCGGCGCCGCCCCGGGGACATGCGCGGCTTCATCTGGAGTGTACGGCGCCCGCCCGATCCCTCCGCGCATCGTTGATGTGGAATTTGGTCCCCCGGCCTGTCAGCGTGCGCGGCGAGCACCCCGAGGTCTCCAAGGCGTGGCCGCTCGCGAAGCACTGAGCCACAGCCGAACAAGTCGATTCAAGAGTGCTGCGTTGGACCTGCCGGGTTACGGTGAGCCCTGGTCCGTGATCGACCGGCCCCGGGCCCCATGGATACCGGATGAGGCCGGGGCATGCCGGTTGATCCTGACATCCTGCAGCGCGCCCCGGGCCCTCAAATCCCGCACGCGCCGATCCGTCACCGCGCCGGCGCCGCAAGGCGGGCGCCCGCCGGGCTGACGCGTCTGCAAACCCGCTCGCTAGGCCACGGTGCGGCGCCGCCCCCGCTGGGGGACGGGCTTGGATGCTGGCTTCGGGGACTCGGCGACCGCAGCGGCCTGGAGGTTCGCAAAACTTTGGTTGACGGTCTCGGTTAGCGCCTTGATGTTCCCGTTCCAGAGCGCCATCCAGGTCTCGAGGCTCGTACCTGGTGCCGAGGCCACCTCACCTGCAGGCTTGTCCGCTGTGCCAAGTGCCTGGGCATATCCGTCGAACGACTGGACAAATGCCCTTTGGGTGTCGCTCATGGCGCGGGTCAGTTCGACCTGCAAGCGCAGCAGGGCCTCGGTGCTGTGCCGGAGATGGGTCGCCTGGATGCTCGCTGCCGTCGGCAGGTCGGCGGACGCGGCCAGCGCGCGGGCGCAGGTGTTCTGCTCGGCGATTGCAGCGCGAAATGCGTCAAGCATGATCTGCTCGAACCTTTCGGTGCGAGCGATCGCTTCGGCGAAAAGAGCACGGGTGGCATCGAGCTTGGCAGACGTGTCGTGATAGTGCGGATGGGTCGAGGTCATGGTCCAGTTCTCCTTTGGTGTCGGTCATCTCGCGCACTGCGGCGCTTTGGTACCGAGCGCGGACCGGGCTCTCGGTCGTGGGGGCCGCGAACCTGCGTGCGGCCAGAGGGGGATTCGGATGCGGCGGTGATGCTCGCATCAGTCTAGTTCGCAGCCAGACGGGCGTATTGACTCAAATCAAGGGGTCCGCGCGGTCCGCGGGGCCGATCGCAAGCTTGGAACACAACGCGGGGATCCTCCGAAATCTGACTTCGTCCAGCCTTGCAAAGGTCGTATGCTTTGGAGAAACCGCACGACCGGGGCACCGCGCAAGGGGCCGACGTCCCGTCGGGTTCGACACCAATCTGGATCGGTTGGCCGCAACGCGCCCGAGGGCCCTAGCGCGCTTCACCCGACGAGCGACGGGGACACCGCGATGACCAAGCCGGGCCAGGATCATGCTCCGGAGGACGTCGTGCCGGCGCAGGCCCCACCCGCCACGTGGTGGGACAAGGTGAAGCGCCATCCGCTCGCCCACATCGGCCCTGGTCTCGTCACCGGCGTGGCCGACGACGACCCCAGCGGTATTGCCACCTACTCGCAGGCCGGTGCGCAATATGGGCTGAACCTGCTCTGGACAATGCCGGTGGCTTTGCCGCTGATGGCCGCAATCCAGTCGATGTGTGCCCGGATCGGTCGCGTCACGGGTAAGGGGCTCGCAGCGAACATGCGCGATACCTTCCCGCCGTTCGTGGTGCGCTCGGTCGTCGCGCTGCTGCTCTGTGCCAACGTCCTGAACATCGCGGCCGACGTCGCGGCCATGGGCGAGGTGGCAGAACTCGTGAGCGGGTGGAACCGCCATGTGATGACGACCTTCTTTGTCTTCTTGACGCTTGCGCTGCAGGTCTTCGTGCCCTATCACCGCTACGTGCGGCTTTTGAAATGGCTGACGCTCTCCCTGCTCGCATATGCCGCGATCCTCTTCACCGTGGAAGTGCCATGGCGTGAGGTGATCGCACGGACCTTCTGGCCGCGCTTCGAGCTGACTTCGGGAAGTGCGGCCGTGATCGTCGGCGTATTCGGCACGACGATCAGTCCCTATCTCTTCTTCTGGCAGGCATCCGAGGAGGTCGAGGATCTGCAGGCGCAGACTGCTGCCCGCCCTTTGCTTGAGGATCCGCAAAGCGCCGGCACTGAATTGCGTCGCATCGCCTGGGATACCTGGAGCGGCATGCTCTATTCGGATCTCGCCGCCTACTTCATCATCCTCGCCACGGCGGTGACGCTGCATGTCGCGGGGGTCACCGATATCAACACGGCGGCCCAGGCCGCCTCAGCCCTGCGGCCGCTGGCAGGCGAATTTGCCTACCTCCTGTTCGCGACCGGCCTCATCTCGGTCGGCATGATCGGAGTACCGGTGCTGGCCGGGTCCGGGGCTTACGCATTGTGCGAGGCGCTCGGCTGGCCTTGGGGGCTGGAGCGTCGTCCTTCGCAGGCGCGCGGCTTCTACATGGTCATCACCGTCAGCGTGCTGGCCGGATTGGCCATCCAGTATTCCCCGATCAGTCCCATGAAGGCCCTGTTCTGGAGCGCGGTCATCAATGGTGTCGTCGCTGTACCCTTGATGGCGGTTCTGATCATCCTGGCTTCAAGGCAGGCGGTCATGGGGCGATTCACCGCGTCGCGCCCGATTGTGATCCTGGGGTGGATTGGGACCGCTCTCATGGGCGCCGCGGCGCTGCGAATGCTCGTGCCGGGTTGACCTGGGCTCCCAGGACCGCGCAGGGAACGTGAGGAGCGCGGGGGCGGTGATCTCCCCCATCTCCGGGCCGTCCCCGAGACGCCGGTGTGCGGCGCGGCCTTGCCGGGGAGGCCCGCCCAGATTAACCATCGAAAAGTCATCCCGGCGCCGGAGCCGGCGCTGCTGCCTTGTCGCCCTTGCCGTCACGCAGGTAATCGCTGACGGTGCGCGAGAGCGTCACGAATTCCGAGGGGATCATGATCACCGTCGTGCTGTTGTTCTCGGCGCCAACCTCGGCGATCATCTGGAAGCGGCGCAGTTCCAGTGCAGCCGGGTTGCCTGCCATCGTCTCCGCGGCTTGCGAGAGCTTACGCGAGGCCTCGAGTTCGGCTTCGGCCTTGATGATACGCGCGCGTTTCTCGCGGATCGCCTCGGCCTGCATGGCCATCACCTGCTGCATGGCGGCGGGCAGTTCCACATCCTTCATCTCGAAGCGCTCGACCTCCAGACCCCAGCGCGCGGTCGAGCCTGCAATATTGTCACGGAGCAGCGCGTTGATCTTGGTGCGCTCCTGGAGCACTTCATCGAGGTCGTGCTGCCCGATGATGTTGCGCAGCCCCGTCAGGGCCAGCTGATAGATGGCAGCTCCGGAGTCAGCCACGGCGATCATGGATTTGGGAGCGTCCACGATGCGGTACCAGAGCACCGCATTGACCTTGATCGTGACGCTGTCGCGGGTGATGGTTTCCTGCTGTTCCGCCGATACGGTCCGCGTGCGCATGTCGATCGTCACGGCCCGCTCGATGCCGAACGGGATGATCCAGTACAGCCCCGGGCCCCGGAGACCGCGGTAACGCCCGAGCCGGAAGATGATGCCGCGCTGGTACTCCTGGGCGACCCTCAAGCCGGTGAGCAGGACGATCAGAACGACAATGATCAAGAAGAAGACGGACACGTGAGTACCTCCGATTGGCGTCGAGAGTGGCACGACGCGGACGCATTGCAGACGCAGGGCAAACTTAGCGCAGATTGCAAGGTAGAAGGATACTCCCGGGGCGGCATTGGCGTGCACCCCGGGCTCCGAATTACTGCGTGACGGGCTCGATGATCGGAAAGCCAGGATTGAAGTCATCGAAGAGCCCGAACAGCTCGGCCACCTTGCCGAGGCTCCCTTCCAACTTGATCTTGCCTGCGAGAGCGGCTTTCGGAAAGCTTGTCTGCTTGAGCGTGATCTGGTCGAGCGTTGCGCGCTCGAGGGTCAGATTGACATCGGCGCGGGGCGACTGGGCCTCGGCCTGATAGGTCAGGGCGCTGTGATCGAGAGTGAGAACAAAATGCTGCTGCAAATCGGTGAAGGTCCAGTTGATGACAATCTTCTTGTCCTGCGCCCGTTCACCGTTCAGGCGCACGCCCAGGTAGTCGAAGAACGCCTCCGTGGGGAGCGCGTGGATGAAATCGGCGCTCGTGGTGGTGAGGGATCCCTGTTTCAGAATGCCATGGCGCAACTCGCTTGCTCCAACCAGATAGGCGTTGCGCCAGGTCGCGTTCTCGCTCTGGTAGCCAAGCTGTTCCAGTGCATCGGCGCCCAGATTGCGCGCCGCCTGGTTTCCGGGCTCGGCGAACACCACCTGGCTTGCGACCTGCGCCACCCAGCGGTATTCGCCCCGGGCGAAGTCAGCGCGTGCCCGTTCGAGGACGGCACTCGCACCGCCCATGTACTCGAGCGTCTTTTGCGCGGTGGCGCGCCGTGGCAGCGGATTCAGATCGGCCGGATTGGCGTCGTACCAGCCGAGATACTTCTGGTACACACCCTTGGCGTCGTGGCTGACCGAGCCGTAGTAGCCGCGGGCATACCATTCGCTGGCCAGGCTTGGCGGCAGCTGCAGGTTCTCGGCAATCTCGGTCGGCGTGTAGCCCTGATTCATGAGCCGTACTGACTGGTCATGCACGTATTTGTAGAGGTCGCGCTGCTTGGCTACGAAATCAATGACCCGCTCGTGACCGAACGTCGGCCAGTGGTGCTGGGCGATGAGCAGATCACTGCGCTCCCCGAAACGGGCCAGCGTCTCGTTGAGGTACTTGGCCCAGGCATTGCCATCGCGGATCTCGGCACCGCGCAGGGTGTAGAGATTGTGCAGGTTGTGGGTCGCGTTTTCGGCAACGTCGATGAGGCGGAACTGGGGGAAGAACATGTTCATCTCAGACGGGGCCTCGGTGCCCGGCGTGAGCTGGAACTCGATCTCCACCCCGTCTATGACGCGCTTGTCCCCGTCGTTGGCGATGCTGTCCGTCGGGGGGATGAGCGTGATCGTGCCGCGTGAGAGATTCTTGCCCAGGCCGGTGTCGACCTGGCCCTTGGGAGAACGGGGTAAGAGCGGGCCGTACATGTACTGCGCGCGCCGGCTCATCGCATTGCCCGCAATGACGTTCTCGGAGATGGCATGGTCCATGAAGCCGGCCGGGGCGAGGATCGTCACCTTGCCCGCGCGCACGTCGGCCTCGTCGACGACGCCCTTGACGCCGCCGAAGTGGTCGACGTGGCTATGGCTGTAGATCACCGCAACCACGGACCGCGCGGGCCGTGCCGACCGATACAGATCAAGCGCCGCGCGCGCGGTCTCCGCGCTGATGAGCGGGTCGATGATGATGAGTCCTGTGTCGCCCTCGATCAGGGTCATGTTCGAGATGTCGAGCCCACGAACCTGGTAGACCCGGTCCGTGACGCGAAACAGGCCGGCGAACTCGTTGAGCTGCGCCTGGCGCCAAAGACTCGGATTCACCGTATCGGGCGCTGTCGGCGCGGCCAGGAACTCGTAGCCCTTCAAAGACCACACCGGGACGTCCCGGCTCCCCTGAACCGTGCTGTCGTTCGGTAGAGCCGCGACGAAGCCGCGCTGCGCATCCTCGTAGTCCTGGCGGTTCGCAAACGGCAGGGTGTCCAGGACGGCCCGGTTTGCGGCCTGCGTGCTGGGGGTGGCATCCTTTTCATCGTCCGCCCGCGCGGCGGGCAAGGTCAGGGTTGCCAGGAGCGCGACGCCGAGCGCCGCCACGAGCGCCTGGAGGCGGCCGCGTCGCGGCCGATGATTTGCAATCGGGTTCAATTTTTTCTCCGTGTGTCCCGCTCGCACGGGCGTGCGCGGGTGCGCGAATGGTGCCACGATTCCGGCCCCGCGCGCGGCGTCTCCAGGGCGGGTTCAGAGGCAAGCAGGCGGGGTAGCCGATCGAGCTGGTCTGGCTGGTGTGGCTCGCTCGGCCACGTCCGCTCGCCCCCAGGTTAGGAGCCGCTATTCCGGATGCGGGGCGTGCGGCATCTCGTGGCGCTCGAGGGTCATGTTGACCTGGAATCTGTCGGGGGAAGCCAGCACTTCGACATATTCCACGGGCCGCCCGCCTTGATCGCAGTGAAAGCGCCGCAGCCGCAGTAGGGGGGCGCCCACCGGCGTGCCCAGATGCAGTGCTGTCGCGGGTTCAGCCAGGACGGCGGTGATCTCCTGGTGACCCGAGGTCAGGTCAATCCCGTGTGCCCGCAGGATGTTGTAGAGCGACCTTTCGTTCAGATCGCGGCGCGAGACCAGCCGCCCGATCGCCTCGGGAAGGTAGGTCACGACGTGAAGCAGGGGCTGACCCGCCATCGAGCGCAGGCGCACGGCGCGCTGGAAGGGTGCAAATTCGTCACAGCGGAAAAAAGCGCGGGCCGCGACCGGAGCGCTGGTCTCACGCAGGTCGATAAGCTTGACCTGCGTGTTCTCGCCAACCCACTGGATATGGGTGAGGAGATCGGAGTGCGGCGTGTGCAGGGCCGGATGCACGGTCTCCGCGCACACGAGGGTACCTACCCCCTGACGACGTTTGACGAGGCCCGACGCCTGCAGTGCGGCGAGGGCATTGCGTACGGTGATGCGCGAAACACCGAAAGTGGCGGCAAGCCGGTCTTCGCTGGGCAGCATCTGCCCAGGCCGGTACTGGCCGGACTGGATGCCGTTCCGCAGCACCAGGAACATCTGATGATGCAGCGCAGACCCGCGCTGGCGCTGCAAGCCCGTGCTCGTCGATTCACTCATCCGCGGTTCCTTCCTGGCAGGACATGGTGTGGCCCCGAAGTGCTGCTCGACACGCAGCGTGGCGCGAGGCGATTAGGGTATCCACCAAGGGGCCACTCCCGTTGTACTAATGTTAATACGAGTACTATTGCACCACCAATCATTCATTGTAGGTTGACCCTCCTGATGCGTCCGCAGACCCTGTTCCAGCGTGTCTGGAGCCAGCACGTGATCAAGTCGCTCGGGGGCGGCGTCGATCTGCTCCACATCGACCGGCACTTCGTGCACGATCTGGAGGCCGGCCCCCGCCTGGACAATCTCGTCCTGCGCGGATTGCCCGTGGCTCGTCCCGATCTCACCTTCGCGACGCCCGACCACGCCGTGACGACGGCTCCCGGGCGCTCGCGCGCGAGCCATTCGACCGGCGGCAGGCTGCTGCGCGACATGAGGCTGCGGACCCAGGCTGCGGGCATCAGGTTGTTCGACCTCGGCGACCCCGGTCAAGGGATCGTGCATGTCATCGGTCCAGAACTCGGACTCACACTACCGGGTCTTGTCATTGTCTGCGGCGACAGCCATACCTGCACCCACGGCGGCCTCGGTGCGCTGGCGTTCGGGATCGGCTCCTCCGAGGTGGAGCACGTGCTCGCCACCCAGACACTGCGACAGCAGCGACCCCAGGATATGCGCGTGAATCTCGTCGGCCGCCTGGGCGAGGGCGTGTTCGCGAAGGATCTGATCCTGTTTGCGATCGGCAAGTTCGGCACCGCTGCAGGTCGGGGCTTCGCAGTCGAGTATGCGGGCCCGGCCGTCGTCGCACTGGACGTCGAGGCGCGCTTGACGCTTTGCAATCTGTCGATCGAGCTGGGGGCGAAAATCGGGATGATCGCCCCTGACGACAAGGTCTTCGACTATCTTGCGGGTCGGCCGTACGCGCCCCGGGGGGATGTGCTCGCGGCGGCGCTTGGCCAATGGCGCGGCCTCGCGAGCGACCCGGAGGCGGTCTTCGACCGGGAGCTCCACGTTGACGCGGCCGAGGTCATCCCCCAGGTCACCTGGGGAACCAGTCCCGAGCAGGTCATCGGTATCGATGGCTCTGTACCCGAGCCTTCCGATGAGCCCGATATCGAGCGCAGGCGTGGCATGAAGGAGGCGCTCACCTACATGGGACTCGAGCCGGGCCGCCCGATCGAGGGCACACCCATCGATTGGGTCTTCATCGGTTCCTGCACCAACAGCCGGCTCTCGGATCTGCGCGTGGCCGCAACGCTGGCCCGTGGGCGCAAGGTCGCACGCCATGTCAATGCCTGGGTCGTGCCCGGCTCGGAGAGTGTGCGCAGGCAGGCCGAGTCCGAGGGCCTGCACGAGGTGTTTCTCAATGCCGGATTTCAGTGGCGCGAACCCGGGTGCTCCCTGTGCCTCGCCGCCAACGGCGAGGTGATTCCACCGGGACAACGCTCGGTGTCCACCACGAACCGCAATTTTGTGGGGCGGCAGGGTCCGGGCGCGCGCACCCACATCGCCAGTCCCGCCTCCGCGGTCGCCGCAGCCGTCGCCGGAGCGATTGCCGACCCACGCAAGATGGCGCACTGATGGAACCGTTCAAGACGCTGACAGCGCGGGCTGCGCCCCTTCTCAAATCGAATGTCGATACCGAGGTGATCATCCCGATTGGACGCCTCATCGGACGCGGGCGCGGCGAACTCGGGCCGTACTGCTTCGAGCCCTGGCGTTACGCGGCCGGCGGTGAGCCCGACCCGCAGTTCGTCCTGAACACGGCGCCGTTTAGCAATGCGCAGATCCTTGTGNNTTTCGCTGCATCATCGCCACGAGCTTTGGCGACATCTTTCGCGCCAACTGCTTCCAGAACGGCCTGTTGCCGATCACCCTCGAGCCGGACACCCTTTCGGTCGTGATGGCCGAGGTCAGCGCGCCCGCTGCCGGGCCCGTGACGGTCGACCTCGCAGGCGCGACGCTGCGCCTGCCTTCGGGTCGCGTGCTCGCGTTCCAGATCGATCCCGAGCGGCGCATTGCTCTGCTCGAAGGACTTGATGAGACGGGACTCACCCTAAAGTACAGCGCCGACATCGCCGCCTTCCAGGAGGCCGACAGACGCAGTCGCCCCTGGGCCTATCCCACCACTGCAGGTCAATGAATGATGAAACTCCTGATACTTCCCGGCGACGGCATCGGCCCTGAAATCATGCCCGAGGTGAAGAAGATCGCACTCTGGTTCAAAGCACAGGGCGTGGCGTTCGAGCTTGACGAGGAACCCTACGGAATCCCGTGCTGGAAGGCGCACGGCACGCTCATGCCTGAGGCGATCTGGCAGAAGATTCTCGAGGCTGATGCGATTCTGTTCGGGGCCACCGGTTCGCCCGAGTACGAGGCCCTGCCTGCCGAGGCGCGGCGCGTGGACTACCTGCTGAAGATGCGGCGGGATCTTGACCTCTACACCAACCTGCGCCCGATCCGGCTCATACCCGGCATGGAGGACGCGTCGACCCTGCGTCCCGAAGTGCTTCAGGGTACCGACATGGTCCTGGTTCGCGAACTCACCGGTGGCCTGTATTTTGGCGAGCCGCGCGGGATCGAGCGGGCGGGGGACGGCACAGGACGCGGCTTCAACACGCTGAGCTACACGACCCGCGAAGTGGAACGCATCGCCCGCGAGGCATTTGAACTCGCGCGCACGCGTGACGGGCGCGTTTGCAATGTCGACAAGAGCAATGTCCTTGAAACCTTCATGTTCTGGCGGCAGACCGTCATCGATCTGCACCGGCGCGAGTACCCGGACATCGAGCTTACGCACATGTATGTCGACAACTGCGCGATGCAGCTGGTGAGGCGCCCGGCCCAGTTCGACGTGCTCGTCACCGAGAACCTGTTTGGCGACATACTCTCGGACTGTGCCGCCATGGTGGCCGGCTCGCTGGGCATGCTACCCTCGGCTTCGCTTGGCCCGACCGATTCCACCGGGCGCCGCCGGGCGCTCTACGAGCCGATCCACGGCAGCGCCCCGGATATCGCAGGTCGCGGCATCGCCAATCCGTGCGGTGCGATCCTGAGCTTTGCGCTGTGCCTGCGCCATACGTTCAAAGCGCCCGGCCAGGCGCTGCGTCTCGAAGCCGCGGTTGAGCAGGTGATCGCAAAGGGCCTGCGAACCGCGGACATCGCCCAGCCTGGCGCGCGCATCGCGAGCACCCAGGAGATGGGAGCCGCCATTCTCGCGGCCCTTGAGTTTCCTCTGGCCCCCGAGTCGACTTTGGCCTAGGGCTTCGAGTGGAGCCCGGAAGAGGGCCGGGTCGTACCTTCTAAAAGAGAGCCTGCCTGCCGGGCGCGTTGGAGACAAGAGCATGATGACTGCATGGATCAAACGAATCGGGGGCATCGTCCGCGGCTCGGCAAGGGGCGTCCTGTCGCTCGTACTGCTCGCACTCGCTACACCCGTCCTCGCCCAGGGGGCGCACGCCGCCCTGGAAAAGCCCAACGTCGCCATCGCCGTCGGCGGCAAATCAGCGATGATCTATCTGCCGCTCACGATCGCTGAGCGGCTTGGCTATTTCCGGGACGAAGGCCTGAGCGTCGAGATCAGCGACTTCAACGGCGGCAGCAAGGCGCTGCAGGCGGTGATCGGCGGCAGCGCTGACGTCGTGGCGGGCGTCTACGAGCATACCGTGCGGATGCAGGCGAGCGGGCAGCATCTCGCGGCCTTCGTCGCCCTGGGCAGCTCGATGCAGCTCGCGCTGGCCGTCGCAACGAGCGAGGCCGATCGCATCAGATCACCAGGCGATCTGAAGGGCCTGAAGATCGGCGTCTCGGCACCGGGCTCGACCACGCACATGATGGTCGAGCGGATTCTCGCGGGGGCCCAGCTCAGCGGACAGGATGTCTCGATCATCGGCGTGGGCCTGTCGAGCACCGCGGTGGCGGCCATCGTCTCGCGGCAGATCGACGCCATCTGCACCGCCGAGGCGACCGCGTCCCTCATGGAGCACAGGGGCCTGGTCAAGGTCCTGGTGGATGCCCGTACCCGCGCGGGGACGGAAAAGGTCTTCGGCGGTCCCGTCCCGACCTCGGTGCTGTATGCCCAGGCGTCGTTTCTACGGAACAATCCCAACACCGCCCAGGCGCTCGCCAACGCCCTCATCCGCGCCGGCAGATGGCTTGAGCACGCGACCCCTGAAGAGGTCGCGAACACGGTGCCCGAGGCTTTTCTGGCGGGCGACCGCGCAACCTACGTGCAAGCCTTTGAAAAGGTCCGCGATGGCTACTCGGCAAACGGCATGATCTCGGCCGAGGGGGCGCAGGACATGGTCAACGCGCTCGCCGCATTCGATCCGAAGATCAAGCCTGCCGAGATCAATGTCGCCGAGACCTTCACCAACCAGTTCGCCCAGCGCTTCGCAAAGGACGCGCACTAGTCGCGCGGCCGCCCCGCAAAGGCTTTCTCCGACCATATTTCCATTCGAAATATGGGTATTGCGTTTGGGTCCTTTGGCGAATTGGAGAATTGGGCTAATGTCGGGCAATTCGGTGCAGATTCTGCGCGGGAGGGACACGTTCCATGAGCAATGAGACAACTCTTGACGCGGCCGTGCCGCGTGCGGCAGAGGCGGCAGGCGAGCGCCGCTCGGGCGGCATACTGGGAACTGAGGACTGGTGGGCGATCTGGATCGGGGTCGGGCTCGTCATTGTCGGCACATGGCTGTTCAAATCCGGCTCAAGCCTGAACTGGATCGGGGTGACTCCGGCCAAGTGGAGCGCTCTCGGCGATCTGCCCGCCCAGTTCGTCGCGCGCGGACCCCGGTATGTCGCGCTGTATGCCGTGTTCGCCGCGCTGTTTGGCGTCGGCACCTGGTTCCTCGGCATCAGGACGCGTGATTTCCTGGCTTCGTTCACGTTCGTCTTCATCGTCTCGGTCGCGGTCTTCACGATCGGCCAGTGGGACAAGGCGAGCTACTACAATCTTGAACCCCCCCTCGTGGCGCTGGTTCTCGGTCTGGTCATCTCCAACCTCGTCGGACTTCCTGCCTGGATGGACAGCGGCTTCCGGGTCGAGTTCTACGTCAAGACCGGCATCGTCCTGCTCGGGGCGACACTGCCCTTCACGCTCATCGCCTGGGCAGGACCGGTTGCCATCCTGCAGGCCGGCATCGTCTCGATACTCACCTTTGGCGTCATCTATCTCGTCGCCACCCGGCTCGGACTGGACCGCCGGCTGGCCGCGGTCCTGGGCGCAGGTGGGGCGGTCTGCGGCGTCTCGGGCGCGATCGCCATCGCCGGTGCGGTCGGCGCCAAGCGCGAGCACGCCCCCATCGCCATCACGCTCGTGATCTTCTGGGCGATCGTCATGATCTTTCTTCTGCCCCTGGTCTCGCGCGAGCTGCAATTGCCTACCGGGGTGGCCGGCGCCTGGATCGGGACCTCCGAGTTCGCCGACGCGGCAGGCTTCGCGGCGGCCCAGACCTATAGCGGCTATGCCGGTCACGTGGCGGGCATCTCCGGCTCGCCCGAGGCGGCTGTCAATGCATTCACGCTCATGAAGGTCATCGGCCGNNCGGTTTCCCAAGTTCGTGATCGGATTTCTCCTCGCGTCCGCCATCATCACCTGGGTGTCGCAAGGCGCAGCGCTTGCCGAGTTCAACAAGACCGTCAATCCGGACCTGGTCGCGCCGCTGAAGAACCTGCGCACGTGGGCATTCATCTTCTGCTTCTTTAGCATCGGTCTGACGACGCGCTTTAGGGAGCTCTCGAGTGCCACAGGCAAGCCCTTCTGGGCCTTCACGGCGGGCGTAGTCGTCAATGTCATCGTGGGCTTCCTGCTCTCGACACAGGTGTTCGTCGATCACTGGAGAAGCCTTGGAAACTGAAGCGAGGCGGGGTTGGGCAGGGCTTTTCAGGTCGCGGCCAGGCGTCGCCGAGGGCGCACGCCCCCGCTGCAGTCACTGCCGTCACTTCGAGAACGGCGCGCGCCGGCTTGAGGACAGTATCGCGGGACTGGCCACGATGGGTTCGGGCTTTGCGGCGGTGCGCTGGCACGATGGGCTGTGTGCCGTGCAGGGCCGCTATCTGGGCGCCCACTCGAGCTGCGCTCGTTTCTCCGCAGCCGCGATGCCTTAAGATCTAGCTCAGCCGGCCGGGCGGGCCTCGGACCGGGTAGGCTGAGAGCAACCCGCCCTGATACCCGTGCGCCCACCGTCAAAAGCGCGCGGCCAGTGAGCGGATCTCGCGCGCCGTGAAGTAATTTGGCACAAACCGCCACAGCCCGATCCCCGCGAGCGCCAGGAGGACCAGGTACAGGCCCCGCGGACCGAGCAACACGGGCACCACGAGGACGCTTAGCCCGGCGAAGGTGAGGGTGCGCGTGTCGAGCCAGCCGCTGTTGGCCTCGCGCCGTTCGAGCAACCGATCCAGGCGGGCTAGCAGTCGCTGAGCCGTCGGCTCGAGGCGCTTTAGGGTCCGACGCAGCTCGAACGACTCCTCCCGGGTATCGTCAGAGTGGACCTGGATCGCGAGCAGTTCGAAAAAGCGCTCGAGGTCGTGGCGCAGGCCGGTGCATGTGGCCAGGGAAAGCCACTGCGCGCGGGCCCGGGCGCGGATGCGCGCCTGGATCGAGACCAGCTCGGTAGCCGCGTGCCGGCATTCCTCGGCACGGGCGGTGTCGCGCAGGCTGCGCGAGCGGGCGCGCGACTCGGCCGCTTGGCGCGCTTCCGGCAGGACTGCCTCGAGGACCAAAAGCCCAGGTGCATCGAGGGTCCTCGGGTCGCCCAGTTGCAGCAGCCAGGGGCAGGGGGTGTAGAGCGCCGCGACTTCGAGCAACAGACGGCGGCGCAGGTGCTCAAGCCATGCCGGGTCATAGCCCAGGGCGAGCAGGCGCGGATGGATCCAGACGCGTGAGGGATGACTCGGTCCGCCGGCTCCATAGACGACATCGTCGAACAGGACGATCCGCTCGGGATCGCGGGCGTTCTCGTCGGTCTTGAGCAGTTCGAGGGCCCGTGCCCAGCTGCTCTCGAAGCGCGCAACGAGCGCGCTCCAGCGGGCCACGACGTCGGCGAGCGCCACGTTGCCGGCCCGCGCGTATTCCTCGAGGACATGGTACTCGTGGATGTCGGCCAGCCACTGTGCGGCACTCTCGTCACCGCGCAAGGCACGGTTGGTGCGCTCGATGAGCGCCGGCAGCTCGACACTCTCACCGCGCCATACGGGGGGCACACCGGGGGCTAGATGCACCAGCAGCTTCAGCAGCTGGACGTCGATGTGCAAGCGTGCATCGTGTTGCGCCTCGAGCAACAGCCGCACCGCGTCCTGGTCACGCTCCACGTCGCGCAACCAGGTGAGCAACTGACCATTGCGCAGGTCAGCCGCCCCTTCCCGCCAATGCCGCGCGAGGGCGAGGGCGAGTTCCGGGGGGGAGTGGCAGGACTCGCCTGCCACGCGGTAGGGTTCGCGATAGCGCGCTGCCCGGTCCGCATCACGGGGCGCTGCGAGCGTCGGGTCGCGCGCCTCCCAGCGCACGATCTCCTCGTGCCCCCAGCGCTGCTTCGGGTCGCGCGCGAGGAGACCCTGCAAGAGCTGGCGCAGCCGAGGATCGGAGACATCGCTGACGTCCTGGCTGCGCGTGGCCAGATGGTGCAGGATGACCGCTTCAGACAGTCCGGCGAATGGATGGCTGCCGCGCGCGGCCTCGAGGAGCATGATGCCCAGCGCCCAGTAGTCCGCCTTGGCATCGATCACCCCGGACAGACTCTCCGGGGCTGCGTAGGGAAGCGTGCGCGCGGTGCCGGTGAAGCGTTGGGTGGCGTCCAGCACCGAGGCGATGCCGAAATCGATGAGCACGAGCTCGAGCGGGTGCAGGCTGCGCACGAGGACATTCTCGGGCTTCAGGTCACGATGGACAAGCTGGACTGCGTGGACCGCGGTCAAGGCGCGGTCGAGCTGCCCGACCAGCTCCGACAGCACGGCGCCCTCGAGGGGGCCGCCACGCAACAGGTCGCGTAGCGAGCCGTGCTCGCAGTACTCCATGACTTCGAAGGCGCAGCCATCGGCCCAGCCGAGGCGATACTGTTGCAGGCGATAGCGTGGGTCGATCTGGGCGATCCGTTCCTGCACGCCGGACTTGGGGGCGACGCCCTTGCGATAGATCTTCGCGACGCGCGGCTCCTTGCTGGCGCGCTCCTCCACGAGGAGCAGGTCGGCCTCGGCCCCGGTCGCAGGCAGTTGCCGGACCACCCGATAGGGCTCGCGCAGTTCCGAGGGCAGCGTAAGCAGGGTCGCCTCGACTGGAGTCGAGGGGACCGGTGCTGCGCCGAGTTCCCGATTGCAATAGACGCAACGCAGTGCCCCTGACGGATTGGGCTGCCCGCAATCGGGGAACGGACAGCGGCGCGCGGCGTCCTCCTGCGAAGGGCGCGCAGAGCGGGGCCCAGAAGGGGTTGCACAAGGGGTTGCAGGAGGGAGCCCGGAAGAAGGCGCCGCGTGCGCCGGGGCAGCGTCCCCGTCGGGCGGCGGCTCGCTGGTCTCGCGCCGCGTGATGTCGATACCCAGCAGCATGGCCGTACAGCGACAGCGCATCGCATTCGGCGCGTTGTCCGCGCCGCAACTCGGGCAGCGCCGGACGAATTCCCCATCCATTTACTGCCTCCAGGAGACCGAGGCGAAGCGCACACCTTGTTCTGCACATGCCGCCTCGAGCGCGTCCATGTCGCCCCGCTCCGGTATGCCGATGTACCAGATCCGCCCCGCCTCGAGCTTCATCTGGATGCGCTTGCCCAGCGAGCCGGCGGGGGCCAGAACGTGCGGCCCGAAGACCTCCTCGCCGAGTGCCGAGAGGGGGACCAGGGTCTGGTTCGACGAGCCCCGCCAGACGTGCGCCACAGGGAGGTTTTCCACAAAGGGCTCGGCAATGATGGCGTCGAGCCGCGCGAGAATGCCAGGATGCACGCGGCGCAGGTGCGCGAGCGGGTAGCCGCTGTAGCACAGGATGTCGAACCGGACGCCGGGCTCGCTGCGCCAGCGGTTGAGCTCATCGAGCAGGGCCGCGAGCGCTTCGGGCTGATCGAAGGGTTCACCGCCCGACAGGGTCACACCGCCCAGCGCCCCGCGCGTGGTGCTGCGGCACCAGTCGATGAGATCGGCGAGCGCAACCTCCCGGCTGGAATCGGCAGGCCAGGTGTCCTGGGAGACGCATCCCTTGCAGCCGATGCTGCAGCCCTGGAACCAGATCGCCAGCCGCTGTCCCGGCCCCAGAACGGTCACCGGAAAATGCGCCTTGTTGATGGCGATCATCATCGCGCCTCCACGCTCAGGCTGATGACCTTGTCCTGTTGGGCGAGCGCCGCGACATGGAGCTGGTGCTTGCCCTCCAGATTCTGCTCGAACAGGGCGCGCGAGAGTGGATTGATGAACGCCGACTCGAGCGCATTGCCGATGCCCCGCCCGCCGTTGGACAGATCGGCGGTGCAGCGTGCGCGCAGGGCGCTGCGGACCTCGTCGGCGAGACTGAGCGCGAGTCCGAATTCATCGACGAGGCGGCGTGCCACGTTGGCGAGCATGCCCTCGAAGATCTGGCCGGCGACCTCGGGTGTGATGAAATTGAATACGACGATGTTATCGCCAATCCGATTCAGGATCTCGGGCCGCGACAGCTGGTACTTGAAGTAGTCGCCGATCGCCTCGCGGACCTTGTTCTCGACGGTCTCGTAGGGGTCGCCAGGTCGTACGTTCTGGATGCGTTGCCCCTGGGCATCCTCGACGAAGATGCCCAGGTTGGAGGTGAACACGATGATCGCTTCCGAGAAATAGGCGGTGTCACCGCGTCCATCGGTCAGTCGGCCGTCCTCAAGGATCTGCAGGAACTTGTCGAGGATCCTGGGATGGGCCTTCTCGATCTCGTCGAACAGGATGAGCGAGAACGGCTTCTCGCGCACGGCGTTGGTCAATTCGCCACCGGCGTCGAAGCCGATATAGCCGGGCGGCGCACCGAGCAGCCGCGCACCGGCATGCTCCTCGGCGAACTCGCTCATGTCATAACGCAGATAGGCCCGTTCGTCACCGAACACGAGCTGTGTCAGGGTCTTGGCGAGCTCCGTCTTGCCCACCCCGGTCGGACCTGCAAAAAACAGCACGCCGCGTGGGCGGTTGCCTCCGGTCCGCACATGGGCGCCGGTCATCCCCATCACTGAACGCTTCAGGATATCGAGCGATTTGACCACGGCCGGATACTGTCCCTTGACGCGCTGCTCGATGACCTGCTGCGCGCCTCGGACCTTCTCGCGCAGGTAGTCCTTCTTCCACGGATTCTCGAGCGCCCCGATCTTGTAGCTGCGCACGGCGTCATCGATTGCGCCGAGCTCGAGACCCTGCTGCGTGGCCTGCGCGGTGATGTCCGACAGCGCCGTGAGCGTCATGCCTTCGGTGCCTTCTGTGAATTTCTTGACGAACTCCACGCGCTCTTCCGGTCGGGCCTCATCGAACCGCGAAAACAGGGGCGCAAGTTCCCGTGCGGCGGCCTCGCGCGTCTCGTAGTCAGGTCTTGCAATGATGAGGCTCGCCACCCGCTCGCTGTCGAGCGTGAACCAGGAGGGCAGGTCCTGGGAACGGTTGAGCAGCCAGATGATGGGATTGTGGAGCGGCGCGCCGCCACCGGTGGGTACGAGCGCGCGTGCGGCGAGCGAAATCTTCTCGGCCGCAACGAAAAAGCGATGCTCGCCCTCGTTCAGCCGGTCAGGCTGGCGGGCCAGGCGCGAGGCAAAATCGATCACGAGGGCGCAGCGCGTCGTGCGCTCTGCCACCACGGACTTCATCAGGTTCGACAGTGTCTCGAGGCTGATCATCTGCGGGCCGGCGGCGGTTCTGAGGTCGAACAGCCGGTCGGCCTGCTCCCGGTAGAGTGTTTCGTTCGGGTAGACGCGCAGGCCGTCTGAGGGATCGTAGACCAGCAGGCACTGGTAGCCCTGGCGCACCAGCACCTCCCAGAGGGCGCGCAGGAGCGGCACCATGCTCGGGCCGCTGGCCAGCGGCACGAGGAAGCTGTCCCGGATGTTGCCCGAGATCGCGAACTGCGAGCGGATCGGCAGGAGTCGCTCGAGATCGGCCAGCCAGCGCGGCAGCGGAGGGCTCATCGGATCTCCCGAAGCGCGCGCGGCGTGGCGCTGGCCTCTTCCTCGTCATCGGCAAAGCTCGGTAGCTGTGCGGGGTCGACGCGCTGGACCGGCAATTCGCCCGGCGCGAGCTTGCGCGTCACGTGAACGAGGGCGCCGCGCGCCTCGAGAGTCTTAAGCAAGACTGGAAATTCGGCGCACCAGCGGTCCTCAGCCAGATGATCCATGATGCTGGTGGCGTCCGCGCCCGGACGCTCGGCGCGCACCACGTTGAAGTTGGCCGCCCCCTCTGTGCTGTCAACGCGCATGCGCACCATGTAGTCGCCCCAGTCGCGACGCCTGAAATGGGCGACCCCGCCTTCCAGGAAGAGTGTGTTCGGGATGTCCTCGACCTGGTAGCCGAGATCGCGCAGCGACTGCTCGACGATGGTCGCGGTCGCCTCTTCGGTGCGGCGGTGATAGTCCTCCTCCGCATAGGCCTGGACGCGGCGCCGCAACTCAGAGGCCAGCAGCAGGGCGCGCTCACCGGGCAGTGTGCCATCGAGTTCACGGGCCAGCGCCGTGATGTCCGGCGGGGGCGGTCCGAGGTGGGCGATGCGCCCGAGGAGCCGCTCGACGAGGCTTTCCCGCGGCTGGCCCGCCGCCTGGACGGCATCGGGCAGCGCCACGTCCGGTTCATCCTTCAGGCGTGCGGCCTCGGTGCGCAGGATCGCTTCGAGTTCATCCCCAAAACCCGAGAGTCCCCGGACGTAGGCTGCGAGTTCGGCGTGGGTCGCACCCTGCGGCCGGATCGGACGACTCGCCTGGATGTGCTGCACGTTCGGGGAGGCGCCACAGACCTCGATCAAACGCTGCAGACGCTCCTCGGCGGCCGCGGCGGCCGCCTCGAGCGAGGCGCTGGCGTCGCGGTGCGCGCTGATGAGACGGTCGCGGCGCTCATCCCGCTCGCTGCCGTGCGCCTGCTCCAGCACCGCGGCGCGTTCCTGGGCCTGCATGACCGCGCGGGTCGCGCGGATGCCCGCGGCGGCGAGCAGCACGACGAAGGGATCGGCGCCGATGACGACTGTTTTCGGTCCGCTCAAGATGGGTCTCCAATGGGAAGAAGCGCGTTGGCATCCTGACGGACCGCAGGGGCGCCAGGGCGCGCACCGCTGCACTATCCTACCGGCGATGCTCTCGAGTCAATCCTTATGCCTTGCCTCTGGGGAGCAGTACGGGAGCAGTGCGGGGCAATGGACGAAGCGGGGCCGAGGCAGAGGGGCGCGGGGGAGGGGCGTGGTGGAGTGGAGCGGTGGTGTGGTAGAGCGGTGGTGTGGTGGAGCAGCGGGACCAAGCTTCGCACTCCCTGATGCGGCCCGTGCATGAGGTCAAGGTTCGCCCCTGGCATGGGCGCTCGCCTTGCGCGAGAGTCCCCGACTTGTAGTGCACCGCAGGCCTTCCCACCAGCCTTCGTGGGGGCCCAGAGGATAGGCCGAGGGGCACGCCCCTTGCTGCCGGCGGCGCGGGAGGATGGTTTGGCCGCCGCCGGCCCTTCCTCGTGATCGGCTAGTTAGCCGGGGGCGCGGTCGGGCGCGCGCCATCCGCGCCACGTTCCGGCCGGCATGCGAGCGTGGCCGCGGGCTCACCTCCAGAACCTGAGGTGGCGTCCTGGGGACGACGCGGCGTCGCGCACGTGCCGTTCACGGTCTCGCCCTGCCGGCCGGGGAAGCTGCATGCCTGACCCGACGTCTTGCCCTGGCAGGCGGCGAGCGCCTGTGGTGGGGGACCGCGGTGATGCTCAACCCCCTGGCCGGGAGCGGCCCCGTTCGAGTCGCTCATCGACGGTGTGGTCTGGGCCGAAGCAAAGGGGGCAAGGGTGGCGAGAAAGAGTGCGAAGCCTGGGCAGCGGAGTTTCATTGCGGACTCACGGATGGATGACGGGATGAAGTCTAGACCAAGGCGCGCGCCTTGTCCGGGCACGCCCCCGGTCGCGACGGCGGTGGACGTGCAAAAGATGCACATGCCGTCGCAGCCGTTAGGTTCTGTGACCCAAGCTTCCCGAGGGCTCGGCACGTAACCAAGCCGATACCGGCGCGCTCATCGATGCCATCCGAATTCCCTTCGGATGAATAGGGACGCGAATTCGCCGGGTTCGGTCGGGACCCATTGTCATCACATCGCCCAAGGCCGTGCGGAGCTTCTCGGCAGGGCGGGGTCGCGTGGTTATTGGCTACAATGGGCACAGCGGCACGATCCGTTTGCGGAACCACCGCGTTGGCGACCCCTCAGTTCCCCGCCTAGATGAGCCCTTCGCCCGGTGCCGCCCCGGGACTCGTTCGGAGATCGCATGTCAGACAGCAATACGCCTGCCCTCATCCGTTGTGGTCCTGCCGAGGGCGTGCCACTGGTGTGGACGCCATCGCGTGTGGTGCGCGGAACGGCCGAGCAGCGCGCCTGGGTACTGTACGAGGACGCGACGGGGCAGTTTGCGGCAGGCATCTGGGAATGCGACGAGGGCTGCTGGGAAGTCCACTACACCGAGAGCGAATTCTTCCAGATGCTCGAAGGGCGCATCCGCATCGTCGATGCAAACGCACGTATCGAGGAGGTCGCCGCCGGCGAGAGCTTCATCGTCCCGGCAGGATTCAGGGGTACCTGGGAGGTGCTCGTGCCCGCGCGCAAGTATTTCGTCACGTTCGAGACAAAGGCCATCGACAGTGAGCCATGAATTTGCGTATCTCACCCAGAGCGGTTTCCTCGGAGCGCCGCTCGGGCCTGGCTTGCATCCCTATGCGGTCGCGGGCATCGCTTTCGACGGCGCGACCACCAATCGTCCTGGCGCGCGTTTCGGTCCGGCTGCGATCCGCGCGGCCAGCCACATGCTGTGCGATGCTGAACACAATCTCTGGGATTGCAGCCCGCGCGAGGTCTTGACGGATTATGGCGACCTGCCCACGCCCAATACCAGTCTTGCCGACATGCGCCTGGCGCTCGAGAGGTTGGCGCTGCCCATCGCCATGCAGCATCACACCTGCTGGCTCGGGGGCGACCATTCGGTCACGCTCTCCCTGCTGCGTGTCTACCGGGAGATCTTTCGCCTGCCGCTCGCTCTCATCCATTTCGATGCACATTGCGACACGTGGACGTCGCATTGCGGCGAGCCTTCGGGCCACGGCACCTGGGTCTACGAGGCGCTGGAAGAGGGCCTGATCATTCCGGCTGCGACCATCCAGATCGGCTTACGCTCGCCGGGTCCGCGGGAGGCGCGCGACTACGTGCGCTCGCTGGGCGGATCGATCCACGATGCGCGCTCCCTGCGCGGGCTCACCCGTCCTGCCGAACTGCAGCCGCTCATCGCCGATATTCGCGAGCGGGTGGCAGCGGCCGGCCATCCGCCGCTCTACCTCTCCCTTGATATCGACTGCCTGGACCCGGCATTCGCACCCGGCACTGGCACGCCCGAGCCGGCGGGTCTTTCCTCCAGCCAGATGGCGACGATCCTCGAGGGGCTCCTCGACCTCCCTTTTGTTGGCATGGACTGTGTCGAGGTGGCACCGGCCTACGACCACGCGCAGCTCACGAGCCAGGTCGCGGCCTACCTGGTATGGACCTACCTGTGTGCCCGCATCGCCCGCGGGGACGGTCGATTCCCGCCGCATCGAGCTGCCCGATAGCGGCACCAGAGACGTGCCTTTGCCTCATCCCTGCCGAACCTTGTGGGTCCCCGAGAACGCCGCCCGCGGCTAGCGCTTGAGTTTGGCGAATGCCAGCGCCATCGCGCCTGAGGCCGCCGCCGCAGGGGCCTGCCGGTCGTTCTTGGTTCGTGCGGTCGGCGCGGCCGGTGGCCGACCCTGGCCGCGCGTGCTCTCCCCGGGCACGTCATCGAGCCGCATCGACAGCGCGATCCGCTGCCGTTTGACATCGACCTCCATGACCTTCACGCGCACGATCTGCCCGGGCTTGACGAACTGCTGCGGGTCCTTGACGAAACGACTCGACAGCGCCGACACATGCACGAGTCCATCCTGATGCACGCCGATGTCGATGAAGGCCCCAAAGGCTGCAACGTTGGTCACGACCCCTTCGAGCACCATGCCCGGGACCAGGTCCTTCAGAGACTCGATGCCCTCCTGGAACTGGGCGGCCCTGAATTCCGGGCGCGGATCGCGCCCCGGTTTTTCCAGTTCCAGGATGACGTCGCGCACCGTCGGCAGGCCGAACCGCTCATCGGTGAAGCGCTGCGCATCAAGGTGCCTGAATGCTTCGGGCTGGCCCATCACCTCGCGGATCCCCTTGCCAAGGTGGGCGAGGATCTTCTCGACGAGGGGATAGGCCTCCGGATGCACCGAGGAGCGATCCAGCGCATTGGCCTCGGGATGCCCGGCTGCGTCGACGCGCAGAAATCCAGCCGCAAGCTCGAACACCTTGTCGCCGACCCGGGGCACCCGCTTTAAGGCTTCCCGGTTCAGGTAGGGGCCGTGGCTTTCGCGGTACTCGACAATGTTGCGTGCCAGGACCGGGCTTAGGCCCGAGACGCGCGCAAGCAGCGGTGCCGATGCCGTGTTGACATCCACGCCGACCGCGTTCACGCAGTCCTCGACGACAGCATCGAGGCTGCGTGCCAGTTCCCGCTGGTTCACGTCATGCTGGTACTGGCCAACGCCGATCGCCTTCGGATCGATCTTGACCAGTTCGGCGAGCGGATCCTGCAGGCGGCGCGCGATGGACACCGCGCCGCGCAGGCTGACGTCGAGTTCCGGAAATTCGCGCGCGGCAAGCTCGGATGCCGAATACACCGAGGCCCCGGCTTCGCTGACGACGATCTTGGCAACCTTGGTGGCGCCGGGCTCGGTGCCGACGCGGCGCAGCAGATCGGCGACCAGCCGGTCGGTCTCCCGGCTCGCGGTGCCGTTACCGATGGCAATAAGTGCCACGCGGTGAGTCCCGACCATGCGCTCGAGGCTCGCGAGCGCCCCGGACCAGTCCTGGCGTGGTGGATGCGGATAGATGGTCGCCGTCTCGAGGAGCTTGCCGGTCGCATCGACCACGGCGACCTTGCAGCCGGTGCGGATGCCCGGATCGATGCCGAGCACCACCTTTGGACCGGCCGGGGCGGCCAGCAGCAACTCGTGAAGATTGCGGGCAAAGATCCTGATGGCCTCGGTCTGGGCCTTGTCGCGCAGCTCGCTTAGCAGTTCGTTTTCGAGGTGCGGCAGCAGTTTGACGCGCCAGGTCCAGCGGCACACCTCGAGCAGCCAACGATCGGCAGGACGGCCGCGATCCTCGATCCGAAACCGGCGTGCGACCTCGGCCTCGCAGGGATGCGGCGAGAGCGCATCCTGGGCATCCCCCAGGCCAAGTTTCAGGCTGAGCACGCCCAGCGTCCGACCCCGGAACAGGGCCAGCGCACGGTGCGAGGGGATCGTGCGCAGCGTCTCGCTGTACTGGTAGTAGTCCCGGAACTTCTCCTCCTCGGCTCCGTCCTTGCCGGTCTGCACGCTCGAGCTCAAGACGCCCTGGCTGGCCAGTCGTGTGCGCAGCGCGCCGATCAGCGCCGCATTCTCGGCGAAGCGCTCCGAGAGGATGTCGCGCGCGCCCTCGAGGACCGCCTTGGTTGTGGTGAAGGCAGGCGCCCCCTCGCTCGCCCCGTCTGGCGCGACGGCAGCGCAAAAGCGCGTGGCGGCATTCTCGGGATCCTCGCTGGGATCTGCGAGCAGCAGATCGGCGAGCGGCTCGAGGCCCGCTTCGCGCGCAATCTGGGCGCGCGTGCGGCGCTTGGGCTTGTACGGGAGATACAGGTCCTCGAGGAGCTGCTTGGTGGACGCTGCAGCCAGTGCGGAAAGGAGTGGGCCATCGAGCTTGCCCTGCTCCTCGATGGAGGCGACGATGGTCGCGCGTCGCTCCTCGAGTTCCCTGAGATAAAGCAGGCGTTCCTCGAGTTGCCGCAACTGGGTGTCGTCGAGATTGCCCGTGACCTCCTTGCGGTAGCGGGCGATGAAGGGCACGGTTGCGCCCTCGTCGAGGAGGCCGACCGCGGCGGCGACCTGGCGATCGACGACACCGAGCTCCTGTGCGATGGTTGCGTTGATGCGCGCCTGGGTCGAAGGCGCAAGACGTTCGGCAGCATGTTCAGACATGAAAGGACGATCCAAAAGTGACAGGCACCCCGAAACGGGATGCGCCCGCGATTTTGCCACAGGCATGCGCATGGAACGGCGCGAAAGGGTGTCCAGTCCCTGCGCGATTTGACCCGCGGTGTGCGCTTTCTTGACATCCTCCCCATGTCTAAA
>PLEY01000184.1 GCA_003136595.1 Burkholderiales bacterium
GTCGAAATACGGGAGGGGATACTTCGACACAGCGCCGAGACGAGCAAGGGCTCCCAGTCGCCCCGGAGGAAAGAATCTGGGGCGAGTGGGTGGGTTGGCAGGCGAGCGTCGAAGTCCTAAAAGCTGAACTTGCCGTTCACGCCGATGACGCGCGGATGCACCGTGTAGCCTTCGAAGACCGTGTTGATCTCCGGACGCTGGATGATGGTCTCGTTGCTAAAGGCGTTCTTGGCGTAGAAGGTCAGCTCGTAGTCGCCGCGAAAGAACGTGGCCGCGAGGTTCACGACGCCATAGCCGGGGTTGAAGTAGTTCGAGTTGCTGGTCTGGTAGCTCCCGTAGGAATGGCCGGTGAATGAATAGTCGAGCCGGTAGGTCGCCTGGATGTCCTCGGTGAGTGGCTTGCTGTAGCTGGCTCCCAAGGTCGCGGTTGCGACTGGCACATCGATCAGGTGCGAGCCCACCGGCACGTCCACCGGGTTGACCGTGCTCGTGACGGTCGCCCGCTGCGCCGAAAGCGAGGCCGCGACCTTCAGTTCGCGCGTGACACGCCAGGCGGCCTCGACTTCGCTTCCAAGAATGCGCGCATCCCCGACGTTGGCCGTGAAGTAGTAGCCGCAGGTGGGCAGATAGATCTGCTGCTGGATGTTGCTCCACTGGGTGTAGAACACGGCCGCATTCAGCGAGACGCGGTTGCCGTCGAGTGTGTTCTTGGTCCCGAGTTCATAGGTCAAAAGGCTGTCGGAATCGAACTTGATGGGCTGGGACGTCTGGTCGATGGCTTGAAAGTCACCGTTACAGACGGATTTCGGACCGAACACGATCGGCCCGGTCGGCCCGCCCAGCCGAAAACCCTTGCCGACCGACGCATAGACGTTGGAGTCCGGGTTGATGTCGTAGGAGAGCGTGCCCTTGGGCGTGAAGGAGTTGAAGGCGGCCTCCTGGTAGTAAGGGCTGATGTTGCCGATCTGGTAGAAGCCCTGCTCGGTCGAGTTAAAGCTCTCCTTGGCGACCGAGTAGCGTGCCCCGAAGCCGGCGTGCCACTGGGACGTTATGTCATAGTCAGCCTGACCGAACAAGGCGATCTGGCGTTCGGTGTAGTTGCGCACGTCCGATTCGTCGATGCTGTCCGGAAACAGCTGGAAACTCGGTGAGCCGGTTCCATAGACCGTCTCGACCAGCGAGTTCTCGAGCGAAAAGCCGTAGATCGACTTGAAGGTGTTATCGATGCCCGGGATCTGCTGGAAGTCGCTGTTGTGGATCGTCTGCTGGTCGAGGTAGACACCGCCCACCCAGCGCAGGGGACTCTTGGTCGGACCGTCGTCGACCGAGGACAGCCGGAATTCCTGACTGAACTGGCGGTAGCCGGCGTTCTGGTGGACCTCGGAGGGAAGCGTGCCGATGATCGCGTCGTTCTGCTTGGTGAACTGGGGATAGAGGGGATCAAGGAAGAACAGGTCGAAGGCGGTGCTGTTGAAGTACTCGCCGTCCTCCTGGCGGTCAAAGCGCCGGTAGTAGGCCCCGGTGACCGAGGTGAACTCGGCAAAGCCGATGTTTTTCTTGATCGACAGCGAGGCGAGATTCATGGTGTCGATGCCCCCTTCAGGGGTGCTCTTGCTCTGGTCCCAAAGGCCCAAGGACGGATAGAAGGCGGCATTGTCCTTGGTGCGCACATCCTGCCAGAAGAGCGTGGGCGTGATGACCCAGCCGTCCCCAGGCGTCAGCTTGCCGATCACGTGCAGGGTCGTGAAGTCCTCGGAGTTGGTGCCCTTTTGCTCAAGGGCGCCGGTGAACTGCGAGTAGCGGTTGATCCAGCCGCTGTCGTGCGAGGTCTGCAGGCTGGCGCGCACGGCGAAGACGTCGGGATTGATCGGCAGGTTCACGGTCGCCGAGGTGCCGTAGTTGATCCCGCCATGCTGGGTCACCGAAGTGTCCACCCCGACCTCGCCGCTGAAGGTGGTCATGTTCGGGGGCGTGGAGACGAACCGGATCGTGCCGCCCTCGGAGCTGTCGCCATAGAGCGTACCCTGCGGGCCGCGCAGCACCTCGATGCTCTGCAGATCGATGAGGTGGGGCTCGACCGATCCGTTGTTGAAGAAGTTCTTGGTGGTGATCGAGATGTCATCCAGGTAGATCCCGACGGTTGCCGAGCCGGCGGTCGAGCTCACGCCACGCAGGACGATGTTCGACGTGCCTTCGCTCGCCTGGGTGTTAAACGACAGGCCCGGCACCGCCCGGCTCAGGTCCTCGTAGTCGGTGATGCGCTGGGCGGCCACATCGTCGCCAGTCATGGCGGTCACGCTGATCGGCACGGACTTGATGTCCTCCGAGCGCTTCTGGGAGGTCACGACGACGGGCGCCAGCACGTTGCTGTTGCCTGCGTCGGCGGGAGGCGTATCGGCTCCGGCGACCGTCGCCTGGGCGACCACGAGGGGTGCTGCAGAGGCGGTGGCCGGCGGATTGGCCTGCGGCATGGACGCCGTCGCCGGCGCGCTCTGCCCGGGGGCAGCATCGTTCGGATCGGCGGCATAGGCCGAGGCGATCAGGACGGACAAGGGCGCAAGGGCCAGGCAAAAGGTCAGTGGCTTAGTCATGGGCGGATTCCTCGGAGGGTAGGTTTGAACAATTTTTCAGTGGGTACGGATTTGAGTTATTCATGGGGCGGCCAGGGCCGGGTGGACGCCGGCGCCGGCGGCAGCGGTACCTGGGCGAGCAGTCCCAGGGCATGCGTGCCGTCTTCGAGTTCGATGGGGCCAACGGAGCCACCGGGCGCGGTCTGGGTGACCCAGGCCGCGAAGTCGGCTCGGCCGAACTCCCAGAGATCGAGGGAGACAGGCTGGCCCGGCTGTGTCTCGGCGATGCCGAGGGCGCCTTCGGCTGTCTGTCGATAGCGCGGGGCCGAGCGCACGGTCGCGACCCAGCGCGCGCCTGGCGGCACCGTCGCCTGCGCCGCACGCGCGCCCGCTGGCTGGACAACGCGTACCTGCCCTGAGGGCACCGCCGGCGGTGGGGCCTTGGCTGCGGCAAGTGTCTCGCTGCTTGTCCCAAGCGCCGCCGCCGGTCCGGTCAGGGATTCCTGCCAGCGCCGCGCGTAGTGCAAGAGGGGCACGTCCTGGTGGGCGCGGGCCGCGAGCGTCACGCCGAAGGGCAGCCCATTGGCGACAAAGCAGAACGGCACGGCGATCGCCGACAGGTCGAGCAGATTGACGAAGTTGGTGTAGGTCCCAAGCGCACTGTTCAACTCGATCGGTGCAGCCTGCATTGCCTCGATCGTCGGATGCAGCGGTGCGGTGGGCATGAACAGCGCATCGATGTGCTGCCAGACGTCCTCGGTGCTGCGCTCGAGCTCGCGCAGGCGGTACTGCGCGGCGAAGGCATCGGCCGCGCTGGGCCGGGCGCCCGCCAGGGTGATCTCGCGGGTCACCGGAAAGAGGGCCTCGGGCTGGGTCTCCACAAAACCGCGGATCGCCTGGTAGCGCTCGGCGACCCAGGGTCCTCCATAGAGCAGCCGGGCCGTCTCGAAGAAGGGCTCAAAGTCGACCTCGACGATCTCGGCACCGAGATGGCGGGCGTGTTCGATGGCGAGCGCGTAGGCTCGCGCATACTCGTTGCTGCTCCCGGGGCTGCCCGCGTCGCCGCCCGCGTCACCGCCCGCGCCGGGAAACTGCCACTGCGAGCGCAGCGGAACGCCGAGCCGGGCGCGGGCTGCGCGGCCGAAGTCAAAGCCGTGCGGCTGGCTCGGCCGCGCGTAGGCATCAGCCGCATCGAAGTCCAGGCAGGCGGCGAAGGCGCGGTGCGCATCGTCGGCGGTCAGCGCGAGGATGGAGACGGTGTCGAGCGTGCGGCAGGCGGGTACCACCCCCCGGGCCGAAAGCAGTCCGCGCGTGGGCTTGAGCCCGACCAGATGGTTGAACGAGGCGGGAACGCGCCCCGAGCCGGCCGTGTCAGTGCCCAGCGCGAAGCTCACCTGACCGAGCGCGACGGCGACCGCCGAGCCGGAACTCGAGCCGCCCGAGATGTAGCGCGTGTCAAAGGCGTTCTGGCAGGCGCCAAACGGGGAGCGCGTGCCGTTAAGGCCGGTCGCGAACTGGTCGAGATTGGTCTTGCCAATCGGCATCGCGCCCGCATCGATGAGCCGCTGCACCACCGGTGCCGAGTGCGTGGGCAGGTAGCGATAGCCGGGGCAGCCGGCCGTGGTCGCCACGCCCTCGAGGTCGATGTTGTCCTTGATGGCAAACGGGATACCGTAGAGTGGCAGGTCGGCGGGCCCGCGCGCCGCCAGCGCACGCGCATGGCGCGTCAGGCGCTCCCGGTCGAGGACCTCGATCCACGCGCAGTGGCGGTCCTGACCGATGCGCTCGAGCACGTCGAGGACCACGCTCTCCGGTGTGGTGGCGCCGCTCGCGTAGGCGGCGCGCAGCCGCGTCATATCCAGGGACAGTCGGTTCACGCGTCCTCCCCGGCACTCAGCGCGCGCCAGCGCAACACCTCCTGGCCGGGGGCGACGGCCGCGCCCGCCTCGACCGTGATGCTCTGGACCTGGCCGGCCTCGGTGGCCGTGACCGGGAACTCCATCTTCATCGACTCGACCACGATGAGCGCAGCCCCCGGGGCAAACCGGTCTCCGGCACTGACCAGCACTTTCCAGACGCTGCCTTGCACCGGCGAATGGAGTGCACGCACCCCGGCAGGCAGATCAGGCGCGCCGAGCGCAAAGGCGGCGGTGTCGGCCTCGCTGAGCTCGTCTTGCACATCGAGGCCCGCCCCGGCCACGCGCCAGCGCTCGCGCTCAGCGTCAAACGCCTGCTGCTGCATGCTCTTGAATTGGCCGATCGATGCAGCCTCGCGGGCGAGGAACGCACGGTAGTCGCGAAGGCTGAACTCGGTCTCCTCGATTTTGAGCTCCATGCGACCGAGCGGAAAATCGACGCGCATGCGCGCCAACTCCTCTTCTGAGACCGGGTAGAAGCGCAGCTGATCAAAAAACCGCAGCAGCCACGGCTCGGCGAACTCGCGCGCGGCCTTGGGCCCGTGGCGCCAGCGGTTCCACATCTGCACCGTGCGGCCCACCAACTGGTAGCCGCCTGGCCCCTCCATCCCATAGACGCACAGGTAAGCTCCACCGATGCCCACCGCGTTCTCCGGGGTCCAGGTGCGCGCGGGATTGTATTTGGTCGTGACGAGGCGATGACGCGGATCGGTGGGCGTTGCAACCGGGGCACCGAGGTAGACGTCACCCAGTCCGAGGACCAGGTAATGTGCCGCGAAGAACAGGTCCTGGACCGCGGCCACGCTCGCCAAGCCATTCATGCGACGGATGAACTCGATGTTGCTCGGGCTCCACGGAGCGTCGGCGCGCACTGACTGGGAGTATTTCTGGATCGCCACCTGGATCTGCGCGTCGTTCCAGGCGAGCGGCAGGTGCACGATGCGGCTCGGCACCACCATGTCATCAAGCGGGGGGATGCCATCCTCGGTCATGACGAGCAGGTCGAGCAGCCGCTCGCGTTCAAGCAGGTTCGGATCGAAATGAACCTGCAGCGAACGGATGCCGGGGGTGAGCTCGAGGACGCCGGGCTGCCGCTGGGCGGCCAACGCGCTCATGAGCGCGTGCACGCGCAGGCGCAGTTCAAGGTCGAGCTCGAGCGGGCCGTACTCGATGAGAACGTAACGGTCGCCCGCCTGGCGGATCACCACGCGTGGCGTGATGGCGCCTCTGGCGCGCTCGAAGAGCACCGGCGAGGCGCAGGCGGTGGGGTCGTCTTCCGGGTCTGGAATGCCCGAGCCGCCCAGAAGGGCAATCGAGGCCTCCAGCAGCGCCTCGCGCCGGCCCGCCTCGGCAGGACTCAGGCGCTGAAAGCGCACCGTGTCGCCGGGACGGAGCTGCCCGAGCTTCCACAGTTCGGCGTGCACCACCACGGCCGGGCAGACGAAGCCTCCGAGGCTCGGTCCGTCCGGGCCGAGGACGACCGGCATGTCGCCGGTGAAGTCGACCGCCCCGATTGCATAGGCGTTGTCGTGGATGTTCGAAGGATGTAACCCGGCCTCGCCGCCGTCGCTGCGCGCCCAGCGCGGCTTCGGCCCGATCAGCCGCACGCCGGTGCGGCTAGAATTGTGATGGACCTGCCAGGCGGTGCGAAAGAAGGTGTCGATGTCCTCCTCGAGAAAAAAGTCCGGCGCACCGTGCGGACCATAGAGCACCCCGATGTCCCAGTGGCGCGTGTAGCCGGGCAGGCCGCCTGGGGCGAGCGCGACGCCGGCCGTGCCGGTGCCCGGTGCGCACAGCGGCAGCACGTCACCCAGGCGCAGTGTGCGACCGCCCTGCCCGCCAAACTGGCCGAGTGTGAAGGTCGAGCGGCTGCCCAGGTAATACGGCACGTCGATGCCACCGCCGATGGCGAGATAGACGCGGCAGCCCGCCTCGCCGACGCGGCCGACCGCAAGGACGCTGCCCGCTCCGATACGATGCGAGCACGACATTGCCAGTGGCGCGCCATCGAGGCGGACATCGGCCAAGGCGCCGGTGAGCGCAATGACGGCGGCCGCGCGAAAGCGTAGCGTCGGGCCGGCAATGGTGCATTCCAGGGTCGCAGCATCGGCGGGATTGCCCACCAGCCGGTTTGCGAGGCGATGCGCGTAGCTATCCATCGGGCCCGAAGGCGGCACGCCCACGTCCCAGTGGCCGAGCCGGCCCGGCCAGTCCTGGACCGTGGTCTGCAGGCCCGGCTCCTGGACCTCGACGGTCGCCGAGCGGAACTCGAAGCGTCCAAGAAACGAGGTCAGCTGCCGGCCCTCGGCAAAGACCGCCGAGGCGGCGACCTGGCGCAGGTAGTCCAGATTCGTGGCGATCCCGCCGATGCGGGTCGCAGCGAGCGCCGCGATCAGCCCGACGCGGGCCTCCTCGCGGCTGGGCGCGTGCACGATCACCTTCGCCAGCATGGGATCGTAGTAGCCCGACATCTCAGTGCCCCGCTCGATCCAGGTTTCGATGCGGGCCGTGTCCGGGAAGCTGACCTCGGTGAGCACACCTGTCGAGGGCTGGAATTCGCGTGCCGGATCCTCGGCATAGACGCGCGCCTGGATCGCTGCCCCGCGGGGATGCGGTACGAGGTCCGCGAGTGCTGGCATCTCGCCTGCCGCCTGGGCCACCATCCATTCAACGAGGTCGATGCCCGTGACCGCCTCGGTCACGCCGTGCTCGACCTGCAGGCGCGTGTTGACCTCCAGGAAGTAGAAGGCGCGCGCGGTGGCGTCATAGACGAACTCGACCGTGCCCGCCGACTGGTAACGCACCGCCCGCATGAGCCGTACGGCACTGGCCGCGAGGGCGGCTCGATCGTCCTCGGACAGACCCGGCGCTGGCGTCTCCTCGATGACCTTCTGGTTGCGCCGCTGGACCGAGCAGTCGCGCTCGCCAAGCGCGATCACTTCGCCTTGGCCGTCACCGAACACCTGCACCTCGATATGGCGCGCGGCCTCGACGTATTTCTCGAGAAACAGGCCGGCATCCTTGAAATTGCTGGCGGCAAGACGCGCCACCGCGCCAAAGGCGTCGGCCAGCTGGAGCGGGCTTGCCACGAGCCGCATGCCGATCCCGCCGCCCCCGGCGGTGCTCTTTAGCATCACCGGGTAGCCGATGCGCAGCGCCTCGCTGGCCGCCTGCACGGCGTCCTCGAGAAGGCCGCTGCCGGGCAGGAGCGCCACACCCTGGCTCGTGGCCAGGGCGCGCGCGGTGTGCTTCAGACCAAAGGCGCGCATCTGCTCGGGGGTCGGCCCGATGAAGACCACGCCCGCTGCGGCGCAGGCCTCGGCGAAGGCCGCATTCTCCGACAGAAAACCATAGCCCGGATGGATCGCCTGGGCCCCCGTGCGGCGGGCGACCTCGAGGATCGTCTCGCCGCGCAGATAGCTCTCCGCGGCCGGACCGGCACCGATGCAATGGGCCTCGTCGGCCGCGCGCACGTGCAGCGAATCCACATCCGCCTCGGAGTACACCGCCACGCTCTGGATGCCCATGCGGCGTAGCGTACGGATGACCCGGCAGGCGACTGCTCCTCGGTTGGCGATCAATACTTTGGCGAACATAGACCGGTCTAGAGCGGGCCGTCCCGCAGCGAGGGTCCAAGGCGGGTCGTCCCGCCAGGGGTTCAAGGAACCGGAGTGCGTACTAGGACTGATCCCAGACCAGAATCTCGACGGCGGTCGGGTTGTAGGCGTTACAGGGGTTGTTAAGCTGCGGGCAGTTCGAGGCGAGCATCCACACGTCCATGAGCGCCCTGAGTTCGACATACTTGCCGGGTGCCGAGACACCATCGGCGAATTTCAGGTCGCCGTTTGCGGTCACCGGGACGTTCATGAAGAAATTGATGTTCGGGGCCAGGTCGCGCTTGCCAAGCCCGATGTCGGCGTGCGCGAGTGCACACAGGAAGTTGTCACGGCAGGAGTGCATGAACTTCTTTTGCAGTGCGTAGCGCACCGTGTTGCTCTCGGCCGAGCAGGCCCCCCCCAGCGTGTCGTGGCGCCCGCACGTGTCGGCGACGATCGAGAGCATGGGCTGGCCCAGGTTCGACACCAGGATCGAGCCCGTCGTCAGGTAGATGCCGCCTTGCCGCGCCATCGTGTCGGTCGCGCTGTAGTGCTCGGCGACATCGTGCTGGCTGTAGAAGAGCACGTCGACCGCCTGGTTACCCTCGAGGTCGACGATGCGCAGCGTCTGGCCGGCCTTGATCGCGCCCAGCCAGGGCTCGCCCGCCCACTGGCGGTGGCGCAGGATGGCGCGCTCGGGTTCGAGCGCGCTGGTCTCTAGACGTTGGGCGGCGGCGGTCATCGAGAGCTCCTTGTCAGCGGGCCGCGAACACGTCGGCGTTGTGGTGAGCCCGGGCGTTCTCCGGGCAGAAGTTGCGGCAGTAATCGTCGGCCGGTGCCGGCCCGCAGCGCCATGCGGCAAGGCCGATGCGGCCGGGCCGGTAGTGCGCACCGGGGTCGAGCGCATGGGGTGCTGCCGACAGGGCGACCAACACGTCCATGTCCAGACGCAGTTCGACCGTCGCCAGGGCCCGCGCGTGATCGGCCACAAAATGGAAACGACCCTCCTCGTCGACCGTGACCTTGGAGAAGAAGTTGACCGGCGCGATCAGGTCGCGGGCCGCCAGGCCATACTTGCCGATCTCGATCAGGAGTCCGTCGCGCCCGCTCCTGTGCATCGCGTTGCGATGCTGCTCGTAGCGATGTTCACCGTAGCGACGCTGCATGCTGGCCGTGTCGAGGAGGCTGCCGAGCGGGTCGTGCCAGCCGACGCTGTCGTGGGTGATCGAGGCCATGGCACGGCCCATGTCGCTCATGAGGACATGGCCGCGCGTGAAATGCGCGGTGTGCTGGGCCTTGAGCGAATCGGGCATGTTGTAGCGCTCGTGCGCGGGGGCCGTCGCGTAGAGGATGACGCTGGCATTGGCCGCCGGATCGAGGGCGGCGAGGCGCAGCGCCGTGCCACGCGAAAGGAGCCAACTGCCGTGCCCCCCGCCCGGGATGATCTCGCTAAAGAGCACCTTGGCAGGGTCGAGTTCCGGGGCGAAGCCGTGCCAAAGCGGCAAGGCATCGACCGGGGTGGCCGGATCCGGATTCGGCGGGGTCGCGGTGTGCTCAGACATGGCGCCAAGACCCCGGCCCGGGCGCGACACCCGTCGAGCGAGCGCAAACCGCCTCGGTGGGACCGCACTCAGGACCACAGTCCTGACGGCACGCAGCGCTGGCTTGCATGCGGCAACGACACGCACTGTTCATCAGAGCTCCAATAAAAAAGCGGGAAAAAACGTCGGAAGCCACCTCTACACGAAGTGAATCTCCCGGGTTTTTGTCCCGCCGTGGAGCCTGAACGGCACGCAAGCCGTTTGAGGCCGGCCGCTCTTGGACCAGACATTGCCCACGTCATGCCGTGGCAACCGGAACCCTAGCGACCCTTCGGTATTCGGCTTATCGCCGCTTTCCTCCCTGCAACGTTAAGCAAATCCTGTGCCCGGGCGGCCTCTGCCTGCGCCGATCAAGGGACTTGGCCCTCGCTCAAGCGTGGCTTGGATGCGGGAACTGGACTGTGCCGGCTGCAGGGGCTGCAGGGGCGGCCCGGTCACAGCAGTCCAGGCTCGCATCATGCCAAGCGTTGGTGCAGGCTTGCACCAAGATCGCGCAGCCGCAGCGTGCGCTGCGGTGCGCCCCTGGGTCCTAATGGGAGTGCGCCTGGTCCTCGTCGTAGGCGAAGGTGACCTTCTGCTTGCGGATCTCGCCCATGACCACCATGCCGCCCTTGATGGCCTCGTGGTCGGTGTCTGTGAACGGCGTGCGATAGACCGTGATCGCGCCGGCCGTGACGGGTGAATGCAGGTGGGTCAGCGCGTAGCGCAACGCGGGTCCATCGGTCGCATTGGCCTGGGCGATGGCGGCGGTCAGGATGTGCAGGGCGTCGTAGGTCTGGGCCGCGGCGATCGCAGAGGGGATGTCGCTGGTCTTGTTGACCGCCTTGTAATCCGCCGAAAACGCGTCGTGGCGCATGTTGTGATCGTCCTCCAGGAACGTGACGGGCATGCGGCTGCCCTCCGAGTTGGCGGCGGCGAGCTTCAGGAACGTGTCCTGGGACAGACCCCAGGGCCCGACGATGGCGACATTCCAGCGCAGCGTGCGTGCGCCGTTGACGACCATGGCGGCCTCGTGCGCGAGGCTGTAGCAGATCACCGCATCGGCGCCGGCCGCCTCGGCGTGCCGCAGCTGTTGGGACATGTCCTTGTCACCCACCTTGAAGCTCTCGACCAAGACCGGCTCGACGCCATAATGCTGGAATTCGGCGAGCACGGAATTGCGCCCGAGCGTGCCGTACGGACTGTCGTCGTGCAACAGGGCGATGCGGTGGAACTTGCGGCGTACCAGGAGATCCTTCAGGATGATTTCGGGCTGCAACGCATCATTGGCCGCGACCCGGAAGATGTAGCTGTCCGGATTCTTCGCGAACTGCTGGGTGATGGCCACGCCGGTTGCCGCCGAGACGATGAGCGGCACCTTCTTCTCCTGCAGGTATTTCGAGGCGGGCAGCGCAACCCCCGTGTTGCCAAAACCGACGACCGCGATGACGTGCTCGTTCTCCACCAGATCGCGGGTCGCCTCGAGGCCCACCTTGGGGTCGGACTCGTCGTCGCGCTCGACCAGCACGAGGGGCCGGCCAAGCAGTGTCGCGTACTGCTCGAACTCGTGCATGAAGACATGGGCGCCGCCCACGATGCTAAGGCCCATCCCATTGGCCCCGGCACCGGTGACCGGGCCGATGATGCCGATCTTGATCGGCTCGGGGTCTGCTTTGGCCACGCTCAGGCACAGGATCAAAGCGCCAAGCCCGGCGCTCATCCGGGTGATCTTCGAAAACGACTTGCGCACGCCACTTCTCCTTCGTCCATCTGGAACAGTCTTGATAGGGACCCCGAGTCTAGCGTGTAAATGTTGCATTGCAACTTGTGCGGTACCGCTCCGATTCACGCCTGCAACAGCCTGTCGATTTTCACAATTGGACACGAACGCGCGGGCGGGCCAACGCGAGCGAGGAAGGCCGCGCGGCGCCTCACCGCGGCTCGGAAAAGGCGCCGGAAATCACTAGGAAAGTCTCCGAGCGATGTGACGAGTCCTGGTGAGCCTGGAATGGGCCAAGAGACCCGCCTGCCGGAGCTTGTCAGTGCAGCGCGCGCCGCGCCCGGCAACCTCGGCCGAGCAGGCGAAGGCAGGCGGAAGGTGGCGGAAGGAGGCAAGGGCGGCACGATGTCGCCAGGCGACCCTGCGGCGCCCTGCGCGATTAGCGGCTGGGGCGGGAGCAAGGGCAGAGCGCCCGGGGCAGCGTCCGCCGGGCACGTTGCTCACCCAGAATCTATAGATTTATAGATAATTAAAACAAATATTTACCGTGATAAGTTCAAGTCTTTTGTCATGAAATGGTCGGTGCGCTAGTCCCAGTCGATCATGGGCGAGGATTCGGTCAGGGGGTCGGTCCCGGTCGTGCCCATCAGGTATTTTTCATAGATCCGATCGGCCGCCCCGCTGCGCTTGATTTCGAGGAAAGCCGACTGCAGGCTCTGCACGTCTTCGGGATTGCTGGCCTTGTTGACGGCGATGAAGTGACCCACCCCCTGATCGATCTGGCTCAGCCTGATGAGGTTGTTGCTCGTGCCCAAGCCGCGGGCGCGATGGGCGGCGCCCAGTTCGGTATCGATGATGAGATCGATACGCCGCTCGGTGAGCTTCCAGAACACCGTCTCGTCGTCGTTGGAGATGTCCAGATTCAGGCCGACTGAAAAGCCGAGCTTCTTGGCAATGGCCTCGAAACCGCCCTCGTGGGTGATGCCCAGCTGATAGCCTGCCGCTTCGCGCAGACTCTTCACCTCGACATCGTTGCGGCTGGCGAGCTTGAACAGAAACAGGCTGCTCGGCGCGATCGGCCCGATCCAGTGGAACAGGGCCTCGCGCTCGGGCTTGCGCAAGACCGTGAAGAGCAGAGAATTGGGACGTTTGGATGCCGTCACATAGGCTTCCCCCCACGGCATGATCTGGATCGGCGTGACCAGGTGGGCGCGCTTCATCATGAGCCGTAGCAGCTCGGTCGAGTAGCCGGTCGGGTTATGCTCCGAGTCGGCATAGTTGTACGGTGGCCAGTTCTCGGTCAGCGCGATCCAGGGTTCGAGTTGCGCCTTCGATTCGGCCGAGCCGGTGACTTTTCGAACGAGACCCTTAAATGGATTCAGCATGGTCTTCCCGGTCCGCGAGTAGGCCGAATTGTATCCTCATTGGCGGGGTGTTGAGAGTCCGTCGTTGGCCTAGGTCGTTCACCTAAGCCGCGCACAAGGCCCTGGCGGCCCGGAAGAATCCGGGCTGGCGGGGTGCAAAGAAGCCTTCCGTGAAAATATTTGCAAAAAAGTGGGGACTATTTCGTTTCGGGATGCGAATAGCTTCCATGAACCCTGTCCATGCTGCCCGGCCGACCCGGGAGAGTTCCCGAGCCGAGATCCTGCAATGGGGCCTCGAGGGTCCACGGGGCGCGGCATCTGCCCAGCTTGTCGGGCGGCAGGAGTTGCGCGCCCTGGTCGTCGGTGAGGACGCCGCGGCGCGGGAGCCGCTTGGCCGCTACCTGCATGCGGCCGGCTTCGAAGTGCGCGAGGTCGAGAGCCCGCGGGCGCTGCTTGCGCTCCTCGCCTCGTATAGCCCGGATCTGGTCGTGCTCGACCTCGAGCGCGCCGGCGAGAACACCGTGAAGACCTGCGCTCGGGTGCGGGGGCTAAGCGATGCGGCGCTGGTGCTGGTCACGCCGCTCAAGACGCGCCATGCGGGGCTCATCGGCCTGGAGACGGGCGCCGACGACTATCTGGTCAAGCCGTTTGCGCCGCGTGAACTGCTGGCGCGCGCGAAGGCCATCCTGCGGCGGCGCGCCAATGCGCTCCCGTTTGGCGCCCGCCTGCCCCCGGTGCCGGGCGCCTGCTACCGCTTCGGACCCTATACCTTCTCGCCGGGCCGGCGCATGCTGACCGATGCGTGGGGCGCTCAGATCATCCTCACCGAATCCGAGCGCCGCCTGCTGGGCGCCCTCCTCGCCGCCGGTGGCAAGGTGCTGCGGCGCGAAGAACTGGAGCCGGTCGCGGCCGCAGAGCGCAGTCCGCGGGCGCACACGCTCGCCTCCTCTATCTACCTGCTGCGCCGCAAGCTCCGCATGGCGGCCGGTGCAGGATCGCTCATCGGCACGGTGCGCTCGGTGGGATATGTCATGAAAGGGCGCATCCAGGTGACCTATGAGTAGGGCCTGGGCCGTCCTGGGCATCCGAGCCCTGTGCCGATGATCTGGTTGAGCAAGGCCAGCGATGCGGAACTCATGGCCCAGGTGGCCAAGGGAGATGAGCGCGCCTTCACGGTGCTCTACCGCCGCCATCAGCGCACCGTGTACGGCTTTGCCCTCCTCTACAGCGCATCGGAGAGCCTGGCGGCCGACGCGACCCAGGATGCGTTCATCGAGATGCTGGGCTCCGGGGCGCGCTTCGACCCGGGTCAGGGGGCGCTCGCGGCGTGGCTTTGCGGCGTGGCACGCAACTGCGTGCGGCGGCATCGGCGCGATTTCGATCTGCCGGCGGCGAGCGCCGAGGAGCCCGAGACCGCGACCCACGGTCAGCACGAGCCCGCCCAGCCGCTCGCCGATCTTGAGCGCAGCCGCGCCAGCGCGGCTGTGCGCCGGGGCTTGGCCCGGCTTGAGCCGCATTATCGGGAGGTCTTGATTCTGTGCGCCCTGCAGGATTTCAGCTACGCCGAGGCGGCGGCGATCTGCGGTATCGAAGTGCACCTGGTGCGTTCGCGCCTGGCGCGCGGCAAGCTGCGGCTGGCCGAACTGCTGCGCGAACTGCATCCCGGCCGGCAGCGCGAGGCGGCATGAACGGCATGAAACAGCATGAATCCTTACGGAGAATCACCATGACTATCAGGGACGAACCCACACCGGACCCCGAGCGGGACTGGCTGGAGGCGGGGCTCGTGGGACTGAAGGCCGAGATGGCACGCGTGCAGGCCCCGCGTGGCCTGGAAGGCGACCTGCGTGCGCGCTTTCGAGCCGGGCGCCTCGCGCGCCCTGCACTGCCCGCCTGGCGCGTCCTCCTGCAGCAGTTCGTCGTGCCCGCGGTGGCGATCGGCGTCGTGCTGGCGCTCTTCGTCCCGTTCTTCTCGGAGGGCCTGCTCGCGCCGGACCTGAGCGGCGAGGCAGAACTCTCCCCGCCCACGGTGACGCCGTTCTTCGCGCTGGGGGACAGCAGGAAGGTGCTCGATCCCAGGCTCGGCGTGATCGTCGCGACCGAACTGCCACGCCAGACGCTCCTTGATTTCGGTCTGCCCATCGATCCCGGTCAGGTCAGCCAGCCCGTCAAGGCCGACGTGCTGGTCGGCGCCGGCGGCGAGATTCTCGCGGTCCGTTTTGCAAGTGATGCAAGTNNATGCAGGTGATGCAGGAGAAGGCAAGTGAGCAACATGCAAGACAGAACGCGTCGCCTCAGAGGGACCCTCAGAGGGACCCTCAGAGGCGGCCTCGTCGCCGCGGCCTGCTTCACGGGGGTTGCCGGTGTAGCCGGTGTACCCGGTGTCGCTTACGCCGAGGGCGATCCCGTCAGCGCCCCCGTACCAGATGGCCCGACCGTGGTCCGCCCGGGGCTCGGTGCGAATCTCGACCCGCACTTCGCCTTCTTGGCGGCGGCGATGTCCTCGGAAAAGATCGTCAAGGGGGCGCCCTACAGCGCCCAGGGCATCTCGGAATATCATCAGCTGCTAGGCGATGGCAACCGCATCGACCGCTCGCGCACCACGCTCCTGTATCGTGACAGCGAGGGCCGCACCCGCCAGGAGATGTCGGGTCCCCACACCCTCATTTACGTGAACGACCCGCTGGCCGGGCGGCGCTATCTGCTCGATCCCGAGCGCAAGACCGCGGTGCTGTTCGCAGGCGATACGCCGGCCGCTGCAGGGGACCACAAGCCCGCGGGCGTGTTTGCAACCCTGGGCGGTGTGATGCACAGGGCCTGGGGCAAGCTCGCCAATGCGAGCGGCCTCGCTGGCCCGGATGCGGGTGCACCCCAGGGCGCGCCACCGGGGCCGCCACCAGGTCCGCCACCAGGTGGACCCCCAGGCCCCCCCCACCATGGCCCCGATGCGCCTCCCGGGGAAGGCCATTCGCCCGAGGGCATGCCGCCCGGAGGTCCCGGAGCATCGCCGCCACCCATGCCTTTCGTGTTGCGCGAGCCACGTGGCCCCGGCGTCATGACACCGCTTGGGAGCAAGGACTTCGAGACGCTGCACGCCGAGGGCACCCGGACCACCTGGACAATCCCCGCGGGGCAACTCGGCAACGAGCGGCCGCTCGTGATGACCTCGGATCAGTGGTACGCGCCAGACCTCCTGCTCACGGTCTACTCGCGTGACTATGATCCCCGTGATGGCGAGACGGTCTATCAGATCCGCGACATCAAGCGCAGTGAACCGTCCCCCGAACTGTTCACGGTGCCTTCGGATTACACCGTGATCACCGCACCACACCTGCCGCAGCTGGCGGGCGCCCCCGCCCCCCATTGACGGAACCGGGCTCGGCACATGGTCTCGAAATCACTTTATATATGTGATTTAAGATTCTGAAATAAATGAAATATGTATAAAGAAACTCGCATCGGAATGGGCGCTACGGGCGCCCATCGGGAATCGGGCCATGCCCCTGTACCGGGTTGAGGGCAGGGTCCAGGGGGTGGGATTTCGCTGGTTTGTGGCGCAGGAGGCGCACGCCCTGCGCGTCGCCGGTTGGGTCCGCAACCTGGTCGATGGCGCCGTGCTGGTCCGGGCCGAGGGCAGCCCCGAAGCCCTGGCGGCACTTTACGCCCGAGTGCTAGAAGGTCCCGCCGGAAGCGTCGTGCATCGGGTCGTCGAAATCGCTGCAAGCGACAGTGAAGCCCCGCCCGCAGCACCCTTTTCCATTCTTTAGAGTCTTGCGCGAGAACTCGATGAGCCACCGGTGAGCACGCCGAACGCCGCCTGGGTTGGACCATCGACGGCCGGCAACGCCGCGCGCTTGCTCGATGGCCCCCAGATCCGGCCGGGCCGCGATCCGCCTGTGCCAGAGCGGCACTGTCGGAAAAATCTCCATCCACGGTCGGGCATGATAGGCTTTCGTGGAACGGTTTTCCGGACCTTGTCTGGCCTGCCCGGCCGCGCCCATGCGCTCGTTACCGCACGCCCGGAAAACAAAGTGTCTATAACCATTGTTTTCCGAGAGAGTTGATCCTGACATGTCGATCAGTCGCCGAAATCTCCTGCTGGGTACCTCGACGCTCGCAGTGCTCGGCGAAGCCGCAGCCGGTGAGGCCCAGGCGCAGGGCGACACGAGGGCCAACACCCGAGAACGGGTACTCGGCATTGGCGGGATGTTCTTCAAGAGCCACGATGCAAAAGGGCTGGCCGAGTGGTATGAGCATCATCTGGGCATCAACCCGACGCCGTCGGACTATGGGCAAGCGGTATGGCAGCAAACCGCGGGTCCGACTGTGTTTGCACCGTTTCCCCAGGACACGGGCTATTTTGGGAGGCCGGAGCAGACCTGGATGATCAACTTTCGCGTGCGCGATCTGGACGCGATGGTCGCTCAGTTACGCGCTGCAGAAATTGCCGTGAAAGTCGACGCGAAGGTCTACCCCAATGGCCGCTTTGCAAGGCTGCTTGATCCGGAGGGCAATCCCATCGAGTTATGGGAGCCCGCCGGCCCCAACGCCCATTCCTAGCCCGCTCGAGCCTTCACGCCCCGGGCAAGCGACGGGCGGGGACATTCGGCTCCACCGCGGGAGGATGAACTCGATCACATTCCGGGTTGCCCGCCGCGCCCCCCCAGGCTTTGGCTACTCGATCGTTCTTCACCGCCGGAACCTCCCTCGCGACCTCCCTCGCGACCTCCCTCGCNNACCTCCCTCGCGACCGATCCGCTCATCTGGGGAACAAGGCGCTGTAGCGACGCTGCATCTCATCCGGCGCCATGGCTTCCAGATGGCCGCCCAGCAGCCACTCGTGGCCAAACGGATCACGCACGGTGCCCGAGCGCTCTCCATAGAACTGATCCATGAGCGGNNAGTGCCTGCCCGAATGCCGCATCGACGTTGTCCACGTGCAGGTGGATGGAAACCGTCGTGCCTCCCAGTGAGCGGGGTCCGCGTATGCCCTGCTCGGGAGACTCGTCGGCCAACATGACGGTCGCAGGGCCGATCTTGATCTCGGCATGGCCGATCCGCCCGCCAGGCTCGGTCAGTCGAAACTTCTCGGTCGCGCCGAACGCGCGGCGGTAGAAGTCGATCGCTGCGGCGGCGTTGTGCACGCGCAGGTATGGGTAGACCTCCTGGATGTCGATCATCGTAGTCTCCGACGGGGATGGACGCGTGCGTCCGGGAACTCTCGCACTGCGCGGCCAGAACAGATCGGGCCGCCTGGCCTCGAGAAGTCGTACAACCCNNCGCACTGATTGTGCCACCGCGCGCCCGGAATGGACAGGCTCGCCTGGGTTCGGGAAGCCGCTGCGGCACGCGGGCGATCCAGGCAGGCCGCGGCCGCTGCGAGCGACAGCGCTTTCTCAAAGTCTTTGGGCCGGACCACACTGTCGCCTTGCCTGCGGCGGCAATCACCGCGCGGCACCCAGACCGGCCCCTCGTCCGGCGGGGGGNNCCCGGGATAGCGGGGTGGATCAGGCGCTCCTCATGCGCTATGCGACCCTCATCGGTGGCGTGCCCGCGGGGCGGCGTTCAGCGGGGTCTACGCCATGCCGCAGGGTGGGAGCCGAGCGGCACGCTGGGTTCGGCCCAGAATGCGGGCGTGCGCGCCAGCCGGGCACTATGGCTGACGGCGCGCAGGGTGCCAAAGCCCGAGGCACTGTCCTCCATCACGTCGGCGACTTGGTCGTAGCCGGGATCGGCAGGTGCGAAGCCCTCATGGATGCGCCCGAGGGAGCGCAGCCAGTGGCCGCATTGCGCAAGCGACACACCGACGTGCCAGCTCTGCCCCTGGCTGATCTGGCGCACCAGGGCGGCGATGATGCCGCTCGCCATCAGGTAGCCGGCGCTATGGTCCAGCGCCTGCGCGGGGAGCGGCTCGGGCTGCGCGGGCGTACCGGGGCGGGCCCTGTCCCAGGCTTCGGCCCAGTTGATGCCGGTGGCCATCTGCACAAGGGAATCAAAGCCCCGTCGCCCCGCCCAGGGGCCGCTTGGCCCGTAGGCCGAGAGCGACACACAGACGATGCCGGGACGCAGGCGTGCCAGCGCCTCGGGTCCGAAACCGAGTCTCGCGAGCGCACCGGGACGGTAGCCCTGGACGAACACGTCGGCATCCCGAACCAGCGCGGCAAGGCGCTCGCGGCCGGCCGGAGTGGCGAGATCGATATGGCAGGAGCGTTTGCCACGACCGGTGTCCATCACGAGCGGCTGGATCGAAGGCAGCGTGGGCGAGGTCACATGCAAGACCTCGGCGCCGTGTGCGGCAAGCGTGCGGGCGCACACCGGGCCCGCGATGATGCGCGTCAGATCCAGCACCCGGATGCCTTCGAGGGGCCGCGCGCCGAACCCGATGCGGCGCGGCGGAGCGTGGCCGAGCTCATCGATCGTGATGAGGCGGCCGCGCGCCACGGCTTCACCCTGGGGGTGCTGGTCCCACTCCTGGAAGCTGCGGGCCATGGCGACGCACAGGCCGCGCGCGGCGGCTGCCTCCTCGAAGCTTTCGGCATCCCAGCCGAGCAGCGCCTGGGCGACCGCGCTGCGCTCGTAGGCGCAGCCGAGCAGCGCCAGCACGCCATCGCGGTGATGCGGGAAATTGGTGTGCACGCGCACCCAGCGCCCGTCCCTGCACGGATAGACGCCCGCGATCTTTTCCCAGAGATCAGCCGGCCTCTGCCCATTGCATCGCAATTGACATCCTCCCCATGTCTA
>PLEY01000062.1 GCA_003136595.1 Burkholderiales bacterium
CTTTAGGCATGGGGAGATTCAGCCGGAACTCGGGAAGGATCGATGGCTTTGGATCAAGGTCTCCATCCTCTGCCTCATCCTCTGCCTCATCCTCTGCCTCATCGTGCTTGAAGTCCTGTGCAAACAGCCGCGAAAGCGCCGGCGCTTGGAGCGTCATTTGGACGCCTGGTCGGCCGCGTTCTAGGACCAGCAAGAACCGGCGTATGGCAGGGCCTTTCGCACTCGGATTTATACTTCAAGCGTGCTGGTACGGTGCGCGAGCGACCGTGTCTGCGGTTCGTGCTCGCGCACCACAGTAGTTGGCCGCAGCAGTCGGCCGCAGCCATCAAGACCTGCTCCCAGCGGCAACCCCGACTTCCCAATCAAGAATTCGCTAATGACCCAATACACGCTGAATATCAACGGTGCCCTGCACCCCGTGGATGTGGAATCCAAGACGCCGCTGCTCTGGGCGCTGCGGGATACGCTCGGCCTGGTCGGCACCAAGTACGGCTGTGGCATCGGACAATGTGGTGCCTGCACCGTGCTCATCGATGGCGCGCCCACGCGCGCCTGCCTGACGCCCGTGGAAGCGCTCGGGACGAGACAGGTCACGACCATCGAAGGACTGGATGCAGCCGGCGCGCATCCGCTGCAGCGGGCCTGGCAGGAACTCGACGTGCCCCAGTGCGGCTACTGCCAGGCCGGCCAGATCCTGACCGCGGCGGCCCTGCTCAAGTCCCATCCGAATCCCACCGATGCGCAGATCGACGAGGCGATGGCAGGCAACCTGTGCCGCTGTGCGACGTATCTGCGCATCCGGTCCGGCATCCATCGTGCGGCCGAGCTCACCCGAGATAATGGCGGTGACAAGTGAAGGCCGGCGCGGCACGGCACTTCGCACCGTACCCGGCACGGTACTCGGCAGGGCGCCGGCGGTTCCTGAAGACCGGAGCGGCCGCCGGTGGCGGTCTCGTCCTCGGCTTCTTCGGCGCGGGCGCTCAGGGAGCAGCCGAGGGCATCTCCAAACCCACCAAGCTCAGCGACGAGCACGTGTTCTCACCCAACCCGTTTCTCCAGATCACTCCCGAGGGACGTATCACACTGGTCTCCAAGCAGCCCGAGATCGGTCAGGGCATCAAGACCGCACTGCCCATGGTGATTGCCGAGGAGCTCGGGGTGAGATGGCAGGATGTCCACATCGTCCAGGGTGATCTCGATCCCGCCTTCGGCAACCAGAGCGCGGGGGGCTCGACTTCGACCCCCAACAACTACAGTGACTTCCTAAGGCTGGGTGCGACGGCGCGCACCCTGCTCGTTTTCGCGGCTGCGGACATCTGGGGCGTGGCGGCCGAGCAGTGCAGCGCCTACCAGGGTCGGGTCATCCACCAGCCCAGCCGACGCGAACTCGCCTACGGCGCGTTGGCAAGCCACGCGGCCACGCTGCCTGTGCCGCGCGCGGAGCAGGTGGTGCTGAAGGACCCGGCCGACTACACCATCATCGGTACGCGCCAGGGGGGTGTCGACAATGCGGCGGTGGTTACCGGCAAGCCCCTGTTCGGCATCGATGTGAGGCTGCCCGGGATGCGCTATGCGACCTTCGCGAAGTGCCCGGTGTTGGGTGGGCGCGCGGTGAGCGCCAATCTCGAGACCGTCAAGGCGCTGCCGGGCGTCTCCGATGCCTTTCTGATCGAGGGGGGCACCAACAATCCACGCGGCCTCATGTCCGGGGTCGCGATCGTGGCGGACTCGACGTGGGCCGCCTGGAGTGCTCGCAAGGAGCTGAAGGTGGTGTGGGACGAGGGGAGCGGTGCGGGCCAAAGCTGGCAGGGATTCGTGGCGGCGGCCGCAGCGCTTTCACGGCAGCCGGGCACGACGGAGCTGCGCCGCGACGGTGACGTCGAGGCGGCCCTGGCGGCCGCCGGGCGTACGCTCGAGGCGGCCTACAGCTACCCATTCATCTCCCATGCCAGCATCGAGCCGCAGAACTGCACCGCCCGCTTCGATCCTGGCGGGCAGACCATGGAGATCTGGGCGCCCACCCAGAACCCCGCGGCCGGCCAGGATCTGGTGGCAACGACACTTGGCCTTGCCAAGGAAAAGATCACGGTCCATATCACCCGCAGCGGCGGCGGGTTCGGGCGTCGGTTGAGCTCTGACTACATGGTCGAGGCGGCGGCGATCGCGCAGCGGGTCAAAGGACCGGTCAAGCTGACCTGGTCGCGCGAGGATGATCTGCAGCATGATCATTTTCGGGCCGGGGGTTTCCACTACCTGCGCGCCGGTCTCGATGCGAGTGGCCGGGTCACCGCCTGGCATGATCATTTCATCACCTTCGGCAACCGCATCACCCGGGACGGCAAGAGCGTGCTGCAGCCGGGCGCCGGAGCGAGCCTTAGTCCCGACGAGTTTCCCGGACGCTGGGTTTCCAACTGCCTCCTCGAGCAAAGCGCGCTCGAATGCGCTCTTCCGATGGGTCCATGGCGCGCTCCGGGCAGCAACGTCTTTGCGTGGGTGATCCAGAGTTTCATTGACGAACTCGCGCATGCCGCGGGCCGCGATCCACTCGCCTTTCGCCTCCAGATGCTGGGCGAGCGCGAGATCGTTCCGGCCACGGCCGAGCGCAGCCTGCCGTACAACGTCGCGCGCATGAAGCATGTCCTCGAGGTGCTCGCGGAGAAATCGGCCTGGGGCCAGCGGTCTTTGCCACCTGGCCAGGGGCAGGGCATAGCCTGCTACTTCAGTCATCGCGGCTACATTGCCCAGGTGGCAGAGGTCACGGTGTCCAAGAAGGGAGAGCTGCGCGTCGATCGGGTCGTGGTGGTCTCGGACATTGGCGCGCAGATCATCAATCCAAGCGGCGCCGAGAACCAGGTCCAGGGCTCCGTGATCGATGGGCTTAGCACCCTGAAGTACGCCGAACTGGGCATCGAAGACGGGCGCATCGTGCAGAGCAATTTCAGTGACTATCCGCTGTTGCGCCTGCCCGAGGCGCCGCCCCGGATTGACGTGCATTTCGTGAAGACCGGATTTCCTGTGACCGGGTTGGGCGAGCCGGCGCTGCCACCGCTCGCGCCGGCGGTATGCAACGCCATCTTCGCCGCCACCGGCAAGCGTGTGCGCGCGCTGCCGCTTAGCCGCGCTGATCTGAGCTGGAGCTAGGAGGCGCGTTTGCGCGCGCCTTGGGCTCGATGCCGCCTCGCGCCGCCTCGCGCCGTGTCGCGCTCGGGGCGGACGCTTTCAGACCGGGTTCAGAACACATCCGGCTCTTGGGCTATGCTCATGCATGCACGGCCCGAAGTACCGAAGTACACTGGGCAGAGCGTCACGGGACACGACAACGCACGGGGAACCATCGACCATGGCACAGGATGAAAGCTGGGGGGCTCGTTACCGCTGGCATGACGCGTCGCAGGACTTCAGGCTCCTCATCGGATTTCACGCGTCGATGCTGGTGCTCTTTGCGGTGGGACGTTTCCTGCCCTGGGCCTTCGAGGTCACCTGTGTGGCGATCCTCGCGCTGATCGCATGCGGGGCATCGCTGCACAGGCGCCGGGCGAGGGCCTGGCACTGGCCGGGCGTGGGCCGCGCGGGCGTGCTCAGGGCCTGTGCGGCCTCGTTGTTGGGGCTGTTTTTTCTCGGGGCGGCGGCGCAGCTCGGGCAGACTTTCAGCCCGGAACTGTTTCCCTGGTTCGCCGCCGCGTGCGCGCTCATCCTGTTCAATGTGCTCACGAGCCTGAAGTTCGTGTGTATGGGTGAGGCGGAGTTCGCCGCATGCTGCGGCAGCGCACCACGCGCAAGCCCGCCCGCGGTGCACGAGGTGCAGGAGTCACCTCAGCGTTTTCCCGCGGGCTGGCGGCGTGTCGTCGGAAACGCCTATGGCGCGGTGTTTGTCGTGCTCTGGATCGCGGGTGTGGGTTTCTTCTGGGTATTCAACGCAGCCCTTCGCGATGCGCCGCACTCGCCGACGCCTGAGCGCACTGCGACGCTCTACAGTCACGGTGTGACCGCGTACATCACACCCGCGAAGAAACACACGATCGACACACTCCAGGAGGTCCTGCTCATCGGTGTGCCCATCGTGCTCCTGCTGGGCGCGGGATTGCAGTTTGGGGCTGGCATCCGGGTGTTCGACAGGGTCAAGCCGGCCCACCTGGCCCGCGCTGCAAGGACCGGCAGCAGACCATCCTGATACGCACGTGCGCCGCGGGCGCGTCCGGCGCCACTCCTTCGTGGGGCGGCGGCCCATTCGGCTCAGTCTATAATCCGGGCAGGTTTCTTGCGTTGTGTGCTCTTTTCTCGTGTGCCGGCTGCCGGACGCTATTGCGCGCCACGGCGAGCATGCGGGCCCGGGTTGGCTTGGCGTGCGCTTAGGTTGCCGACTGGTGCCAAGGCATCGGACGCGGCACGAGACCAGTCACCGGGGCAGATGGCCTGCGCGGTCCCGGTCCGGGTGCCGTGCAGATTTCCCTCACTTGGAGTTGATCGATGTGGCAAGCCCTGGTGCGTCTTGGTTCAACCTCTCGCTGCCTTCTGGTCGGCGCGGCTCTTGGCGCCTGCGCCAACTGGAGCGTGGCTGCGGGGGCCACGGCCAACCCTGCGCCTCCAGGCCGTCTACCCGGGGTCAGCGATGGCGCCACCCCGATCCCGTTCGCCTCACCGCGCGCGGCGGCGGTCGAAGTGCCCAGTGCACCAGGTGCGTGGGGCGGCCCGCGTACCGGTAGTGAGGCCACCCTCTCGGACCGCGTCGTCGCCTACCGCATCGATGCCACGCTCGATCCGGTCAAGCACACGGTCACCGGCAAGGAGTCGCTGACCTGGCGCAATCGCAGCGACCAAGAGGTGCGCTCGGTGTATCTGCACATGTACATGAACGCCTTCGAAGGCAATGGCAGCACGATGTACACGGAAAAGAGCGCGCCCGGCTTTGAATTTCGCAGTGATGTCTCGATCAAGGATGGGCAGTGGGGCCACATCGAACTGCAGTCGAGCACCCAGGGCGGCAAGCCCACGCCAACGGCCTATGTACATCCGGATGGCGGACCCGCGACCGACCATACCGTGCTGCGCGTGGATCTGCCAACGCCCGTCGCGCCCGGAGGCAGCACCACCCTCGAATTCACCTTCCTCGAACAATTGCCGCGCGTGGTGGCGCGCACCGGGTACTTCGGCACCTTCCACCTTGTCGGCCAGTGGTTCCCCAAGATCGGCGTGCTCGAACTGCCCGGCGAGCGGGGCGCGAGCGCCGTGCGCTGGAACGTGCACGAGTTCCATCTGAACAGCGAGTTCTATGCGGACTTCGGCACCTTTGACGTGCATCTCTCGGTGCCCCAGGGCATGACGGTCGGTGCCACCGGCGAGGAGGTTGAGCCGGCCATCCAGAAGGACGGATTGGTGACCCACCATTTCGTGCAGGGCGATGTGCACGATTTTGCCTGGACGGCCGACAGCCGCAGCGCCCCGCCCCTCGAGGCGACCTACCATGGAGCAGGTAGCCCTGAAGTCAAGGTCAAGGTCATCTTTCCCCCGGAGTACGCCAACGACGCACCGACGGTACTGAAGGCGACGACCGACGCGCTTGCGTACTTTTCAGAGACCTTGGGGCCCTATCCCTACAAGACCGTGACCGCCGTGATTCCGCCCTACAACGCCGAGGAGGCGGGCGGCATGGAGTACCCGACCTTCTTCACCGCCGAGAGCTACAAGGACGTCAAGCCCGGTTCGGTCGAGCAGGTGGCGCTCGACTTTGTCACCATACACGAGTTCGGGCACGGCTATTTCTATGGCCTTCTCGCCTCCAATGAGTTCGAAGAGCCGGTGCTCGACGAGGGCATGAACGATTACTGGGACTACCGCATGTTCCGCGCGCGCGGTGAGGTGATGAGTTTTCCAGAGCCCCTAAGGCGCCTTGGCCTGTCGATGTCCCTGAACGGTTTCGTGTTCGAGCACCTGGCCGCCGAACTCTACGGACCGGTTGATCCGGTGGGCGCAAATTCCTGGGACCGCCTGTCCTCCAACAGCTACGGCACGACGTACACGAGGACGGCGACCACCATGCACGACCTCGAGGAGCGTATCGGCCACGAGGCGCTCGAGCGGGCGATGAAGGCCTACTATGAACGCTGGAAGTACCGCCACCCGAGCGTCGCAGACCTGCGCGAGACGCTCGCCGAAGTTTCCGGGCAGCGCGCGGCCGTCGAGCGCGCCTTCGATCTTGAGGTCTATCACGCGACCAAGATCGACGATGCCGTGTCGCGGCTCGACGTCAGCGAGGTCCGCCCGGAGCCGGGCACCCGCCTCGTCGAGGGCAAGTGGGTCGAGAGTACCGTCGAGGATGTCGACAAGGACATCGAGGCCACCCGCAAGGCCTGGCACGAGGCCCACAAGGATGACACCTTGCACGGACCCTACCCGTTTCGCAGCACTGTCACCGTACGGCGCTATGGCGCGGCCGTGCCTGAGACCCTCGTGGTCCGCTTCGCCGATGGGTCCAGTGAAACCGTCGAGTGGAGCGATCCGGGCAACTGGCAGCGCTTTAGCTGGGTCAAGCCGTCGCGCGCGGTCTCGGCCGAACTCGACCCCGACCGGCACAACCTGCTCGATGCGAACCGGGTGAACAACAGCCTGACACCCAGCGCGGACGAGGCAGGCCCCACGGTGCGTGGCGGATTTCTGCATCGTCTGGCGGTCCGCGTGTTTGGAGAGCCTGCGTCGCGACGCTGGAGTTCCGAAGTCGCGGCTCTTGTGCAAAGCTTCATGACCCTCGTGACGACACTATGACCCCTTCTTCCTCCAAGGCCGCCCGCAGCCTCGTGCACGTCGCCCTGTCGGCGCTGACCCAGTGGCGCATCCTCGTCATCTGGCTGGTGCTGACCCTTGTGCCCACGGCGGTCTTCTGTCTGCCGATTGGGCGCTTTCTGGCAAGCCACCTTGATCATTCGGCGCACGTCAGCGAGTGGGCCGGCCATTTTGATCCCCTGATCTTCGGTGATCTCTTGATCAACGCCTATTTGCTGTACCCGGTGTTCGGCTCGATCCTGCTCGTCTCGGTCTTGCTGCTTCTGCTCGTCTGGCCGTTCCTGACGGGCATGGTGGTGGCTGCGGCCAAGGGCAATCGCGCGCAGTCGTTCTACGGTCTCATCCAGGGCGGATTCGCCGAGTACGGCCGCATGCTGCGCACGCTGATCTGGTCGCTCGTGCCACTTGGCATCGCCGGCGCCGCGGGTGGAGCCCTCCTGCACGCGGTTGCCGAGCGCGCCGAAAGCGCCATTCTCGAGTCTGCCGCCAACGATGAGATGCTGCTCGCGCGCATCGTGCTCGGTATCCTCGTCGTGGTCGCGCTCGCCAGCGTCGATGCGGGACGCGCCCAGTTCGTCCTCGATGGCGCGCGCCGATCCGCGATCCGCGCGTGGTGGCGGGGCGTGCGTCTCGTGATACGCCGACCGGTTGCGACGCTTGGGACCTATGCCCTCATCACTGCCGTCGGCCTCGCTGTCGCCGGCGTGTTGGGGCTGGCCCGCGTCAATGTGCCCCATGTGACTTTTCCAGGTTTCCTCCTGGCCTTCCTGCTCACTGAGCTGATCGCGGCGACCCTGATCTGCACACGGATCGCGCGACTGATGGTGCTCGTCCAGATCGGCAGGGCCCAGCCGCTCGCAGGCGCCATGGCCGGCGCGCGCACCCTCCACTAGGGTGCGCGTCCAGGCGGCTACAGTCAGGCGGCGCCAGACCCGATCCGACATGGACCCAGACCGCGGCTACCCCGATGCCTTGGCCTCGGATCCCCTGCACCTTGGGTGGATGCAGGGTTCGCCCCCGCCGCCCGACAAGACGATCCGCCACGAGGACGGCAGCTTCCTGCGGTTCCCGCAGACGCGCTGGTCCTACTCGCACATGCGACAGTTCGGCCCGACCGTCGCAGTGCCGCGCGGCAGCGCGCCGGTCGCGGTGTTGCCTCGCGACGAACGAGGCGATCTCGATACGCTGCCGATCGTCCTCGGTGACGCTCGTCTCGTCAATTGGCTCGAATCGCTCGCCCTGAACTATACCGACGGCATTGTCGTACTGCACCGCGGGACGATCGTCTATGAGCGCTATTTCGGAGCGGGTGCCCAGCATCGGCCGCATATCGCCTTCTCGGTCACCAAGTCATTCGTGGGTACGCTCGCCGCACTGCTCGCTCACGAGCAGTTGCTCGATACCCGCGCTCCGGTCACCCACTATGTTCCCGAGCTCGCGCGCTCGGCCTACGGAGATGCGACGGTCAGGCAGGTGATGGACATGACCGTTGGGGTGGACTGTTCCGAGGACTATCAGGACCCCAAGGCGGGCATCTGGGAGCTCCTGCGTGCAGCCGGCATCCTGCCCCCTGTCCCGGGGGGCGCCGGCCCGCGCACGTTGTGCGACTACCTCGTTGGCGTGCCAAAGCGGGGTGCGCACGGTGAGGCATTTGCTTACCACACGGTCAATACCGAGGTGCTGGGCTGGATCCTGCGACGGGTCTCGGGCAGGCCCTTCGCCCAGTTGCTCTCCGAGCGCATCTGGCAGAAGCTTGGGGCCGAACACGATGCCTACATGCTGATCGATCGCGCCGGTACCGAGTTGTGCGGTAGCGGTCTTGCGGCCACGTTGCGCGATCTGGCGCGCTTCGGCGAGGCCCTGAGGCTCTGGGGGTATTTCAATGGACAGCAGATTCTGCCTGCGGCTGTGGTCGAGGATATTCGCCGGGGCGCCGATGCGGCACACTTCGCACGCGCCCGCATCTATTCGACGAGCCTGCCCGGCGCGTCCTACCGCAACATGTGGTGGGTGACGCACAACGCCCATGGAGCGTTCAGCGCGCGCGGTGTGCACGGCCAGACGATCTGGATTGATCCCGCCGCCGAGATGGTGGTCGCGCGTTTCGCATCGCACCATCTGGCGGCCAACGTCGATATCGATCCGACCTCGCTACCCTGCTACGAGGCGCTCGCGCGGCACCTGGTGCGGCAGGGCGGCACCTGATCCGGCCTCGCGCAGCCCAAGTTGATGGCCAATTCCTAGGAGGAGATGTGATGAATGTGCTCGTGACGTGGTTTGAGGCGCTCTTCTGGAAGGTCCGTTATCTCGTCATGATCGGCGTGCTCGGCAGCCTCGTCGCCTCGTTCGCCCTCTTCATCATCACCACCAAGGCGGTGGCAAGCCTGGTAGTCAACGGCTGGAGGTTGCTCTTCTGGGAAGGGTCCGGTGAGGGTAGCAAGCCCCTCACCGAGGCGATCGTCTCGGACATCGTCAAGATCGTCGATGGCTACCTGCTGGCGGCAGCGGTTCTGATCTTCGCCTTCGGGCTCTACGAGCTGTTCATCAGCCGGCTCGAGATCGCCCACTCGACACCGGGTGCACGCCGGATCCTCGACATTCAGAGCCTCGACGATCTGAAGACGAGCCTGGGCAAGGTGGTGCTGATCGTCCTGGCGGTTGCGGTCCTCGAGCAGGGTCTCGCCGTGAACGTACGTGAGCCTCTCGATCTCGTCTACCTGGGTGGCGCGGTCGCCTTGCTGGCCGTTGCGCTGTATCTGACCCACGCGCAGCCCGCTGCGAAGGACTCCGCGCACGGCGCAACTCCCGAAGCGGACGACCCCTCCTGAGACCGGGACTTACCAGGGTACGGTTGCGCCCTGGTGATCGAGAAAGGCTGCGGCACCGGTGGCGGGCGCGCGGTCCATCACCGCGAGCAGGAGCGCGGCGGACGTGCGGGGATCAAGGGTTGCGATGCGAGCGGTAAAGGGGTCCGACAGCCGCGAGCGGACCGTGCCGGGCTGCAGCGCGAGGAACACGGCGTCGGGACGCTTGCGGCAGGTCTCGAGGGCTGCTGTCTGGAGCAGCATGTTGAGCGCCGCCTTGGACGCCCGGTAGCCATACCAGCCGCCTTTGCGGTTGTCGGCGATGCTGCCCACGCGGGCCGAGAGTGTGGCAAAGATGCAGCGACCCTGTGCGGGCAAGAGCGGCAGGAAGTGTTTCATGAGCAGCGCCGGGCCGATGGCGTTGATTTCGAAGGCCCGTGCCAGCCGGTGACCGTCGAGCTCGGCGAGCCGTTTCTCCGGGGGGTTGCCGTCGATGGTAAGGGCGCCGGTGGCATCGATCATGAGGGCATACGGCGCGTGCGATGCGAGTTCGTGGGCGCAAGCCACGATACTGGCCTCGTTCTCGAGTTCGAAGGCGGGCGACGAGTGACGGTCGAGGCCCACGACGAGCGCGCCCTCCAGGTCGGAGGAGAGCGCCTCGACGAACGCGCCTCCCAAGGCACCGCTTGCGCCAAATACGATCGCGCGGACTGGAGTTGGGAGGCTTCTCACGAGGGGCGTGTGCCCAAGTTCGTGCGCGATGTTGGAGGGGTGGCGGGGCGCATGGCGCAACCTTACTGGATCCGTGCAATCCGCGCACGGCCGAGTCCTCCAGGGCCCAGAGCGCGCGCCGCTCGGGTCGCGTCGCTGACCCGGGCTCGAAGCGGTCCTCTCCGCTCCGGCGGCGTACGTGCGGATTAGTGCAGGTAGGTGCGGATATGAGCCCGGCCGGCGCTCGCCGGGCCGACCTCTAGGGATAGGCCGCTGGAGCCTTCAGGTACGCATCGGCGAGCGTCTGGAACTGGCCGCCGTCTGTCGAGATCGTGGTCTGAGACGAGGCTCCGGAACTGAATACGATCGCAAACACTCCGATCGCGGTGAATTGAGTGGCGTGCGTGAGCATGTAGTGGACGTGATTGTCGCGGTAGTGCTGGTTGGTCCCTCCCGGAGTCGTCGAGGGCACGCCCATCGGTGTCTGCCAGTAGAGGATGGGCAGGTTGCTCATGACGCCCCGCACGGTCGACCAGTTCTGGAGGCTCTGAGTGTAATTGGGGGTGGTCTGGTTGGTCTCGTCCCAGTAGAAGGGGCCGGCACCGCGCCCTGAACATTCCGTTGGCGGCACGGCCACCTCCATGCACCCCGCATCGCGGTCGCTCGTCTGCGCGACGATGAAATCGGCCTGGTTCGCGCCCAGTTTCACCATGTACTGCGCGACGCTTGCGGCGGTGCCGCTCCACAACGAGGGAGGAAAGCCGATCTTCGCGTTGGGCGCGTACTTGCGCCCGAGCGCGAGCAGGCAGCCTGCGATGCCGACGGCGTTGTTCGGCAGACTCGCGCATTCCGGCTCCGCGCTCACATAGGCGGCAAGCTGGGTCGGGTCGCCGCCTGGGGCCTGCTGTTCCACGTAGCCCCAGAAATCGGGTTCGAGATTCACGAGGACCGGTTTACCGTAGCTGCCGATGACCTGGAACATCAGTCGCGCCTGAGACCAGTAGCCGCTCATGAATGCTGCGGCATTGATCTGTGAGATGTTGCCATCGCCGTTGCTCGCCATCTGGTAGAGGGTGAACATCGGCACGGCGCCGATCGCAGTCGCCTGTACGGCGGTATCGGTGATGAAACTGCCGGCCGGCGTGTTCCACGTCGGCCACGAACCGGCGCCAACGCCCACCAGGTAGGCATCATAGATGTCAGGCTTGAGTCCCTGTGCGCTGATCGTCGAAAACGCGTTGCCGGCACCGAGTCCCACGAGGAGCTGGCTGGGCTTGCCGAGCGCCGCTGTGATCGTGGCGCTGCTGCCCGCACTGCCGCCCGCCGCCGGGGTGCCACCGGTCGAGCTCGCCGTGCCCGTCGCCCCGCCCGAGGTGGCCGAACTGCTCGCGCTGCTGCTCGAGCCGCCGGCTGCACTGGCCGTGCTGCCACTGCTACCGCCTCCGCCGCCGCCACCGCCACCGCAGGCGGCCATGAGCATCGGAAACGCGGCAATGAGCAAAAGGGCGCGCGGGGAAATACGCATCAGGCACAGGCTCCGGTGATTGACAGTTGCTCCGAGTATAGCGATGTGCGGGGCCAATTTCCGCCGAGCGGGGGAACGCAGGAGCGAGCGGATGGATCTTGCGCGAACAGCGATCCCGGGGATTCGCTAGGCGAGAACCTGAGGCCTTGGCAGCCGGCCGCCAACGGGCTTACGCAATAGAAGCGGGCCGTCGGCGCAAGTCCGGGCTGCTCCCCAGCACAGGCTCGCCAGCCAAGCCCCGAATCGAGCTTCGGTGTTTGACCTAGTTCGAACGGATTGGGCGAGGATGCAAAGGACTCTCGCGCAGCGCGCTTCAGCCGCGACGCTGCGCCTTCTTCAGCTTCGCGATCTTGGCGGCCGCCGCGGGTCTGCCCAGATCGCGCCCCTGGAAATGCACAAAGAGGCGTGATGCCAGATCCACGGTCACGAAATCGTCCGGAGTCTTGGCCGCGGTACCGTCGGATGCCGGATGATATTCGATACGCAGCTGGGTGGCCGAGACGACCAGGCGCAGATAACCGTAGTTTTGATCGTCGTAGTTCTCGAGGACCACCTGATCCTGGGTGCTGGACGCGGCCTGGATCACCTGAGGCGTGCGCAGCGCCGGGGTGCCTGGCTTGGCGAGCGCCACCACATTGTGACCGCCGTTGCCGCACACAATGTAGGGAATCTGGGTCTGATCGACGCTGCGCGTGCGCGTGAAGCGCTGGTAGTTGTGGGCGTGGCCGGAGAGGAAGGCGTGGGGCCAGACTCCGGTCTGGTTGCAGATCTGATCGATCTGCGCCTGCAGCTCGACGCTCCAGCCGTGCTGGCCGCCCGCCGTGTAGGGCGGGTGGTGATCGGCGATCAAGAGCGCACCGGTGTAGTTTTCGGATTTCACGCGGGCGAGCGCGGCCGCCAGGTAGTCGAGCTGCGTGGTGCCGATGGTCGGCCCCGACAGGTAGCCCGGGTCCTCCAGCGTGTTGCTGTAGAGGGCGATGATGCGTACGAACGGTGCGTCGAAGGTGAAGAACACGCCTGGCTGAATCTGCGCGGTGCGCGACAGGCCGCCTGCGTCGGGCGCGATGCCAAAGCCCTCGGCGCAGAAGTTGCGCAGATAGGCCGCGAGGCTCTGGGCGTGGGCGAGCGGCGAGACCATGCCATCGTGATTGCCTGCGACAGCGAGGATGGGCGCCGGATAGTTGCGGTAGGGCTCGTAGAACTGGTCGTAGTAGTACTGGGACTCGCCGAAGCTGTAGACGATGTCGCCCAGCAGAAAATTGAACTGCGGAATCTGGGACGCGTCGCTCTCCTGGAAGTCGCCCACCATCTTGTCGGCCACCTGGTTCTGGCTCTGCGGCCCGCTGGTGCTGCCGCAATCACCGGTGGCGTGAAACACGATCTGCCCCGCCTCGGTGATGCGCTCGATGGCGGCACTGTTGCCGCCCAGCACGTCCACGAATGCGAGCTTTGGCTCGGTGCCCCCGCGCGGTGCCGGGAACGGCAGCGGGAAGATCTTGTGTTCGGCATTGAGCTCGTCGATCTCCTTGTAGGCTGGTCCGTCCGAAGGATGATTGACCCGAAACGTGGTCGGATCGGCGGTCGGCTCCGGCTGTGCGAACGTCGGTCCCGCCAGCACCCGTGTAAGGCGGCTCTCCGGTTGCGCTGCCGGTGTGGCCTCTGGTGCGGTGGCTTTCGGGTGCTTTGGCTTCTTGGTCTTCCCGGAAGATTTCTTTGCCATTGTGTCAGTCTCCTGGTCCCCTGCAGAGCCGGGCCATGCAAAAGCCTAGCGCCCCAACATGACAGTCTGGGGGCCGTCGCACGCCGTTCGCCGATCGGCGCCGCAGGCCCGTGGCGGCCAATGCGCCGGGGCACGGGCCGCGCCGGGACCGGCCCGGCGCGCGCCTAAGGTCAGTCGCGCTGGATATTCTGCGTGAGGCCTACGCGTTCCACGCAGGTGCTGTCCGCAAAAATCATGAACGTGGCGCTGATGTCGTTCTTGCCATGCAACTCCGTGATGTAGGCCATGCCGGCGTTGTCCGTGAGCGGCGAGCGGCGCAGGGCGGCGAAGGCCGCCTCAAGGTCGCCCTGGGTCACGCAGATGATGCTCTTGTCCAGGTAGACATTGAGCACGACGCGGGCCGCCCCTCCACCACGAGGCACGAAATCACCGTAGAGGAACGGAAACTCCAGATACTCGGGAGCCGGTCCTGCCCTCCTGAAGTCGCGGCTCACACCCGCGATCGGCGAATTGCCGCGCGCTGATGAGGAGTCGACGGCTTCCCCAACCTGCGGTGCAACGGGCATCTGTAGCGCCTGCCCGACGGCCTTGTAATCCGAGATATCACCCGAGTCGAAGAGCCGCTTGAAGTCGGCGAGGTACCTGGAGGGTGAACGCACCGTGGGCTCGGCCTGCGCAAGTGCCGGGTTGGTGACAGCAAGGAGGAGGGGAATCGTCAGAAGCGCGCGGGCTATTCCGGTCACGCAATACTTCAGGTCAAGCGGGGCACGGCGGGACCTTGAACTCATTGAAGATGCCTTCTCCAGGGATTGCGGTTGGGCGTTAGTGTACGCAAAGCGCAGGCGCTTCGCGAGTCGCACGGCGGCCCGCGTTCTACGGCGCGCCACCGGAATGTCATGGGCGCGTCATGCGTGCGTCACGGGCGCGTTACGGCCCCATCCGCGGCTCCTGTTATCCTACGAGAGGTTTCGGTCCAGCACCCGACGCCGCAAGCCGTCCCTGCAGAGGGGTCTGCAGTGCTCGCACCTGCGCTCGGGACGGACACTGAACCGATCATGAGGCGCGATGGACATTGTGGCGTTGGTCCTGCATTTCGACCGCTATCTGCCGAACGCGATCGCGCAGTACGGCGCGACGGTCTACCTGCTGCTTTTTATGATCGTGTGCTGCGAGATCGGCATTGCCCCGCTGTTCTTCCTGCCGGGGGACCCCCTCCTGTTCGTATGTGGCGCCTTTTGCGCCACAGGCGCCTTGGACGCCTGGATCCTCGGCCCTGTCCTTTTCGTGGCCACCGTTGTGGGCAGCAGCCTGGGTTATGGCGTCGGACGGGTACTCGGCCACGCCGTACTGAACCGCAAACACCGCTGGCTGCATCAGGAGTCCTTGCAGAAGACAGCGCGCTTCTACGAGCGCTATGGCGGCATGCTCTTGATCTTCTCGCCGTACATCGCCGTGGTGAGGACTTTCGCGCCTTTGCTGGCTGGCGTGTTTGAGCTTGGCCTTGCGCGCTTTGTTCAGTTCAACCTCTTGGGTGCGCTGCTCTGGGTCGCAATCCTGCTCGGCGGAGGCTATGCATTTGGCAACATCCCGCAGGTGCGTGAGCATCTGTCGGTGATCCTGCTATCGGGCGTCATGCTGGCGGCGCTGCTGATAGCTGCGGCCAGCAGCGTGCGCCTTTGGCGGGCGCTCCTCGCGCCCGGGGCCGAGGGCAGGCGCTGACGCGGGTGGGTGTGTGGGTACAGTCGGGAATTCCTCTCCCGGGCGTGCGCTGTAGCAGCACAACCACGCACGCTTTGTGAGGCATGGTTTCTGGTCGCCCTGATGAGAGGAGTGAGCGCATGAGTGGCACAAACCACGGATCCGCACTGATCGTGGGGGCACGTCCCGAACTCGGCGCAGCTCTTGCCCGACACTGCATCGCAGCCGGCATGGAGGTTGCACTGGCCGCGCGCGAAGGTGCGCGCGTGGCCGCACTGGCGGATGAGCTGGGGGCGCGTCCGTGCTCCCGCGATGTCGCGGTGGCCGAGGCGTGGCACGCCGGTTCCGTGAGGTCGTCGCCGCGCAGGGCTCGATCGACGCGGTTCGCCCCATTAGTTCGCCGCCTTAGATCGCCGCCTTAGTTCGCCAAATTAGCAGGGCACAGTACATCGCCACGTCGGGAACTCCGAGTTAATCCGTAGCCTGGTCGCGCGCGGGCTGGCGAGCCTGCGACCCGCGGCCGCGAACGTGACATTCGTCACCGCCAGGACTCGCGCAATCCCTTATGCTTCGTCCGTCCTCACCACCGCATTGTCATCATGGAATCGAAGGGTCGCAGAACGGTACTGAAGCAACTCCTGGCCGGGGCCGGAATGCTCGCTGGCGCGATCGCAGGGCCGGCGCGCGCCGAGCGCAACGCCCCCCTTCGCGAGCAACTGAAATATCATGAGGTCTCGCATGGCAGGCGCCGGTGCGCCGCGTGCATCCACTTCCAGCCCGGCNNCTGACCAGGCTGACCGAGCTAAGCCAGCTAACCGAGCTAACCGAGCGCGTCGGGCATCCCGCTTGCTGCACTCTGGGCCGCGTGGCGCACGAGTGCATCCTCGAGGTCCAGTTCGCGCTCGATGCGCCGCCGCGCTTCATCCGAGATCGCGGCATTGGCATAGAGGGCGGCCAGGTTCGATCGCTCGGTGTTCACGAGCTCGAGTTCGAGCGCGGCTTCGGCGGCGATCTCCTCGCCGGTCAATGCCCCCTCGAAGGCCGCCACGTAGCGTCTGCGCCGGTTTTCATGGCGCACCCGCAACTCGGCGATGATCAATGCCGAGGCGTGTCCCGCCGGTTCTTGCTCCAGGCGCGCGAGGACGCTGTCGATGCCGCTGATGCGTGCGGCCAGTTCCGTGTGTTTGGCATCGGCGTTTTCCGCTGCACCGATCTGCGCGAGTCCGAGCCAGCCGATGAGGCTCGGCAGAAGCGTCCCCTGGCCAAACAGGGAGACGATGATCACGAAGAAGGTCACGCACAGCACGAGGCTGCGGTCGGGAAACGGAAGCTCGTCGATGAACACCGGGATTGAAAGGGCCGCAACCAGGGAGACCACGCCGCGCACGCCGGTAAAGCCGATCAAGAACGGATACTGCCACGGCGGCGCCGGGGAGCGCTGCGGTGCGCGGGACAGCAGTAGGCGCGGCAGGTAGGTCGCTGGAAACACCCAGACGAAGCGCACGATTGTCACGACTGCCGTGGTCAGCACACTGGCGTACACGAGGCGCCGCCAGCCTTCGTCGTCGAGGCCTGCGGCGATGATGTGGGCCTGCAGCCCAGTGAGCGCAAACACCACCCCCTCGACGATGTGGGTGACAAGGCCCCAGACAAAAAAGCCCTGCAGGCGCGTCGCCGGTGCGATATAGCGTGGACCGTTCCAGCTCACGTAGAGGCCTGCCGCGACGGTCGCAAGCACCCCAGAGCCGCCCAGGGCGTGGGGTACCCAGAACGCGGCGTAGGGGGTGAGGAGCGCGAACACCATCTCCACCTCGGGGTTCTTCGCGTAGCGCCGCAGCACCAGGCTCGCCCAGCCGAGCGCAACTCCCCATGCGAGTTCCCCCGCCACGATCGCAACGAACGTGCCCAGCGCCGCAACGATCGAGAAGCGCACTTCGGCGACGGCGGCGAGGCTGAAGCTAAACAGGATGAGGGCGGTGGCATCGTTGACCAGCCCCTCGCCCTCGAGGATCACGAGGAGTGCCTTCGGAATCGCAAGGCGCCGCGCGATCGCCATCGGGGCGACGGCATCGGGCGGCGAGACGATGGCGCCAAGCACGAAGCCGACCGGCCAGGATAGTCCGAGGAGCCAGTGTCCGGCGGCCGCGACCAGCGCAGCGGTGAAGATCACGCAGCCGATCGCGAGCATCATGATCGGTTGCAGATACTTGCGGAAACCGCGCCAGCTCATACCCACCCCTGACGTGTAGAGGAGCGGTGGCAAGAGGATGAGGAGCACGATCTCCGGGTCGAGGGTGATCTTCGGTACTCCCGGCACGAAGGCGAGCACCGCACCGACAAACACGAGTACGAGGGACGCGGCGATTCGCAGTCGCTGTGCGGCCAGTGTTGCCACGGCCGTCACGGTGATGACTCCAAAGCCGATCGAGAGAACCGAGAGCAGCGGGGTCTCGACAAACTCGCTGATCGGCGCGGAGATGATCATCGCCTTGATGTTACCAGCGCTGCCCGGCACGAGGTGGCTCAGTTTGCCGAAAATTGCCTATCACGGTCCTCGAGGTGCGACGCATCCGGTCCCTCGCGCGGGCCGACAGTAGGGGCTGTAACCTCGGGCTCGGAGGCCGTGCGTGCAGGGTTCTGCGATGCAGGTGGCGGGAATGCGGCTGCCCCTGATGCGGGCGCTGTCGTGCGGTAGGTGGAGTGGGTGTGATCCGCTTCATGCTGGGCGCGATGGTCTTCTCCTGAATCTCGGGCACCTTGCGACGTGGCTTCTGTCCAAGCCTCATGGCGCCGCATCGGCGGCTCCGGCCGGCGCTTCCCCGGCCAACTTCTTGGGCGCGCAGGCGGTGTTCCCTGCGTGAGCGTATTCTGGACGCTTGCAGCCCGTTCCACCCAATTGCTCCAGTTGCCGAGGCTCACCATGTCCAATTCTCCGAAGTCGCTCCTCACGCCGCCCGTCGGGCCGACCGATCACGTGGAGGGCCCTCTGCATGCGCCCATCACGCTTCTCGAATATGGCGACTTCGAGTGTCCGGCCTGTGAGCAAGCCTATGGCGCAGTCCGCATTCTCAGGACGCGCTATGCCAAGCACATGCGCTTCGTGTTCCGCCACTTCCCGCTCCGGGAGGTCCATCCGCATGCCGAATTCGCCGCAGAGGTTGCCGAGGCGGCCGGCGCCCAGGGCAAGTTCTGGCAGATGGAGGCCTTGCTCTTTCAGAATCAGGCGCACCTGAAACCGCACGCGCTACGCCAGTACGCGGCCGCACTTGAGCTCGACATGATCCGCTATGACGCCGAGATGGGTGATCGCATCTATCTGCAGCGTGTCCAGGAGCAGATCGCAAGCGGGCAGGCCAGTGGCGTACGCGCCACGCCCGCATTCTTTCTCAATGGTCAGCCCGTCGATGTGTCGTTCGGTATTGAACGCCTTGGCCACGCGCTCGAGGCGCTGATCCCAGGCTAGCTACAGGCGGGATAGTCAAGCTCGCCATACCAGAACGCGGGCAATCTTTGATCGGTCTGGATGAGCCAGGCCGCGAGGTCCTCGCGCGACAGGTACTCGTCGGCAAGGATGCGCCGCGAAGGCTCGGCGGCGCCACGGGCGACGACCAGCAGGTGCTCGAGCACCTCAGCGCGCAGCAACACCGGGGCACCGCCCTGCGCCGAATAACCGACATAGGGGTAGCCTCCGGGCGGATCGCCGGCGTTCAGCCACTTCGGGTCCACGCTGTGGATGCGCAGACCATCGACGATCACTCCGTGCGCGAGCGAGCGGGCGACGACGAGTTCATGTTCGAGGCGCTCCCGGGCCCAATGGTCAACCACTTCCCAGAACTTGAAAGTCCCCACTGGCTGGTCAAGGTTCATCGGGAGGGCACGAGGTTTAATCCCGCATCGCGGGTTCCGATTGGATGCCCGCCGGCCCAATCCCGGCAGGCTCTTGTTTCCGATATTTTGCAGCGAATCGGCCGTCCCGACAATGCGAAGGGGTTGCGAACCCCTCCGGTTGCGTTGGGTCGCTTTAAGCCACGGCGTCCTGGTCTCGGCTTGGCGCATCCGATGGGCTTCCTGTGTGGTCCGCGACGCAGTAATCATCGCCTGCGCGATCAGCCGCACCCGACCCCGGCCGCGTTTGGACGGGTGTCGCCGCCGCACCAGTCCGATGGCCGGCGATGCGGTTGCGCAGGGCGCGAGGCGCGGAAACTCGCGCCCATTTTGTTGCCGAACAGCGTCGTAACGCCCCTCGCTTGAGCCATGGGGATATAAGACGCGAGCTTTGCCCCTTGACAGGCTAACGGCT
>PLEY01000029.1 GCA_003136595.1 Burkholderiales bacterium
TCCAGTAGTGTCCCAACGTTATTCGAACAAATTCAGTTGCTTGCGCAAGTCGACGAGATTTTCGTCCTCGACGGCACGGCTAAGTAGTTGATCCAAGGGCATTCTCTCGAACATGGTAAGGCTCAAGATCTGTAGGATTTCGTAGAGGCTCGCAGAGATGTTGAGACGCTTCTTGACGATAGCCACCAGGACGTAAACCGAGACGGCGATCCAGTTCTGGGACTTGACTGCGTTCTCCGAAGTGCCAAAGAAGGCTTTGATACGAAGATGCTGCTTGATCCACTTGAAGAACAACTCCACCTGCCATCGGCACCGATAGAGTTCGGTCACGGTGATGGCGTCGAGTGTGAAGTTGTTGGTCAAGAAGACCAACGTCTTGGCGGTCTCGGGATCCTTGAATCGGATGCGACGCAGTGGCGCCTCGAAACTCTGCTGGGAGTAGAAACCGGTGAGGAGGACGGTCTGATCGCAGATCAAGCCTGTGCTGCGATCGACGGGATGCGAATAGCGCCGCTGGACGCGGAGATTCGACTTGGCGCGGGTCACGAAGAAGGCGCCGACCAGATGCCGGCGATAGAGTCGCTCGAAATCGATCTAGCCGCGATCCATGATGTAGAAGGCGCCTGCCTCGGGGATCAGTTGATCGAGGATGTTGACGTCGTGCATCTTGCCGTCGCTGATGTGAATGAACGACGGGATGTTGCCGCGCAAGTCGAGCAGAGTGTGCAGCTTTACCGCCGCCTTGGTGGAGCGGAATGGCGCCCAGGGGAAGACCGACAGACACAGGTCGATGGTCGTCGCATCCAGCGCGTACACCGATTCCTTCAAGTCCACGCCAAACGCCTCGTCGACATAGAGCGGGCGTGCGATCGAGATGAGGCTCTGCGCGAAGTCGGCGTAGATGTGCCAGTCGCGTACCGAGTTGGCATTGGCGAGCGTGTTGCGGGCGACGCTCGTCGAGCGGATGCCGAGGTGATAAAGCTTGGATCGCTGCGCCCGGAAGCACGCTTCGATATCGCGAAGACTCTCGCGATAGGTCAACTGAGCGAACGCCATACACAGAAATTGATCGAGGCAGGAGAACGACTTGACCTTCCGCTCGCCGCCATAGCGGCGCACGATTCGACGAAAGGTATGCAACGGCAGGTGCTCCATGACCTGCGCAAAGACCAGCTTGCCCGCGTACATCGGACGCTCCCGAAATGGATCCCAGATCAGGGTCGCAGATTGCACTCTGACGGTTCAAGTCGGTGACAGGCAAAAAGATGGAATTCATGCGTCCAATCATAGGGTTAAGAGGCGCTTCAACGATAACGTTGGGACAGCAGTGAATTGTTTCATCGATTCGCAAGAGGCTGTGATTGGCGTCGGGCTTGCCTGTCCACGCTTCCGATATCCGGAGGAGGAGATCCCCGGGAGCCGAGACACGTGTTACGTCATCGAGGACCAGGAGAGAGCCCATCGAGCGCCGGCTCTCGTGAGTAGGGGCGTCAATCCGTGCCATCGGGCAGAGCCGCGATCTCGTCAAAATCAGATGAGCAGACCGGCGTTTCCATGGTGGCGCGAGATCGACTCGGCGGCTGTGTCTGAAATTGAGCATGTCGAGCGTAGGGCTCAAAGGCGCCTGAATGGACGACTGGTCCTGCAGCCGCGCATCTCAGTCATCATCGAAGTTGCTGGGACGTTGAGCCAGCCGCGAGTGCGCGAGCCGGCACTTCGTCCGCACCGGCCGGTAAATCAGGCGAGAATCTGTAAGTAGGAACACCTATCGCGTCTTGTCCAAGACGCGAGAGCGCGGCGATGAGAGTAACAGGCTCGCAGCCTGCGCTGCCAGCGAATTGCTTAAATTCCGCGAAGAGCGTACAGGTGGTGGGCTGTGCCTAAGGGCGGCGCGGCTTACGCGTTCTGGCGCAAGTCGTGCGCTGATGCTTCAGTAACGTAATGCCGGGTCGATAGGTGGATGCACGCTCCGCTGCCTGCACCGCACAGCAACTGCTCAATGTTGCGAATGGATAATCACATGTCACGTGCACTCGCCCGAAAGGTTCCGGGTCATTCTGGTCGGTCGGTTACTGACGTTACCAGGCGCGCAAAGTTTGCCTCCAAGGTTAACTCGAAGGTCACCCCCGAGGCCGCAGCAGAGGAATCGCTCAGAACAGCGAACAATTCCTATATCGCCCATGTCCTGGACGAAGTCCATGAGGTGATGGTCGACTGCGACGATGATTTTGTTGTGCGGTTCTGCAACGATGCGTATCTCGCGAGCATCGGTCGTACGCGTGATGACGTGATAGGAAAGTCCATATTCGATTACTTTCCAGGCTTTCGGGAGTCCGTATTCTTCGAGGCCCGCGAGCTCTGCCAGAAAGAAGGAAAGGCCGCGCTGATCGGCTACTCGGCAATTGCCAAGTGCTGGATGTTTGTACGTGCTTTTCGACATCCGGGTGGTACCTATATTCTGGCCAACCGGGCCGACGAGTCGACCGTAGAACAATATCAGCTGTCGAAAGAGGCAGTCCGGGACCCGCTCACGCGATTGCCCAACAAGCTTGCTCTGACCTTGGAACTGACCGAACGCCTTGCACGCGATGAGCGGTTTTCGCTGGCAATGATCGGCCTGAACCGGTTCAAGACGGTCAACGACACGGAAGGGCTGACGGCGGGGGACCAAGTCCTGACCGATATGGCGTCCCGCCTTGAAGGTGCAACCAGGATAGGTGAGATTCTGTATCGCCTGAATAGCGATGTCTTTGTGCTGCTCCTGAAAAGCCAGGGTAGCGTAGCGGATAACGATGCATTGCGCAGGGTGATGGCACCGGCCCTGTGCCCGGTTCATGTCAACAACAGGAGTTTCGTACTTGGAGCCGCGGCAGGGATTGTCGATGCGCCGAGTGGCGGGCGGGATCCTGAAACGCTGATCAGGCATGGGGCCCTCGCGATGGGTGAGGCCAAGCGCTCCAAACGCGACACCATCTCGAAATATCGGCCCGGGCTCGACTCCCAGGCCGAGCTCTTCGAGGGCGCGCGTGAGTCCTGGTTTGAGGTCGATGCCAGTTGGCGGGTGCTGGATTGCAATCAGACCTACCTGGATGCGATAGGCCGGGCGCGAGCGGATGTGCTGGGCGCATCGACCTACGACTACATTCCGAATTTCTCAAGCACACTGCTGTTTCCGGCAATGGAAGCCTGCCTGATTTCCAGGAAGCCCACCTCGGGTGTGGGATTTTCGACGGAACTCGGACGCTGGATCATCAGTCGTCATTTCCCCCTGGAGCACGGAGGGATGATGAACCGTTCTGCGGATGCGTCGGACGAGGACATAGAGCGCTTTGAACTCCTGAACCTGAGCGACTTGGATGATCTGACCGGACTGCCGGGCGAGCGCGCGCTGGTTCAGGACATTGAAGATCGACTGAGAAATGGCATGCCATTCTATCTCCTGTTGCTCGACATTGGCCGGTTTAGAACCGTCAACGAAATCGGTGGCATGGCGGCGGGCAATCGAGTGCTGTGCGAAATGGCATCACGACTCCAGGTGGCCTCAGACTCCGGAGACCGGGTCTTTCGTCTCAATAGCGACCTGTTCCCCGTACTGATGCGGGATGATGCGCACACCTTCGACCAACGTGTCCTCGCGTTGGAGAACTGCGTCACTCAAGCGGTGATGGTCAGCGGTCGCGAGATGATTCTGGGAGCGCGAGGGGGCCTGGTGGTCGCTCGCGACAACAGCCGGGGGGCTGATGCGCTGATCAGACACGCGGCGCTCGCGCTCAAGGAAGCGAAAAAGGGCGGTGCGTCGCGGATCACCGCATTCGAGCCCTCCATGGAGAGGGAGTCAGACCTGCGCAGCATCCTCGAGACTGAACTCCGCACGGCGCTCGCGAGCGAGCAGTTGACCATGTATTTTCAGCCCAAGGGAACCTTGGCGAACGGACAGATGAGTGGGGCCGAGGCGCTCATTCGTTGGAATCACCCGAGCTGGGGGCTGGTTCCTCCCATCCGGTTTCTGCCCCTCGCACACGATTGCGGACTCATGCCCGAACTCGACCGGTGGGTGCTGGCCCACGTGCTCGAGCGCATGAAGGAATTCCAGCAGGCCGGTATCAGAATTCCCATCAGCATCAATATTTCAGCGCAATCCCTCTCGGATCCGGCGTTCCCTGAACACCTGAAATCGGCGCTCGACTCAAGCGGTGTGGAGCCCGGGCTGGTGGATATTGAACTTCCGGAGGACACCATGATGGCCGACGTCAAGGCAAGCGGCCGTGTGTTGGCCGAGCTCGTGGCCCTGGGTCTGACCATCAGCATCGACGATTTCGGAACTGGTTATTCGTCTTATGCGTCCCTTGCCCGCTTTCCGATCCGCACGATGAAAATCGACCGTAGCTTCATCACGGACATGGACGTCAACGAAATCAATCAAACGATAGTCCACGGCATGATCGGCCTTGCACACTCCCTACGACTCAACGTGGTCGCCGAGGGTGCCGAAACAGTCGAGCAGATGTCGATGCTCGAAGAGATGGGGTGTGACGAAGTGCAAGGATACGCCTACGGGCGACCCCTTCCGTTTGCGGAGTTCTGCGCACTCGCGAGCGCCAAGCTGCGGCGTGCCGAAGCGGCCCGGCAACAGGATGTAACCATCACCTGGCCACCAGAGGTCACCTCGTGAGCTACTCTCAGAGAGTCAGATATGATCCGCCTTGCATACTTTAGCCAATCTATCCCCACCACGACAAGCGGGGACCTGAAGCGGATCCTTGCGTCGGCGCGACGAAACAACAAGGAGTCCGGCGTCACCGGAGTCCTCGTGACGGGCGGCCACATCTACCTGCAGATCCTCGAAGGGCTCACGCCGGCGGTCCTCAGCCTCTACCTGAAGATCCTGCAAGACAAGCGCCATCGTAACGTCGAGATACTGCGCGTGACCCCTGTGAAGCAGAGGATTTTTGACGCCTGGTCGATGGCATGCGTCGAAGCGGCGCCGCTCGACATCGAGCAGATCATCCAGTTCAAGGCAAAGTACCTCGCACTCGGAGAGCCTCAGGAGTTCATGGACGTGATGCAGGGTTTCATGAATGTTCTGAGGGAGTAACTGAGCGCTCCACCGTTTCAAGTGACGTCCACGTTGAAGCGTAGCGTCGAGATTCTCGAATCAATCGGACTGCCTTCTCGACCCAAGCGCCGCGCTCCCCAAGGGTTCCGCAATTGATGGTGGGCATAGGACCGTGCGAGGCAGAGGCAGGATCTCGCGTGTGGGCGCGCTGCGGGCATGGATATGCCCATCCGGTGCAGCCCAGTCACTGCTCGCTGATCCGAAAGGATTGATTTCCGCGGGTCCATGCCACCGTGAGTCCTGCCTGCGATCGATGATCGTCTATTCCGTTCTGCCAGACAGTGGAGCCCAGGTCGCAAGCCCTCTCAGCTCGTCGGGTACGGCCGTGGCCATTGCACACCCCCCAGGGCTTCGGTGATGGGCGAGTGGCGGGCGCGCAGGTAATCTCGAGTATCGTCTTGAACTCGGTGCTCGCGAGGGCAGGCTTTGCAGAACCCTTCGGGGCAGTCGTGCGCTCAGGGCCCAAGCCCGGGGTGCTGCTGTCGAAGCGCGGCTTCGTATACCGCCAGATCGCCCGTCGAGAAGCAACAAAAGATGACTTGCCGAAGGCTGGAGGCCTTGTCGAGGGACGCCGCGACGGTTCTCACTGCGATGCCTGCCGCAAGCTCGATCGGATAGCCAAAGATCCCAGTGCTGATGCTCGGCAAGGCGAGCGACATCAGGTTGTGGTGGGCTGCGAGCAGAACCGCGTTGCGATAGCAGGAGGCCAATCGATAGGGCTCGTCACCATGCCCTCCTCGCCACACCGGTCCCACGGTGTGGATCACGAATAGGGCCGGCAACCGGTAACCTTTGGTCAGCTTGGCCTGTCCCGTCTTGCAACCGCCCAGAAGCCGGCACTCGTCTGCTAGCGCCGGACCGGCTGCATGATGGATCGCCCCGTCGACCCCAGCGCCTCCCAGCAGGGATGAGTTGGCCGCGTTGACGATGGCGTCAACCGGCAATTGGGTGATATCTGCCTTGACCGCACGCAGTGTCCTGGTCCCATCACCGACCGGAAACTCAACCCCTGGCATCCCTGCGTCTCAATTCCGCAAAGGCGTGCACCAAATGTGTCCCTAATCTCGAAGCAAGACAAGAGTGCTCGCCAAGGTGACTCCTCAATCGCTGACCCCCAGCGCCTTCAGACGGTCGCGCGCGTCCGGGACTCCGCTATTGGCGGCGGCCCGATACAGCGCAATCGCCCGGTCGCGGTCGACTCCGGTGCCAGCGCCCCGCTCATAGGCGATTCCCAACTGCAGCAGAGCGGGCCCGTAACCCGAGTCGGCCGCGTCCTTCAGAAGGCCAAAGCCCGTGAATTCGTCAACCGGGCCGCCGACGCCATCGCGCAGATAGACGCCAAGCACGGTCTTGCCGAGCAGGTCACCGGTCTTGGCCGCCTGTTCCGCGTAAAGTCGGGCCACTGCGGGGTCCTTGGGCAGACCCGCGCCCTCGCTGATCATCTGCGCGAGTAGCGCCGTCGCGTGGGGGTTGCCACGATGATGCGCAATCACCGCGTAGCGCAGTGCGGCCGACACGTCCCTGGGCCCGCCCTGGCCGGCGTACGCCATCTGGCCCAGTGCCGCGATCGCGGGAGTAAAGCCATGGGCGGCCGCCCGGCGGTAGAACATCTGGGCCCGTGCGTAGTTCACCGAGCCGCCTTTGCCGGTGAGATAGCAATGTCCCAGTTGCGTGAGAATCCGGTCGTCATCCGACTGGGCTCCAGCCTCCAGATCCTGGCAGCCGCCCACGAAGTCCTTGGCGTTGATTTTTGCGACCCCACGCTTATAGGTCTCGAGTGTAGGGCTTGCCGGTTCGCTCTTACGGATCGCGTAGTCGGGATAGTTCGAGAGCGGAAACGTGTCCGCTACGGCAGGGAGTCGGTATTGAGGTGCCGCGCTATCCCCGGGCGTCGCTCGGGCCCACGCCGGGGACGGAATCGCGGGAGGGCTGGCGGCCTCGACAAGGTCGGGCGGCGTGGCCGGCGCACTCGGGCTCACCCGCGCCACAGGCTGCAGGGTGCGAGCCAGCGCAGCCATGTTCTGCAGGCGCTCTTCACTGCTCGGGTGTGAGGAGAGCCATAGGCCATCGCCGCCATTGAAGGTGGCCTCCATCTGGCGCCAGAACCGGGGCGCGGCGCTCGGGTCATAGCCCGCTGCTGTCATATGCCGCAACCCCAGCTCATCGGCCTCGCGCTCCTGGTCACGGCTGAATTTGGCGTTGACCAGCCGCGCGCTGACGGCAGCCAGCTGTTGGCCCGCTCCGTGGGTGTCCCGGCCTTTGTACGCCTCGACACTGTCGACCGTGGCGCCGGCCAGTATCGCGAGGAAGGTCACCATCGCGTCGCGTTCCGGGCCGTTCTTCAGGTGGTGGGCTTCGATGTGCCCAAGTTCGTGTCCGACTACGACCGCCATCTTGTCGTCGTCGTCGCCCACCATGTGGAGCATGGCTAGGTTCATCACCAGTATCGGACGGCCATCACGGCGCAAGGTCACGAATGCGTTGGGACCTCCGGCCTGGCGCGCGAGGAAGCGCTCCGGGGCCGGTGCGCGATACGTCGTCCCCAACTGCCGTGCAACACGGTCCAAGCGTTCGACCCAGGCTTTGCGGATGGTATCGACCTTGACGCCGTTCTCGGTCAGATCGAGTGCGGTGCCAGGGGCGGCGAGAAGCTGACTTAGCGGCCAGCCTTGTGCATGGGCCAGACTGGCCGCGAGCCACAGCACCAGCGCGGCCCCGAAATACAGGACGCTCCATCCCGACAATCCATGCATCCTAGCGCCACGGTTCACGATATGCATCGGCCCTTCTCTACCCCCTATCGTCAACGCTCCTGCGGCCGGAGTGTAGCGCTCGCCCGCTGAGGCCGCCAGCACCTTGCGGCTGCCCCTGCCCGACATGACCTGGACGTGTCCGAAGCGGCTCCTTTTCCGCGCCTAGCCAATGGGGCGGTTACCGAGGCGACTTCTGACCTTACGCTAACATGCCCGCTGTGGGATGACCTCCCCAAGTTTGCGGGACACTAGCACTCCCTAGCCACTGGTGGTCAATTGATACAAGATAAGCGATTGAATAACATCGAAGTGAATATGGAAGGCAAGTTTGAGGCGGATGGCGTCAAGGTGACTCCGGTGATGCAGCAGTACCTTCGCATCAAGGCCGAGCACCCCGACAAGCTCCTCTTCTACCGGATGGGCGACTTCTACGAGCTGTTCTTCGCCGATGCCGAAAAAGCGGCCCGGCTCCTGGACATCACCCTGACCGCACGCGGGCACTCGGGCGGTGCCCCGATCCCAATGGCCGGCGTGCCCTTCCACGCCGCCGAGCAGTATCTGGGCAAGCTGGTCCGCCTCGGGGAGTCGGTGGCGATCTGCGAGCAGATCGGCGACCCGCAGCAGTCCAAGGGACCGGTCGAGCGCAAGGTGATGCGTATCGTCACGCCCGGTACGCTGACCGACACGTTGCTGCTGGCCGAGAAACAGGACTGCCTGCTGCTTGCCCTTGTATCCGGCAACGCCCGCATCGGACTGGCGTGGCTGAATCTGGCCAGTGGAGCGCTCAGGCTCATGGAGTGTGACCCGGGGCACCTCACTGAGGAGCTCGAGCGGCTGCGCCCCGCGGAAATCCTCGTGGCCGACGGTTCGAGCGCCCCTGCGCCGGCCGCGGCTGTGCCCTGCGTGCGCCTCGCCCCATGGCATTTCGATGTCGCATCCGGTACGCAGGCTCTGCAGCGCCAGCTCGGGGTGGTGGATCTCGCGGCCTTTGGCTGCGCTGGCCTGGAGCCGGCGCTCGGCGCGGTGGGCGCGCTGCTTCACTACGCGTCACAGACCCAGGGTCACAGCGCGCTCGCGCACGTCCAGTCGGTGACTGTCGAGGCCGACAGCCTCTACGTGCAGCTGGACGCGGCAAGCCGGCGTAACCTCGAGATCACCGAGTCGCTGCGTGCCTCCGATCGCGACGCGAGTGGTCCGACACTATTCTCGCTGCTCGACGTGTGCACGACCCTGATGGGCTCGCGGCTGCTGCGTCACTGGCTGCATCACCCGCTGCGCGAGCCGACCGAGCCGAACGAGCGCTGCAGGGCGATCGCCGCTCTGCTCGAGCAGGACGGCCGTTTCACCGCGCTTGAGGGGGTACGGCCCACTCTGAAGAACCTCGCGGATGTCGAACGCGTCACGGCCCGCATCGCGCTGAAATCGGCTCGGCCACGCGATTTGGCCGGGTTGCGCGACACGCTCGGCCGCCTGCCGGCCGTCTGTGCAAAGCTGGGTCCCGAGCTGTGCCGCGCGCCGCTGCTCGAAGGTGTGAGAAAGGTGCTGGCGGAACCGACGGCGGTATTCGCGCTGCTCACCCGTGCCGTTGCGGCTGAGCCGGCCCACCAGGTGCGCGAGGGCAACGTGATCGCACCCGGCTTTGATGCCGAACTCGACGAATTGCGCGGCCTGTCGGAGAACGCCGGTAGCTATCTGGTGGAACTCGAGGCGCGCGAACGGCTGCGCACCGGGATCGCCAACCTGCGCGTCGAGTTCAACCGTGTCCATGGCTACTATATCGAGGTCACGCACGGCCAGACTGACAAGGTCCCCGATGACTACCGCCGGCGTCAGACGCTCAAGAACGCGGAGCGCTACATCACCCCCGAACTCAAGGCGTTCGAGGACAAGGCACTATCCGCTCAGGATCGCGCACTGGCGCGTGAGAAGCTCCTCTATGAGAGCATCCTGAACGAGCTTGGCGCTGAGGTGGTGAGGCTGCAGGCGATCGCGCGCGCCTTGGCCACACTGGACGCATTGGGTGCGCTCGCCGAGAGAGCCCAGACCCTGCAATGGCAGCCCGCCCAGCTTTGTACTGACCCGGTGCTCCATATTGAAGCAGGCCGTCACCCTGTGGTCGAGGAACAACTGCGCCAGGGCAGCGTCTCCTACACGCCCAACGACTGCCAGCTCGACAGCCAGCGCAAGCTGCTGCTCATCACCGGTCCGAACATGGGTGGCAAATCGACCTTCATGCGCCAGACGGCGCTCATCGTCCTGCTCGCCTACGTGGGCAGTTACGTCCCCGCGCGAAGTGCGCGCATTGGTCCGATCGACCGGATCTTCACCCGTATCGGCGCCTCCGATGACCTCGCCGGCGGACGTTCGACCTTCATGGTCGAGATGACCGAGGCCGCGACGATCCTGAACCAGGCAACGGCCCGCAGCCTGGTCCTCATGGACGAGATCGGGCGGGGTACCTCGACGTTCGACGGGCTGGCGTTGGCCTGGGCCATTGCTCGCGCCCTCATCGAGCAGAACCGCTGCTATACCCTGTTTGCGACCCACTATTTCGAGTTGACGCAACTGGCCATCGAGTTTCCCGAAGTCGCCAATGTCCATCTGAAGGCGATCCAGCACCGCGAGGAGATTGTGTTCTTGCATGCTGTCGAGCCAGGACCTGCGAGCCAGAGTTACGGGCTTGAGGTGGCGCGCCTGGCCGGTGTCCCTGGCAGTGTGATCCGGGCAGCCCGCCGACGGCTCGCCGTCCTTGAGGCGGCGGCCAGCGACCGGAGCAACCAGCTCGACCTGTTCGCGCCATCACAGGAGGGCAATGGGGCGGCGGGTTCGGTTCCCGATTTGGCCGCGGCTCCGGCCGACCCGTGGCCCGAGGCGCTCCGGGCCGAGCTACAAGCTCTCGAGCCCGACCAACTCACGCCGCGCCAGGCACTTGATCTGCTTTATCGTCTAAAGGGCCTCCTTCCTGATGGCAGCCCTGAATGAGTGGCTTGTGGCCTGTCGCGCTGTGGAGCCTTTCGGTTGTCGTGGCCGGGTCTGCAGGCGCGACCGAAGCCGTCAACGAGGATGTCCCCTCTGCGTTCAGTTTTGCGGTCGTCGCCGATCTGCCCTTCGGGCCCAGTGCCGAGCCGGCGATGGCCGATCTGCTGGCTTCGATCGATGCCAGCAGCGCGAGCTTCACGATCGAGCTCGGCAACATCAAGGGTCACGATGAACCCTGCAGTGATACGCTCCTTGAGACGCGCAAGAGCCTTTTCGAGGGGATCCAGAAACCGCTCGTAGTATTGCCGGGTGCGAATGACTGGCTTGCCTGTGCGCAATCTGCCGATTCGACCTACGATCCCCAGGAGCGCCTCGGGCGTCTACGCGAACTCTTCGATCCCGCCCACGAGTCGCTTGGCCAAGAGACCCTGGCTGTGGCCCGCCAGAGCGGCATGCGGCGCTTTCGTGATTATGCCGAGAACGTGCGCTGGGAATATGGCCGCGTGATGTTCGTCGGGCTTAACGTTCCGAGCATGAACAACGACTATCGCCTGGCGGCCGGCCGCAACGGCGAGTTCGAAGACCGCGTCATCGCCAATCACGCCTGGTTGGAACGCGCTTTCAAGATCGCAGAGTCACGCCACCTACCCGCACTTGTCGTGGCGATCGAGGGTGATCCCGAATTTCAAAGGCCGCTGCGTCCACCCGACCGGCGCTTGACCCGGCGCGACGGCTATTACGAATTCAAACTGCAGCTGCGCGAGCTGGCCGCGCACTTTCGTGGCGAGGTGCTGCTTGTCCATGCCGCTGCCAACGGCACGCGCGGCGACGAGCCGCTCACTGATGTGCAGGGTAGACCGCTGCGCAATTTGGTGCGCGTGCAGTCCTTCGGCACGCCCAACTTGAGGCGCTGGGTGCGCATCGACGTCGATACGCGCCGTGCTCATGTTTTCGGAGTACGTTTCGAGGAAGCGGTCCCGGCTGCGAGCCTGCCGGCCTCCGCTGCTCCTGGCAGCGGCTCCGGCATGCCAGACGAGTCACCCTAGGGCGTGCTGTGCGGCAGCACGCTGTGCTCGAGAACCAAGCGTCCCACGCGCGGAGCGGAAGCCACAGAGCCTGGGGAGGCTGTAGCCTCTCCCCGTAGTACCAGATGACACCCAACACGGTGGGTCGGCGCGCCGGGCGACCGCGACGCTCGGCGGCTTCGCTCCCGGATTGCCGCCGCAGCATGACGCCGCACGACGCAGCCAAACTCGATACGAGAATCCCGGCCAGCGTGCGGTGAAGCGCGACGTGATAGGTATCACAGCCCCAAGACCGCGCTCTTGCAGCACCTGGCCGGATCTGCCAGGAGGTGCGGTCGGGTGGGGTGCATCGACCGCCCGGGAGTGCGCCCTCGGAGAGGCCCGTCTCGGCTGCGCACCGGTACGTGCTGCAGAGTGCCGCGGTGCGAGTTCGCCGCTAAGGGTTCGCTAGGACGGCTTTGGTACACTAGCGCTTGGAAGGCTGGCCGAGCGGTTTAAGGCACCGGTCTTGAAAACCGGCGTGGGTGCAAGCTCACCGTGGGTTCGAATCCCACGCCTTCCGCCAGAGCACTAGGATTCATGCGGGTTTCCAAGGGCGTTCTTTCTCAACCCACGTTTCAACCTACATTTGATTCAGCGCTAGGGGACTGGCGTAGTCTAGGTGGCCGAGTTCGTAGATCGGCGCCGACGACAAGCGTGCCCGTCGCGGAGGTTAATCTGTCCGCGGGGTGCTGGCCTTCCATCTTCTGGGCTAGAGGCCTGCGTTGAGGTTGGATGGAGTACTCGGTTCCAACTCGGGATTGGGCGGTTCGTCTGTTGCCAAAATTCGGCGCGGTCGAGTTCGGCGTTAAGCTGGGCGGACGCTGCATCCCGAAGACGATCTGCTTGCTCGCGAAGGGGTGCCCCGGGCTCGGGCTCTTCTGCGTTCCGCGCGTACCCATAATCGTTCTCCCCTTTGCTGGGTCACCAGTTGTCGTCAAGACCGACTGGGACGACATCGACATTATAATCCGGCACCCGAAGCGTCGGCCTCTCGAACTTCACAGTCGTCATCAGGCCCGAGCAGCCTGATCAGTGCTTCAGCCAGAGAATTAGCAGTGAGAGTCTCGTTGAGGAAATCGATGCTGCCGAGGCAGGGTCGAAATTCGTGATGGACGCCTCAATCCGAATCGTCGAGCAAGGGCGCGTGGGCGTTTAGGGCAATGCACCTTGGGACGGGGTAAATAAATTCGCCCACAAGAGGACATCCAAATCCCGTTACCTGTGGCTCTACAGCGCCGAGACCGTTCCGGAGCGCTCGCGCGAGC
>PLEY01000012.1 GCA_003136595.1 Burkholderiales bacterium
AGCGTCGCCTCCAGCGGGCCGTCTCCCCCGAGGCGTGGCGCGTGTACCTGCACCTCGAAGAGGTCGTGAACGAGAGGGCCATCGACGAGCAGGACATGCTCGTCCGGTGGGCCTTCCGGCAGGGTCGCCGGTACGAGCGTCGCCGCCCGTAGAACCGCTCGGTTATCTTCTCGGCCTCGCCCGCCTTGGGGTACGGGCCGTGTTCAGCAGGCGCATGGAGATCGTGCGGCAAGCGCCGAGAACGCGGAAATCGTTGCGAACGGAAGGTGGCTCGCTCTACTTNNTACAACGGGAAATGCCTCTGCGATCTCTTTGAAGGCGGCTTCGATCTCGGCGTCCTTTGACACATCCATCTGGATGGCGCGCGCCTTGCCCGTCTGCCCAAGCTCCGCGATCAACTCCTCGGACATGGGCTCGGCACCGGGCGGCGGCGGAGGCGGCTGTGGATTCCTGTCGTGGTACGACGCCTGAGCTGTGTACGTGCCTGGATGGGTGAAGAGATCGTAGTAGCACCACAGATCATCTGCCCTGCGCGTGATCGACTCGCCCGGCTTGAGCGAGGCGTAGTCGCCGGTGTTCGGGAAGCGTCCCTTGTCCTTGCAGTAGAAAGGCAGGTCGCCAGAGGGGCCACGGATGGTGAGCTGCACCTCGTGCATCCCGGACATCGACGGCCCCACCCGCGTCAGCGTGTTGATCCACAGCGTGCGATCGGACACGTTGGTCAAGGACATCTCGACGGGCCGCCCCGCGTTCTGCGCGGGATTGCCCACCTGGCCGCTACTCACCTGGTCCGGGATGTGGATCTCGAACCTGAGGCGAGGCGCGGCCGCCGAAGGACTTGCTGCGCCCGCTGACACGCATCCAGTGAGGCAGACTACGATGGCCGCGAGCGCTTGGTGGTTCATGGCGCCTGACCTCACGGGACTGGGCTGAAATTGCCTTGGTTGAGTCGTTGTCCGTAGAGGGGATCGATTCCAACCAAGTCCGTGTAGAGGCCGAGGTAGTAGTTGTAGATCCGCGTGGACTCATCTTGCGAGAGCCCGAAGCGTCCGCGCTGACTGTACTCGTAGAACCACGCCTGAGCCTCGTTGAGCGTCGAGCCGGTCGGGTCCGTGTACCAAGTGCCCGTCCTGGCCTGGTTGCCGTGAGCCTCCGCTTCGTGGGCGATCGATGAGCCGAGCCATCCGGGCGACTCGAACGCGGGCGGACCAATGGAGGCGAACACCTTGTTCGGGCTCACTTGTGAATCAAGAGAGGACTGTGCTGGCTGCGAGAGGTTTGGGTTGAATGTGATCCCGTTGCCGCTCGGGTCGGGCCGCGAGACGTTGCTGAGGTCGATGCCGTACGCGCTCACGGCCCAGTCGATCGCGTTGTTGGCGTACCCTTGGGCCAGGCCGGTGAGCGTCAAGATAGTTGTCGCGTGATCTCGTTCAGGCCGGGGAGTCCGTTTTCTCTGGGTTGAGGGTCACGTTTCCGATCGGCCTCCAGTTCCTCGTGTCTCTCGTCCAGCGCCGTGGCGTGCCCTTCCTGGCCTCGCGATAGACGCGATGACGCTTGGCGAGGATCGCCTTGTCGCGGCCGTCGTGGCGGTCGCTGGGCGTGACGTACCGCAGCGCGCTGTGCAGATGTTCGCCGTTGTACCAGGCGACGAAGTCGGCGACCCAGCGGCGGGCGTCGTCGAGCGAGGCGAAGGGCTTGCGAGGGAAGCCAGGGCGGTACTTGAGCGTGCGGAAGATCGACTCGCAGATGGCGTTGTCGTCGCTGACGCGCGGCCGGCTGAAGGAGGTCGCGATGCCGAGCCGCTGCAGGGTTGCGAGCATCGTGGCGCCCTTCATCGGTCCGCCGTTGTCGGAGTGCAGCACGAGGGCGCCGCGGGAGACGCCCTCGTCGGCGCAGGACTTCTCGGTGAGCGCGGCGGCCAGGTCGGCCGACTCCTCCTCGTGTACCTGCCAGCCGACGACCTTGCGGCTCCAGATGTCGAGTAGCAGGTACAGGTAATAGAAGGTCCCGCGCACCGGCGCGCGCAGGTAGGTGATGTCCCAGCTCCAGACCTGACGCGGCCCCGTGGCGACGTGGCTCCGCGGCTTGCTGTGGGTCTTGGGGCGCGCCGGGCTCCGGTGCGCCATCAGGTCCTGGTCGTGCAGCACGCGGTAGAAGCTCGACTCGGAGGCCACGTACACGCCCGTGTCCGCGAGCCTCGGCACGAGCTGCCGGACCGAGAGATTGCGATACTCCTTGGAGGTCGCGAGCTCCACGATGCGGGTGCGCTCAGCCTCGGAAAGGGTGTGCGCCGGAGTTGTCTTCGGACCGGCGCGAAGATCGCAGCCGTCGGGGTTCTTGCCCCAGCGGGCAACCGTGCGAGCGTTCAAGCCGACGCCTGCGCAGGCTTGCTCGCGCGTTGCGCCAGCGCTCACCGCCTCGGCGATGCCCGCGAGGATCATTCGTCGGTCTCCGACGGCGTGTCGTCGTCCGCGTCCCCCAACAGCGCGTGGACTTTTTTTTGGAGTGCCACGACGGCGTTGGCGGCGGCAAGCGCCCGCTCCTTGCGCGCGAGCTGCTTCTCCAGCTTCTCGATGCGCTTCTTGTCCGCCCGTGCGCTCGCGCGCGACGACGCGGGTGCGAGGGCTGCGTGCACAGCCGCCTGCCAGCCCTCGAGCGTCTCTTCGTGCAGGCCTTCTCGACGGAGAAACTCGCCGAGCTGCTCGTCGCTCAGCTTCTCCGCCTCCGCCACCACCCGAAGACGCTCGGCGACAGGCCAGTCCTCGGGGCGGCGCGGGCCGCGGCTTTCCTCATTGTCGTTCGGCACGGAATCGACCCTACCCAACGTCTTGAGCCACCGCGACAGACTCGACTGCGGCACCCCGACCTCTTTCGAGAGCGCGGTTGCCGACGGTCCGTTCGAAAGCAACATGCGCTGGACCATCTTCTTCTTGAACGATTCAGAGTACGGTTGCACGAGCAGCGTCGCCTTTCTTCGCCCCCTCGGCGTGCTCCCCACTCGCGCTCAGCAGAGCGGAGCGGGGTGACAACTACTGTGACGCAGG
>PLEY01000078.1 GCA_003136595.1 Burkholderiales bacterium
GATCTGGTTGATGAAAATCACGAGTGTATTGGTGCGCTTGATGGTCCCCGTCAGTTTGCGCAGCGCCTGCGACATGAGTCGTGCCTGCAGACCTGGCAGGGAGTCGCCCATCTCGCCCTCGATTTCCGCCTTGGGCGTCAAGGCTGCGACTGAATCGATGACGATCAGCTCGACCGAACCCGAGCGCACCAGGGCGTCGGCGATCTCAAGAGCCTGCTCCCCGGTGTCGGGTTGGGAAATCAGGAGTTCCTGAAGGTTCACGCCGAGCTTTTGCGCATACTGCGGATCGAGGGCGTGCTCGGCATCGATGAAAGCGCAGGTCCCGCCGATCTTCTGCATCTCGGCGATGACCTGTAGCGTAAGCGTCGTCTTGCCCGATGACTCGGGACCATAGATCTCCACCACCCGGCCGCGTGGCAGACCGCCCACCCCCAGTGCGATATCGAGGCCGAGCGATCCGGTCGAGACGACCTGGATGTCGTCGACCACCTCGCCGACGCCCAGGCGCATGATGGAGCCCTTGCCAAACTGCTTCTCGATTTGCGACAGGGCCGCTGCAAGCGCCTTGGCCTTTTCTGAACCGGCCGCGGATTTCGCCTTACCTTCTTCCATGAATACTCCCAGTGATTCGGCCCGAGCGTGCGCCCTGGCGGCGCCTGCGCTGGAACCGCGACAACATCGCTACCCCTCCCTTGCGAGGAGCCGGTTGCGCGCATAAATTCCAAGCCAAATATTCCACGCCAAATATACCCTATACATTCATGCCGCCCGTCGCGATGCGACGGTGTCCATAACCCGCCTGCGCAGATCAAGGGACGGGTGCTGCAAGCGGCTCTCGAGCGCCCCGCCACCTGAGGTGCACACGGGCCCGCAAATCCAGCGAAGCTGGCGCGCCAACTTCGCTACAATCACTCCGGCGACACGCACGAGGGCAGGGTATCCGGAGCGCATCCCGCCACGAGAACTCGGGACGATAAGCCATGCACTTTCGGGACTGGCTGAGGTTCGACGCGAACGCCGCTTGGCCGCATGAGCACGATCGCCGCCGCAGGCTCAACAGCCGCCATTGGCCGCCATTGGGGAACAATTGTTCACTAAGATAAGCGATTCCGCGATTTTGAGCAAGCGATCGATTCGGCTCGGGGCGGATGCCCTAAATGCCGGGAGCACCGCGTGAGAATTCTCCTCGCGGAGGACGACAGCGTCCTGGTCGACGGGCTGTCTCGCTCGCTCAGACAGTCCGGCTATGCCGTCGATTGCGTCAAAAGCGGTAGCGACGCGGATGTCGTGCTCTCCACCCAGGAATTCGATCTCCTGATACTCGATCTGGGTCTGCCCCGACTCCCGGGCCTTGAGGTGCTGAGGCGCCTGCGCGCGCGTGACTCCCACCTGCCGGTCCTGATTCTGACCGCCTCTGACAGCGTCGAGCAGCGCGTCAAGGGGCTGGATCTTGGCGCAGATGACTTCATGGCCAAGCCGTTTGCGCTCTCTGAACTGGAAGCGAGGGTGCGGGCGCTGACCCGGCGCGGCGCCGGGGGCGGCCCGACTGTGATGCGCCACGGTCCGTTGACCTTCGACCAGGTTGGACGCATGGCCTACCTGAATGATCAGGTCGTCGAGCTGTCAGCGCGCGAAATCGGGCTCCTCGAGATTCTCCTGCAGCGCGGCGGGCGCCTCGTCAGCAAAGAGCAGCTCGTCGATCACTTGTGCGAATGGGGCGAAGAGGTCAGCAACAATGCGATCGAGGTCTACGTGCACCGGTTGCGCAAGAAAATCGAGGTGGAAGGGATCCGGATCGCGACCGTGCGCGGACTCGGATACTGCCTCGAAAAATACCAGCATCCCCGGGCCGGCGAGGCGCTATGAAACCCCTTGAGGCCCCGGCCATCACCGCCCTGCCTGCCGGGACGCCGGAGTCCCGCGCCGGGCCTTCAAGCGCGACGCAGGCGCGCTCCTTGTTCGGTGAAATCCTGGACTGGATGCTCGCACCGCTCCTGCTCGTCTGGCCCATGAGCATCGCTGCGACCTACCTGGTCGCGGCATCGATCGCCAACGTCCCCTTTGACCGCAATCTCGAGGCTGGCGTCACTGTCCTCGCCCAGCTGGTCAAGAGCGACGACGGCAAGACGCGACTCTCCTTGCCGCTGCCTGCCCGCGACCTGTTGCGGGCCGACGACGCGGATCGCACCTACTACCAGGTGCTTGGCACTCACGGAGAACTGGTCGGAGGCGATGCGGAACTGCCCCCACCGACCGAAGTGGAGTCACTGGCTGCGGGTATCGTGCGCTTTCGCAGCGCTCTGGTGCGCGGCGAGGAGGTTCGTATTGCCTACACGGTGCTGGACGCCCGGCAGAGTCCCACGGAGCGGGCCCCGCTCATCCAGGTCGCCGAGACGCTCGGCAAGCGCGCGCAGTTGGCCAATGAGATCATCAAGGGCGTCATCCTGCCCCAGTTTCTGATCCTGCCGATCGCCGTGGTTCTGGTGTGGTTCGGCTTGTCGCGCGGGCTGCGTCCGCTCGCCCGGCTGCAGGAGAAGATCCAGGCGCGCGGCCCGAACGATCGTCAGGCGATCGATCCCCGCGAGACTCCAGAAGAGGTCGCGCCACTAGTCGAATCGTTTAACCACCTGCTCGCGCGCCTTGACGGCAACATCCAGGACCAGCGCCGCTTCATCGCGAACGCGGCACACCAGATGCGCACACCTCTGGCTGGTCTGCGGACGCAGGCCGAATTGGCGCTGCGCGAGAACGATCCGATCGAGTTGAAGCGCAGCCTGCAGCAGCTGGCAACGAGCAGCATTCGGGCGACCCGACTTGTCAACCAGCTGCTCTCGCTGGCACGGGCCGAGAACCGCTCGGAGGCTCCCCTCGGACAGGCAGTGATTGACCTTGGAGAACTGGCACGCGATGTTCTCAGGGACTGGGTGCCGGCAGCCCTGGAGCGGCGCATCGATCTGGGCTTCGAGGGGACGGATGCGCCGGTCCTGGTTAAGGGCGACCCGGTCCTTTTGCGTGAACTCCTGAAGAATCTGCTCGATAACGCGATCCGCTACACGCAGATCGAGGGCGCTGTGACCGTGCGGGTGAGCGCGGACCCGCACGCCAACTGGGCACGCCTTGAAGTGCTAGACAACGGGCCCGGGATCGCGGAAGCCGAGCGCGCCCTGGTCTTCGAGCGCTTCTACCGNNCCCCGCAGGACCCCAAGCGCCCGGGGACATCCATCACGGTCCAGTTTCCGCTTGATGCAAATGCGCCTGGCGAGGCCCAGCGCTAGGGGTTTTCCCGTAAGGCTGGCCCGCAGGCTTTGTCAGGTAACCGTAAGCTTCGCCTCCAAGAATCGGGCTGGCGTAATTTCGGCCCAAAAAAAGTTTCCACAAGGAGGAGTCATGGCTACTGCCAGCAGCGCGCCAATGACGTCAGCGGAGAGAAAGGTGATCTTCGCGTCGTCACTCGGGACGGTTTTCGAATGGTATGACTTCTATCTGTTCGGAACCCTGTATGTCATCATCGGCAAACAGTTCTTCACCGCGCTGAACGACACCTCCCAGGTCATCTTTGCTTTCCTCGCGTTCGCCGCCGGGTTTGCCGTGCGGCCCTTGGGCGCCATCGTCTTTGGACGCCTCGGAGACCTGGTGGGGCGCAAATACACGTTCCTGATCACCATCCTCTTTATGGGCCTGTCGACGTTTGTCGTCGGCCTTTTACCGAACTACGACACGCTGGGTATCGCTGCGCCCATTTTGCTGATCGGCTTTCGCCTGCTGCAGGGCTTAGCTCTCGGCGGAGAGTATGGGGGCGCGGCAACCTATGTCGCCGAACACGCTCCGGTGGGCAAACGTGGCGCATATACGAGTTGGATTCAAACGACTGCAACGCTGGGCTTGCTCCTGTCGATCCTCGTCATTGTCGGCACGAGAACGTGGCTTGGGGAGGCCGAATTTGCAGTCTGGGGCTGGAGAATTCCATTTCTGGTCTCGATCGCCCTGCTCGCCATCTCGGTCTGGATCCGCTTGTCACTCTCCGAATCGCCGGCGTTTCGCAAGATGAAGTCAGAAGGACGAGGCTCCAAGGCCCCGCTTACAGACTCCTTCGCGGTCTGGTCGAACCTGAAGATCGTGATCCTGGCTCTGCTGGGATTGACTGCCGGTGAGGCTGTGGTCTGGTATGCGGGCCAGTTCTACGCCCTCATCTTCCTGGGTTCAACGCTGAAGGTCGACCCCATCACCGCGAATCTTCTGATCGGTGGCGCGCTCATCATCGGCACGCCGTTCTTCGTCATCTTCGGCACGCTGTCGGACAAAATCGGTCGCAAGCCCATCATCATGGTGGGCTTCCTGCTTGCGGCACTGACCTACTTTCCCATCTTCAAGTCGCTGACCCATTATGCGAACCCCGCGCTCGAGTCTGCCCAGGAGAAGGCGCCGGTCGTCGTCACCGCCGATCCCGAGAGCTGCCACTTCCAGTTCGAGTTGTTCGCCCGGCCGGTGGGGAAACCGAACTACACCAGTTCGTGCGATCTGGCGACTGCGGTCCTCGCCAAGGCCTCCGTGTCGTATACCGTGCAGCCTGCCCCGGCGGGAACGGTCGCGACCGTCAAGCTCGGCGAGAAATCGGTCGACAGTTTCGAAGGCGGCCCGCTCGAGGCGCCCGAGTTCAAGACCAAGTTCGCCGAATTCAGCAAGGCTTTGAGCGCGGAGATCAAGGCGGTTGGCTATCCTGCGAAGGCTGATCCGGCGCAGCTACAGTGGTTCATGGTGCTGGTACTGCTCGTGATCCTGGTGATCTATGTGACGATGGTCTACGCACCCCTTGCGGCGATGCTCGTCGAGATGTTCCCGACCCGCATCCGCTACACGTCGCTGTCATTGCCATACCACATCGGCAACGGTTGGCTCGGCGGGTTCCTGCCCACGATTTCCTTCTCCCTGGTCGCCCTGAACGGAAACATCTATTCAGGCCTCTGGTATCCGATCGCGGTCGCAGGCTTCTCGTTCGTGGTGGGTATGATCTTCGTTCGCGAGACCAAGGACGTCGACATTCTGTCAAACTCATAGCGAGGCGGTGCTCGGGAGTCGCCTGTCACGACTCAGCCAGGGTTCGGTCCTGACGCAGGAGAGATGCGCAGACTTGGGAGCGCCCTCCCGGTCGGTTTGACCGGGATCCCCTTTTCAGGAGACAATTTCCTGCTTTGGCGGATTAGCTCAGCCGGTTAGAGCGACGGAATCATAATCCGCAGGTCCGGGGTTCGAGTCCCTGATCCGCCACCAGTAGCACAAAGGGTTAGCCGGTTAGCGTCGGCTAACCCTTTTTTAATTTGGGCGCTGCCGGGGCAATTTACTTGATGTGCCAGCTGTCCCTCGCCGTCCGACGCCTGGGAGGGCCACTGGCAATACACAGGTCGCCATTTTTCACCCCTCCGTCAAGTTGCGGCGTGAAGGGCGGTACTTAAATCGAAGCCACCGTGCTATCGCGCCGCTTCAACATGAGAAAACCTCCTGCCAGAGGTGCGAAAGCGCTGCGCGCTGGTAAGAGCTGGGTCGCTATCCGCGGCGTGATGTGGTTAGGCCTCGAGGCGCGGATTCGCGCGAACTTCGAGGTAACAGCCGTGGATGTTGAAAACTGCGCGGAACTTGGAAATTTGGGAATCGCGATCACCCATGCTCTGATGCCCGCCCAACTAGTGGGCCGCGTGGACCTCCTGAATACTATGCACACAAACGACGGGAATCGGCGGGGAGGATTTCTTGAGCCAGAGAAAGTTGAGGAGCATGTGCCTCCAGCCATGAAGTCCGACAAGAATGAAAAGCATCTAAGTGGTCATTCGGCAGGTCCGATCTGCGCAAGGCGCTTAGGCGAGAGGCTTGACCATGTAGACTCTTTTCAGCCCATTCTCCTCAACTCTGTGTGTTTCAGCATAGCCCGCGCGGGAATAGAGCGCGATATTCTCCGTCATAGCCTCGTTCGTGTAGAGCCTAATCGAGCGGAACCCTGAAGCGACCGCGGCCTGTTCTGCGAACTCCAGCAGCTTGCGTCCCAAGCCCAAGCCTTGCGCTGCAGGCGCGACGGCCACGTTGTCCAGAAGCATTGCGTCAGTTTGGGGGATGAGTACGAGGATCCCTTGTACACAACCTTCATGCTCGATCACAGACACGCGACGTTCAGCAATCAAGAGGCGATAATCGTCGCGCATGGGTCCGGGCTCTCGTCCGATGCGGGCCACATAGCGGGAATATGCGGTTCGGACGATGTCCTCGACCGCCTGAAGATCGCTGCCCATAGCGAGCCGTGGAAGCTGTTGCATCAAAAGATACTACCGAAATCGGGGAGCCGAGGGTAACACCGCCTCGGGTGGGAGCAGCTGAAGACCCCTCCACGTTCGGCCGGTCCGCCAAGCGCCGCGTACCGGAGATCGAGGCGTGTTGAGTTCTCTGACGAACGCGGCGTGGTTTCCCTGAACGGGCATGAGTACTGAGACCCATCAGGTCGCGATCGCGGTCCTCGTCCTCATTTTTCTGGTCTGCCGCGAGATTGTCTGTTGGTACTGCAAAATCAATGCAATGCTGCGCGAACTCGAGCAGATCCGCGCCGCGGCCGTGGGGCGTAACAAGAAGACGGAGAATTCCAACTTCGAACTCCGGGAAGCGGCGAACCAGCCGAAGCTCATCCCGGCGCACCCACAGTCGAACCGGACCTGTCCCGGCCACCGGGGGCCCCGTCCACAACTCGGACGCGATCGCAACCGGGCGACCTGGTCACCTGGCAGCCGTAGGGTTCGCTTACTTGATCTGCATGGTGGCCTGATCGATCTGGGCTCTGGCGTACCCGAAGTGCTTGTAGCCATCAAGCACGGCCTTCTCGAAGGCCTGGTGCGCGCGGGTGGCCACTACGACGTCCCGCTCAAGCTCGCTGGTCGTAACGATCCCCGCATGGGCATTCACCGAGATCTCCACCATCATGGTTTCATAGTCAAGGATGAACTGTTGGGCGGTCTCCAGGACGATTCGAAAACGGGCCCCATCTTCAACGCTGACGTTCTGGGTGGCGATGACTCCACCGACGCTCTTCTCGGCGCTGTACGCGGCCTCCCTCCAGGTCTGGGCGTCGGACTCGAGCCGTTCCAAATTCCGACTCTCATAGTCTCGCTTCAGCCGTGCGCTTTGAACGTCGCCTGAGCGCTTTAGCACCACGAGCTGACTCTGGATCTCGCCGACGTAGTGAGAGTAAGCGTGGGCGGTCTCGTCCCTCGTCCGTAGCTGGTCCGCAATCCCCGAAGTGGTGGTCGGGGAGTAACCGCCAGCCTGTATGGGACTGCTCAGGGTTACCGGTATCGCAAAGGAAGCCGGCGCGACAGCAGGCGCCTGTTCTGCACTAGCCAATTGGGGCGAATCGATCGCCCAGTAGCCCAGGCCGAGCGCAATGACCGTAGCCGCGACGCACGAGGTCACGAGCGCCTTGGCACGGGTCATCGAATCTGAGCGCCCTCTGGTTTGATCTCCCACGGTTCCCCCTGCCAAATGCGTCCGGCCGGCGATCGAGCCCAATCGCGGCGACTGGCCCTTCGGCAGGGTAGGAAAGGCCAAAACGCTGCTCTGTGCGGTGGCGCACATAATTGCCGACCGCACCATAGGTGGCGGCTACCTGGTTGACGGGTGAACGCCGCGCGCTTGAACAAAGCGGCACGCATTCCCCGTCCTGGGCGCGACGCGCGAGGAGGGGGTCAAGCGCCGCCGGGTGAAGTCGCCTGGCGGCTATCGACGCCCAGTTGGTCGCGCACCGTTGCGCTATCCGCTCCGGCCCTCGAGTTTCAGGCCGCCGACCGACCCGAGATAGTCGTGATGATCCCAGCACAATGCTTTCGGGTGCGACCAAGGCCGGCTCGTCGAGATCGTGCCTCGGCACTCTGGCCAGGCCGTCTTCTGCCACTGCACAGAAAATGACGCGTTGGTGTCATGGCCCGTTGCGCTCAATTCAGCGACCCTTGGCAGATGTGCGATTCGCAAAGTGGGCGATGGAGGGAAGGGGGAAGGTAAGGACGTAGGGCCGGGATGGTCCGAACGGCTTCGAGAGCGTGTTCTCGAGGCTACGCCTGTGGAGATCCAACTAAGCCGCACCCGCCTTAAGGCGGGTGTGCACGGGTGGCGGAAACAGGAAACCCCCGTTACGGCGCCGCAGAGCGCTTAGCGGGGGTAATTCATGGGAAGACTTCGATTTACTACAGGCCGGTCAGCAAGAAGCTTCAAGCGGAGTGTTGATCGCGGTGAACTTCGACCCGTAGGTCAGCGTCGCTCAAGACAGATTGGAAATGAGAAGGGATACAATCGTGGGACGTGGAAGCGCGGCGTGGCTATCCATGAATTAGCAGTTGCGGATTCCACGGAGAGGTGCGCAGGCCCCGCAGATCTAGCCCCCCAATCGATCGAAGAACCTCCCTTAGGTGACTCATGGAACCCGTGCGGATTGTCTGTGCCACTCGGAAATCGCCGGAATTGTTCTCCAAGGAGTCCGCGCTGTCGCGGTCGCTGGAATTCATCGTACCCAGTGGCGAGATCCAGCTTAGCGTCTATCCTGAGAACACACTCGGACTGCCGCAGATCTATAACACTGAGATTCGCAAGGCCAAGGACAATCCTGTGATCCTCGTCTTCGCTCACGACGACATATTTCTGACGGATTTCTTCTGCATCGAGCGCCTGCGTGCCGCGTTGGTCTCATTTGATCTCGTCGGCGTGGTCGGATGCCGCGAGCGCATTCCCTATCAGCCGACATGGTGCTATGTCGATACCCAGTGGACACCCGCCTCATCTGGGATCCTGTCGGGCGCGATTGCGAGCGGACACGGTTTCCCAAGCGGGACTCAAAGCGTCCTAGGACCGCACTCTGCCGAGGTGAAGTTGCTCGACGGCGTATTTCTCGCCTGCCGTTCCCATGTCCTGATTGAACATGAAATCTACTTTGATGAGCGCTTTGACTTTCACTTCTATGACATGGACTTCTGTCGGCAATTCGAAGCCGCGGACTTACGTATGGGCACGGCGCCTATCTCGATCGTTCACGAGAGTGTCCAGAATTATGGATCCCAGCCGTGGCTGTCCAGTTATCGTGACTATCTGACCAAGTGGGGCGGGTAGATCCCGGGTTGACGCCGCCGCAGGAGGCGCCCACGCGTCCCCCACCCAAAGCGCGCACCATCGACTGCGCTCAAGCGCAGATCTAAACTGTGGCTATACAGGCTCCCGAGACGGGCCGAGATTGCAGCAAATGTTGGCGAATCGAAATTGTGTTCGTACGTTTTCCGTTCAAGACACTCCGCAAAGGCTGCTCGAGTAACTTGCGATTCGCGGTTCATTCCATGCCGCGAGTGGCGCATCAGGTCGTCTGTGGCGCATCGTTATCGACAGGATCACATCAGTCTGACTGCATCTCCTTGCAAACCTCGAAATGGATGTTCACATGGACTCGACCCTGAAATCAGCACGGCCCCCTCGAATCTGGAGTCTGCGCGGGCCGGAGGGGATTCGAAGTGGCTGGAGCTTTCTGATCTTTGTCCTCATCTATGGCCTCATCAGCTTTGGACTGTTCACGCTCGCTCGGATCCTGTTCCATCTGAATGGGATTCCGACGGGGGAAATTCAGCCGGGGTTCGCCCTTGCGGGCGAGGGCCTGCAACTCCTCCCGGTCGCCTTGTCCATTGGCATCATGTCGCGCATCGAAGGCCGCTCGGTCCTCTCCTATGGGCTTGCCGGTCCGGTGGGGCGTCGGTTCGTGTTTGGCGCGCTGGGAGGCGTGGCCACTTTATCGATACTTATCGCCATCCTCGCCTTGGGCGGATATTGGGCGTTTGACGGCCTCGGGCTGCAAGGCACGAGTGCCCTCGCCTACGCGCTGGTCTGGCTCTTAGTCTTCACCTTGACCGGAATCGTGGAAGAGACGGTCTGGCGCGGTTATGTCCAGACAACCCTTGCCCGCGGCATGGGATTCTGGCCCGCGGCGGTGATCGGGTCCCTGCTCTTCGCCTCCGCACACATGGGTAATCCGGGCGAATCCAAGCTGGGGCTTGTTCAGGTCTTCGTTGCAGGCGTGGTCTTCTGTCTCGTGTTTCGTGCGAGTGGTTCGCTCTGGTTTGGCATCGGCGTGCACGCCGGGTGGGACTGGGGCCAGAGCTACCTCTATGGGACGCCCGACAGCGGCCTTGTTTCTGCCGGCCACCTGATGACGAGCCACGCCATCGGCGCGCCCCTTCTCAGTGGCGGCAGCGTAGGACCGGAGGGTAGCCTTTTTTCGATGCCGGTCTTGGTGCTCGGAATGCTGGTGTTGCTTTGGATCTGCCGGCGCAGCGGAGTGTTCCAAGGCCATTCGGGTCCTTCGACATCGCCATCAACGCCCTCGCACCCAACGGCCGGGACCGCTTAATTTGGGAACCATCTTTCGAGTCCAGACCTAGGTTCCTAGGTGCCCATAGGCCTGCCACACCGGGACTGAAGCCCAGCGACTTCGCCGGCGAGATCGTACCGGGCAGGCATCAGGGGGTCGAGGTTCACCCGGGATGCACGACCCTGATCCCAAGAGGCTCAGCCGAGATTTCCCCGGGTCTGTGTTTGCCAACGCCGCGCGCCTGCACCGTGACCCGCACGGGGCTTGAGATATCGGATTGCTTTTGTGGATGAGACCGGTTGGCGGGGCATCACCCGAGACTGAGCGCACGCGCGACGGCTGCACGGCGGTCAGGGCGATCGCCCCCATGGAGCGCGGCAACGCTCTCGAGGAAGAAGGGGGTACTCGCCGATGCGCTGCACTGTAACGAAGCTTCGGTCACGGGCCATGCCCGATGGGCACACAAGGACCGCTACGAAACGCNNCGGACATTGATCCGCGCACCCCGTGGAGTAGGCGGGTGCAGGCCCAAGGTGCTCGGTTGAGATGCCGCGGATCCTGGAACCAGGCGCGGACCTAAGCCTGTGCGGCAAGCGTGCTGCCAACTGTGCTCCCGCTCGTCGGATTGGTCTGGAGGGTCTCGAGAAGATTTGTCAGAAACGTCTGCAGTGATGGGCTGGAACTCGTGCTGCTGGCACTGCTGGTCGCGCCGGTGGCACTGGCTGACCCACCGCCCATGGCCGTCACCAGGTTCTGGAAGTCGCTTTGCAGGTTGCCGAGCGCCCTGCTGCTGCTGCTGGCACCTGAGTTCAGGTCGCCAACAAGGCTCTGCAGGGCACTTTCCATACTGCTGTAGGGAGAGGCTTGGGAACCTGCAGTGCTCGAGGCGGCGGTGCTTGCGCCCACCCCGGAACTCCCCGAGGCCTGGCTGCCCGTGTTGCTCTGCAGGGTCTGGATGAGATCGTGCATAAACTGCTGCAGCGCCTGAGCGGCCTGAGTTGGGTCCTGGGTGGAGGTTGCGCTGGAGCCGGTTGAGGCCGCACCGGCGCTCGCGCCCACGCCGCTGTCGGCCAAGGCCGCAAGAATATCCTTCACCATGCCCGAGCCATGGCCATGATGATGGACGTGGGTACCTGCATCGCCATCGACGGCCGCGGTCGGGTTGCTGCCTGACGCAGACGTGCCGGTGGAGGCCTGTAGGCTGGTCAATGCGGGTGTTTGATTGATGCTGCCAATCATCATACTGTTCTCCATTGCGGGGAATTCCCGGACAAGCCAGGCACTCGGGTAAATCAAGCGAGTCGAAGAGTGGAGGCGCGCTGCGTCATCCGCTTTGGGACACTTCTGACTATCGCCCAGCCGAATCCTGGCCCATCTGCAGAGCAGAGGGTGTTTTCCAGCACTCCAAAACGTTTTGCCCGGTGGCGGGGGTGCGGCCGGCGTTGGACCCAGGGCGCGCACCGCCTCGCTGTGGCGCGCGGTACACACAGCCTGGTGCGCCCGGCCTGTCCATGCTGCCTGCTGGGTTACACTTTGGCGGCTCCGGGAAAGCGGCGCGTGCCAGCCCTTATTATTCAATCTGGATCCAGTTCGACCCGGCATCGCATCGCAACAGAGACCGCCCTTTGGAATTCACGATCCTCATGCCCTGCCTGAACGAGGCGGAAACGATAGTGACCTGCGTACAGAAGGCGCGCGGCTTTCTGCAGCAGGCGGCAATCGATGGCGAGGTCCTGGTAGCCGATAACGGGTCCTCGGACGGCTCGCCCGAACTGGCCCGGTCTGCGGGGGCACGCGTGGTGCCCATTGCGCAGAAGGGCTATGGCAGCGCCTTGCGGGGTGGACTGGCCGCGGCGCTCGGCCGCTTCGTAATCCTGGGCGATGCCGACGACAGCTATGACTTCTCGAGGCTCGAAGACTTTGTCACGGCACTGCGTGCCGGTAATACCCTCGTGATCGGCAACCGCTTTCGGGGCGGCATCCTGCCAGGCGCCATGCCGCCCCTGCATCGCTACCTCGGCAACCCTGTCCTCAGCTTCATCGGCCGGCTGTTCTTCTCCTCGCGCCTCGGGGATTTTCATTGCGGGTTGCGCGGGGTCGAGCGCGCGGCGGCACTCGATCTTGGGCTCACCGCCCAGGGCATGGAATTCGCAAGCGAGATGATCGTCAAGGCCACGCTCGCCGGTTGGCGCATCACGGAAGTTCCGACCGTGCTGTCACCGGCGGGGCGGACCCGGCCTCCGCATCTGCGCAGCTGGCGCGACGGATGGCGACATCTGCGCTACCTCCTCATGATGAGCCCACGCTGGCTGATGCTCTATCCGGGCCTGCTTCTGGCGGGATTGGGAACCGTGGCAGAAGCAGCCATCCTGCGCGGCACGGTGGTCATCGGCGCTGTCGGCTTTGACATCCACACCATGCTCTACGCGGGAGCCGCGACCGTGCTCGGGGTACAGTTGGTGCTGTTCTCGCTCGTCGCACGGACCATCGGTGTGGTCAAGAAGCTCCTCCCCATCACCCCGTCCCTCGCGCGCTTTCTGAACGTGTTCTCTCTCGAACGGGGCATCCTGCTTGGCCTGTCGCTGTCGTCAGCGGGGCTTGCGTTGGCCGCCTATTCGGTCGACACCTGGGCCCGCGTGCGTCTTGAGGCGCTTGACCCTGAGGCGATGATGCGGGTTGCGATCCCCTCGGTGACCTTGATCCTGTCCGGCGCCGAAATCATCTTCGCGTCATTTATCCTCGGCTTCATCGATATCCAGCCACAAGGCGAGGCAGGCTGAGCATGGCTGACAGAACCACGCTCAACCCGCCTCTCGCACCGGCATTCCCGGTGCTGGCCGCGGCCGGCATACCCGCTCCCCACCGGCTCGTGGTCTATCCCCTGTGTACCCTGGCCTGCCTCCTGTGCAACTTCCTCCTCGGCAAGGACATGCCCTGGGACGCAATCCACTATCACCTGTACGCGGGGCTCGAGGCTTGGACAGATCGCTTTGCCCAGGACTATTTCGCTGCCGGGCCGCAGAGTTACTTCGTGCCGTACGCCTATCTGCCCTTCTACCTCCTGGTCGCATCCAAGATTCCCGCGCTGGCGGCGGCGAGCGTGCTGGCCGTGGTCCACAGCAGCCTGCTCTGGTTGGCTTACGAACTGGCCCTGCTGGTCGGCCCGGCGCGGCCGAGCCCTGGCGCCTCCTGGATCGGCGTTGGCGCCGCGCTCTTCACTCTGTGCAACCCGGTCGTCTTGCAGCAGATCGGTTCGAGCTCGATCGACATCACGACTGCCATCCTGGTCCTCGCCGGCTGGCTCGTGCTGCTACGCCAGTTCAGAAGGCCAGGTGCGCTTCATGTCTTGTTGGCGGCGGCGATTCTGGGCGGAGCCTGCGCGCTCAAGCTCACCAATGCGGTACACAGCGTCGCAGCACTCGCGCTCATCGTGCTTCTCCCCGGCGGCTGGCGCCAGGCCTCTTTCAGGTTGGCCGGCTTTGGCGCCGTGCTCGCAGGAACCTACGTGTCACTCGTCTGGTCCTGGGCGAGCCGCCTCGAGGCGACCTTTGGCAACCCCGTGTTCCCGCTCTTCAACAACGTCTTTCGCTCGCCCCAGTTCACGTCCGAACCCCTTCGACACTACCGGTTCCTGCCTGAATCGCTCGCCAACGCATTGTGGCGTCCGTTCGCGATCGTCGAGCCGCTGCGGCGCGTGCAGGAGGAATTGAGCGCGCCGGACATCCGCTATGCCGCGCTCATTCTCGTTGCCGTGTTGTGGGGCGCCTTGGCGCTCGGAAGGCGCAACACTCGGGGGGAAGGCGGAGCGTGCGCTGCGGTAACGCGCTGGCCCCCCCCCGATCGGGCCCTGCTGGCATTGGGCTGTACCTTCCTGATCGATTGGGTGCTATGGCTTGATTATTCGGCCAACAGCCGCTATTTCCTGCCGGGTGCCACGATCGCGGGCGTTGTCTGTCTCGCCCTCGTCTGGCGCCTGGCTCCGAGCGGCAAGGTCTTGGCTTATGCCCTCATCACTCTCTTCGGCCTGCAGGGATGCGAACTGTGGATCGGTGCCGACCTGCGCTGGAATCCCTACCCCTGGGGCGGCCCATGGCTTGACGTGTCCGTGCCGGCCTCGCTTGAGAGTGAAGCGAATCTTTACCTGACGGCCGGCACCCAGTCGAACTCATTTCTGGCGGCCTTCGTCGCACCGGCATCCGGGTTCATCAATTATTCCGGTGGCTATGCGCTCACCCTGGATGGCGCCGCCGGCGCGCGTGTCCGCGCCCTGATCAAGCGCTATGCACCCCATCTGCGGGTTCTGACCCGGGGGGCGCAACTTTACCCAATCGATGCCCAGCGCGTCCCGACCCGGGAGGGCCTGGACCAGTCGCTCGCGCGTCTTGGCCTGAAGGTCGATCCGAGCGATTGCCAGACGATCGCCGTGCGCGGCCTGCCAAGCGACCTGGAGATCGGCGTTCCGCAGGTGGTCGTGGAGGCCGGCATGCCGGCGGTCCCGGTGCTCTTTCTGACCTGCCGGGTTGTGCCCGCTAGTGTCGATCCGGATGCCGATCGGGCACGGCGCCAGGAAGTCGACCTGATCCTTGATCGCGTCGAAGATGCATGCCCCATGCTCTTCCAGCCGAGAAGACTGCGCACCGAACATGATGGCACGACGTGGGCGCGCTATTACATGAACACCGATCTGAGGGCCTGGGTCAGCAAGGGCTGGGTCAAGTTCGTCGACCCAGTCCGGGGGGATGATGCCATCTACATTGGTACCGAGGCAGACTGGACCCGTGGCCCCTTGAAACTTTCGTGCGGCCGACACGATGGTCACTATTTCGCGACCGTCGTGCCCAACGCCACGCCGGGACCTCAGTGAATGGAGCAAGCCTGCGCCCCAAAGCCGCACCTGCAGGTCACAACGACACGTTGGGAGCAAGTCGTCCTGCGCCCGGACTGCCGCTCGGAGCGTGCGCCGAGGTGGGAACTGCTGCCGCTCGCGCATCGCCTCTCCGGGCACGTTCAGCGACGCTGCCGAAGTTGGCGTGGACTGCGAACTGGGGAAGCCTTCCGCGAGTGCCTGACCTTTCATTTGAGCCTGCGCAAGACCCGCAGGCTGCGCGGCGTGCGCTGCACGCTTTGTACTCGCAATTCCTGCCCCCCGATGCCGCTGCCATACATTGCGCACTCATCTTTCGAGGCGAGGGCGAAATGACAGATCCCGCCCCAGTGGAGTTCGGATCCGAGAGGATGATTGTCCCGCTCATCCGGCGGAGCGGCTTCGAGGACAGGCCCCGCGTGCCGTACCATGAGGGCTTGAAAGCAATGGTGGGGCCAACGCTTAGGCCATGGGCGCCATCGCCTCTTGCGGCTGATCTGCTTGGGACACATCGTGCAGATCTGGATATGAGGCTGCGGCACTCTCATTCGGCAGGTCCCGACCACCCTTTCCCGCAGCGGGGGTCGGATCAACTGCCAGCGACTCGGACAAGACCATGCCGCTAGGGCCTAGCATACGAAAGCTGATCGGCCCGAGCTTGGCACCGCCGATCGGCCGCGCCTACCGCAACCTGTTCGTCAACCTCGACAAGGTGGCGCGGGCACTGACCGGCGTCTTGCCCCCCGGAGCCCATGTACTCGATATCGGCGGCGGTGATGGGGAACCTCTGAATCACCTGCTTGAGCTCCGAGACGACCTCCGGGTGACGACCATCGACCCAGGACCGCAGGTCGGGCAGTGGATCGCACCCCGGTTCGCAGAGCGGGTGACTTGCCTGCCTGGAACCGGCATCGAGGAATACCTGGCGCAGGGGCGCACCGATCCCGACGCCGTGGTGATCGCGGACGTCATGCACCACATCCCTGTTGCCAGCCGCCCGGCTTTTTTCGCGTCGCTGAAAACCCTGTGGGATCGCAATCCGGATCTGCGCATCATCGTGAAGGACGTCGAGCCCGGCTCACCGCGCGCCCTTCTCGGACTCTGGTCGGACCGTTACATCACAGGAGACCGGGGTGTGAGCCTCGTGTCGCGCCGGCAGCTCGTCGCGCTCATGGAGGCCGCGATCGGGCCCCTGCGCCACGAGGAGACTCCGCTTCACCAGTGGGACAGCCCCAACTACGCGATTGCCTTTTTCCGCTAACCCCATGTTCATCCGCATCCTTGTCGTCGTACCGACCAGCAGCGCCGTCGCGAGCCCGTTGCTCCCGCGGCGCGCTCTCGGGGACAGCGGCTCGCCGCGCTCGCTAAGCGGCAGGGTCTCGCTCATCCCCGGCACCGCCCAGTCCCCCTGGGTCTTTGGCTCCCTGACCCTCCAGGCCCTCGCGGGCGGCGGGGCCCACGCCACGCCGGGACAAGTCTAGATGGAGCAAACGCCCATCCAGAATCCGAGCATGCGGCTTGCATTCACGCCGCTGGAGCGGCTCTCGCCGCCCCGGCCCGTCGATCGGATCAGCTTTATCGCAGCGAATTGCACCGGCCGGCGCGTCCTCGACCTGGGCGCCATGGACGAAACCGCATTTGCAGCCAAGCGCGGGCTTGGGACCTGGCTGCATGAGGAAATCGGCAAGGTAGCCGCCTCGGTTGAAGGGATCGACAGCTCCGACCTGGTTCCACCAGAGGGCCTTAGGACCGGACCGCGCTCGATCATCCGGCACGTCGACAGCTCCGCCACGAATCAGTTCCTGGCGGCACTGGACCCCTCGCCAGAAGTGGTCGTCGCGGGCGAACTGATCGAGCATCTCGAGAATCCCCTTGGCTTTCTCGCGAGCTTGCGAGCGAACCCCAGACTGCGCGGCGTGACTCTCATCCTGTCGACCCCCAATGCCACCGCCCTGCACAACTGCCTGATCGCCCTCGGCTCGCGTGAATCAACGCATCCGGATCATCTTTGTATCTTCTCCTACAAGACCCTTACCACGCTGTGCCGGCGCGCCGGTTTCGAGGACTGGTCCATCATTCCTTACTTTGCGCGCTTCACCGAGATGGAGCAGCGCAATAGGGGAGTGCGCCGCCTCATGGTTCGAGGCGGCCAACGCATCATCAATGGGCTCGAGTGGCTGTTTCCGCTGATGAGCTTCGGCTACATCGTTTTAATCCGGATATGAAGCGGCCAAGCCTTCCCGCAGCAGAGCCCGGCCGCCATCGTCGGCGGCTGAGATCGTGTCAAACGGACGCGCCCAGGACAAAGCCATGCCGCTAGGCCACCGGGCACGAACGCTCCTGGGCCCGCCTCTGGCCGGCCGGATCGCTCGCGCAGACTCGGCCCGATCTGTCGACCTGCCGAGGAGCGTGCGGGCAGTGACCGGGTTCCTGCCCGCCAGAGCCTGCGTACTCGCCGCCGGGGGTGAGGTCGGCGAGCCGCCGGGGCAGCCCCCCGCCTTAAGCGATGACTTCGTCGCGCCCCCCATCGGCCCCGGGCCCTCGAAAGGACAGGGGATCACACCCCGCCTGGCAGACCGGGCGACGCGCCTGGCTGGAACCGGCATCGGGGAAGACCTGGCGGGGGGATACGTCGATCCCGAAGTCATCCGACGCTCAAAGCTCACGCACCACATTCCCATCGTCAGGCGGGCGCACTCGCCTGCCCCGATCCAGACCCTTTGCCGACACCCTGCAGGCCGGAGGATCATCCTCAAGGTCGTCAAGCCCGGATCACGTCGCGTCGTTCTCCGACTCTGGTCGGGCCAAACCCATTGCGGGCATCGGGGCGTGAGCCTTGTTTCACGCCTGCAGTTCGTCGCGCTCCTGAAAGACTCGTATGGGCCCCTGCGCCACGAGGAAACGCCGCTCCAAGACGGGGACGGCCCCACTTACGCCACCGCCTTCATCCGATAACCCCATGTTCATCCGAATCCTTGTCGTCGTACTCACCGTCAACGCGGTCGCGAGCCAGCTGCTCCTGCGGCGCGCCCTCGGAGACATCGGCTCGCCGCGCTCGCTAGGCGGCATGGTCCCTTTCCTCGCAAGCGCGGCCCAGTCCCCCTGGGTCTATGGCTCCCTGATCCTCCAGGTCCTGGGCTATGTCCTCTGGATGATCCTCATCTCGCGCATGAAGCTGGGGGTCGCGACCGCGAGTGTCGGCGCCGCTTTCTACGTCCTCATGGCCTTTTTCGCGTGGCTCATCTACGGTGAGACGCTCTCGCCCATCCAGTGGATCGGTATCGTCTTTGTGACGGCCGGGGTGGTCTGCATCAGCCTGGGTCAGACCTGAGCGGCGCGACCCGGTTGGCCCGGTAACCGAGCTTGTAGACCCAGGCCAAGGAGCGTGCCACCGGAGCGGGCCATAGCCCCTCGAAGATCATGCGGTCCTCGCGCTCGCGCGCGCGGCTGGCAATCGTCGCCGTCGTCTCGCTGCCCGGATGGACTCCCTTGGAGACCAGGGCTTCGGGCAGATAGGCAAAGCCGCCCGGCCGGCCTGCAAGCTCAAGCCACGCCGACCAGTCCAGATTGGTCTGATATCCCGAGGGAAAGCTGAAGGTCGGCAGGCGCGTGCGAACCAGCATGACACTCGGGCAGCAGATCGGATTGCCCAGGGAGAGCAGGCGCACCTTGTCAGCGCGCGCGCTCACCAGCTCACGGCCGCGAAAGGCCCTCTGGCAGAGTGCGCGCTTGATACGCAGATTCAGATTCGCGGCCCGGGGCCCCCCGGGCGTGTGTTCTCGATAGTCGCAAAATCCAAGGACTGCTTCCGGATGGCGCTCCAAGAGGGCCGAAACCCGCACGCAGTACGCCGGCTCGTAGAGATCGTCCTGGTGCGCAAGCGTCACGAGGTCCGTCGTGGCGCTGCCCAGCGCGAAGTTCCAGTCCGCAGCGATATCGAGCCGCTGGGGATTGATGCGCAAGGACACGCCGAAATGGCGGGCCAGGTCCTCGAGCGCCGGGCTCGGAGTCGACGTGGTGAGGATGATGTTGCCGGCAGTGGGCTCCTGGGCCTTGAGCGATCCGAGCAGTGCCGCAAGATTGGGCGCCGGTCCGTAGACGGGCACGACGAAGGTGTGATCCATGGCGCTAACCCGAACGGCCGTGACGAGCGCGGCGGCCCCGGGAGTCATGAAGGCCGCGAGGGCAAGAAGGCCCGCGTCTGCGCCCTTGCCTCATGACCCGGCGCGCGACACGAGGAGTTCCTCGAAGGCCGCGATGGGCGCCACATCGTCAAACAGCACGCCCTGCCGATCACTGATCTGTTGCCGGCAGCGCCTTGCAAAGGAGTCGTCCTCGACCAGCCGCAGCACGATCTCGACGTACTCCTCGGCGGACGATGCGATCAGTTCGGGCATCTCAAGCCGGCGCAAGATACCGCTGCCCAGTCGCCCCCGCAGAAAGCGCCCCTCCAAGGTCACAGGGGGGAGACCGCATTCGATGGCCTGCACAACATTGTTGTAGCCAGAGAATCCGATGCTGTCTAAGAGGGCATCGGCGTGCCGCATGAGTCCGTGGAAACCCGCGAGACTCTGCCAGGGGAGAAACCGGACATGGTTGCTGAGGATGAGGGCCGCCTCGTCGAAGGCTCGAGTGAGCCGCTCTTCGAGGCGCTCGGAAATATCGCCGGGTACCGGACGGAACATCACCAGCTGCGCGGCAGGAAGCCGACGGGCGAGCGCGACCAGGACGGGGTCGTAGTCCGGCTGGTATTTGAACGGCGAGCCCGGACAGATGAGAAGTGGCCGCGCTGGATCGATGCCGAGCACTGCCCAGTCGGGCGCGATGGCAACGACATCCAGTCGCCGGTAGGGATTGCCCAGATGCGGAAGGGTGATCAGCGTCTCCGAGTAGTGCTGCTGCGCCCCCGGAGGCTCGAAGGCCTCGGCCGACAGGTAGCAGTCGATCGTCGGCAGGCCCGACGTGTCGGGATGGCCCCAGGCATTCATCTGCGTGGGAGCCAAGCGCAGACTCGCCAGTTGCAGTGTCAGCGGCTCGAGTCCGATGGCAGGATAGACCAGGACCGCGCAGTTCTCGCGTCGAATCGCCTCGACCCAGCCGTGGAGCGACTGGGGCGCACCCACGAAGAAGTCGGCACTGCCCTTGGCCCATGCCGTCTGGGCGTCCTGCTCTCCATTCAGGCAGAAGATGCCCATTTCAAACCGGCTGCGATCAAGGTGCGCGAGCCACCCCTGGATCAGCGCCACCCACACCGAGTGGGCGCGGATGTCGGCCGAGACGATACCGATCCGCAGCCGCGCACTCGGCGCCCGCGGCTCCATTGTGAAGCGCTGCCGCTCGAACCAGCGCTGCATCGCCCGCGCGCACAGGGCGCCGTGCTGCTTTTGGAGTTCGAGGTTGTCTGCCTCGTGATAGGTCAGGAAAAACGGTTGGACCTTGCCCACGAACGCAGCACCGTCGGCAGCGCTTTGCTCCCACCAGACCGCAAACTCTTGAAGCGCCCTGGCGAACTCGCGCCGCTCCCCCTCGCGCGCGGCAACCGACTCGGAAAAGGGCGCAGCGAACGCCATGACGCGCACCCAGCGCGGCTCTGCCTGCCCTGGGTCGAGCTCGATTGCACGATCGAGCGCAGCGAGGGCTGCCCGATTGAGCCCCCTTTGATGCAGGCTGAGTCCAAGGTGGTAGTGGTACTCGGCGCGGCCCGGCGCGCACGCCACGGCCTCGGCGTAGGCGCTCGTGGCTTCGGCGAGGCGATCGAGCTTGTGGAGCACGACCCCACGTTCGTGATGCGAGGCCGCGTTCTGGGGTGCAAGCCGCACGGCGCGCGCGAGGACTTCTTCTGCCTCCTCGTATCGGTTGAGCAGGGCAAGGACCACCCCAGCCTGGTGATGGGCGAGGGCGACCTGCGGATCCAGTTCGATCTCGGCCCGGTACGAAGCCAGCGCCTCGTCCAGGCGCTCCGCCTCGAACAGGAGGCGCGAGGCACTCTGGCGCGCGGCCAGCAGCCCCGGTTCGAGCCTGAGCGCCGTCTGGCACGCGGCAAGCGCCGCACTCCGGTCACCGGCCTCCAGATACAGGTTGCTGCGATAAAAGTAGAGCTGCGCCGAAGCCGGCAGCGCGGCCAGTCCCGCCTCGCAGCAGGACACCGCCTCCGTCAGGCGGCGCGCCTGGTAAAGCTGTACGATGAGATCACAATAAGCCGGCTCGAATCCCGCACGCAGCGCCACCGCCTGCTGCAACTCCCTGATCGCTGCCGCACTCTCCCCAGACCCCGCCAGCACGCCTGCCAGGAGATAGTGAGCGTCCGCATCCTCGGGCGCCACCGCGAGCGCACGCTCGAGCACCCCGCGCGCCTCCCCGCCACGTCCCTGGGCGCAGAGCACGAAGCCCAGATTCACCAGCGCCTCAGCGTGGCCCGCAGCACCGGCCAGCACCTCCCGGTAACACGCCTCCGCCTCAGCCAGGCGCCCGGCCTTCAGATGCACGTCGCCGCGTTCCTTCAACTGCGCGCTCGCCGGGTGCGCACCGGCCACCACCGACGCGCTCGCCGAGCGCGCTGCGCGATCCCCGTCTTTTTCCGCCTTCTTCCTGATCCAGTTGAACATGTCCGCTCATCGCCCGGGCATCGGCCGGGTGCGGGCGCCGTGCGGCGCGGTTGCATGGCGTGCGCTCCTGCGCCGCCTTGGGCCGGCTACCATGGCCGGCTCAGGGCGCACCCGCTGGCCCATAACCCGGCACGGCTTGGCGACTGCTGGCCGCAGACTCAAGGAACGCCTGGAATTCGCCCATGGGCGTGATGTCGTCAAACAGGATGGCGCGGCGCGCCAGGATCGCGGCGCGGACTTGCTCCCGGTAGGCGGGCTCCAGGACCAGGCGCGCCACGGTGTCCACATAGCCTTCCAAGCCGGCCGCGATGAGCTCGGTGAGCCCCATGCGCCGCAGGATTCCACTGGCGAGGCGCCCGCGCAGGAAGCGGCCCTCGCGCGTCACGACAGGCAGGCCGCACTCGATCGCCTGGATGGCGTTGTTGTATCCGGAAAATCCGATCGAGTCGAGCATCACATCGGCACACTTCATGAGGCCGTGGTACTGGTGGAAGGTCTGAAACGGAATGAAGCGTAGGGAGGCCGTCCCGTCCAGGCCGGCGCTGGCGAACCGACGCTCGAGCCGGGCGCGCAGCTGATCGGGCAGATCGGGAGGATAGCCGCGAAAGAAGACCAGCTGACAATCGGGCAGACGGCGCACGAGCTCGACGAAGACCTGATCGTGCCGCGGCTGGTACTTGAAAGCCGACCCCGGACAGATGAGGAGCGGCCGGTCCGGATCGAGTCCGAGCTTCTGGAAATCGGGAGGCTCACTGTCGACGCCAAGCGCCTGGTACGGGTTGCCGAGATGCGGCAGGCACACCAGGGTCTCTGAATAATGGCCCTCGGCTCCCGCCGGCTCAAAGCATTCTGCCGACAGGTAGTAGTCAAGCGTCGGCAGGCCAGAGGTGTCCGGGTGGCCCCAGGCATTCACCTGGGTGGGAGCAAGTCTTAGGCAGGCCAGCTGGGTGGTCAGCTGGTCCAGGCCAACGGCCGGGAAGATCAGGATCTGCGGCGCTTCCGCGCGGATCGACTCAACCCACTGGTGGAGGGACTTCGGACCACTGACAAAACGCTCGGAATGCGCGCGCGCCCAATCAGTCACCACATCAGGCCGCTCGCTTAACGAAAACACCACGATCTCGAAGCGTTCCCGGTCGAGGTATTCGATCCATCCCTTGATGAGCGCCATCCAGACCGAGTGCATGCGCACATCGGCCGAGACAATGCCGACCCGGATCCGCGTATGGGCAGTCGGCTGCAGCGCCGGGAACTGCTGGCGCTCGAACCAGCGCTGCATCGCCTCCACACAGACCGTCCCGTAGGGCCTGAGCAGCGGCAGATTGTCCTCCTCCTGATATGTGAGAAAGAACGGCTGCTGCGCCCCGACGAACCGCAGGCCATCGCAATCGCTCGCGACCCACCAGGCACGGAATTCGGCGAGCGCCGCGAGGAAGTCGCCGCGACCGCGTTCTGCGGTCCCGTCCTCCCCAAAGAACGGGGGCGCGCAGAGCATGACAGCCGCCCAGCGCGCGCCCACGTGCTGGCCATCGAGCTGGATGGCTTTCGCGTAGCTCGCCTGCGCCTCATCCAGTTGAGCGCGCTCCTGCTGAATGAGGCCAAGTCCGTAGCGAAATTCAGCGACCTCGGGGGCTAGCGCCACGGCGCGCTCGAAGTAGGCCTGGGCCACGGCAAGATTGTCTTCGGCCAGCTGATCGATCTTCCGGTATGCGCCGCCAAGACAGTAGTAAGAGGCCGCAAGCCCGGACTCGATCGCAATGGCACCCTTGAAATAACCGATGGCCTCCTCAACCCGTCCAAGCTGGATCAGGCAAACGCCAGCCTGGTGATGGGCGCCAGCGACCTGCGGATCCAGTTCGAT
>PLEY01000122.1 GCA_003136595.1 Burkholderiales bacterium
GGGTACTGGCGGCATGACGCGCGCTCCTTCTTAACGGCATTCTTCCGCACAACTGTACGGGATACTCCGGAATCCTCGTCATGGAGGGTGCCTCCGCCCTGGTGGCGGACGGCGCGACACGGCCGCGCACCCCAACACCGTGGGCGAGCGGCGGCGGGCTTGGCCGCGCCTGCCGTCCGGGAGCAATCTAGGTCACGCTTGGCCATGCTGCGCCAGAGTTATTCCGGTGCCCGTTTTCCTCGCCCTGCTAGGGGTGCGGCGCTTTCGTACACTCGAAATGTGAATCCAGACCAGTGAAAAGGGCCGCCGCCCGCGCGAGTGCCCACCCCGCTCTTGCGGAAAGGGGCATTCTGCGAGGAGTGCTGGTTTGATGCTAATTGCTTGAACCCCCTATCGACCTCCCCTTTCGACCTCCCCTTTCGACCTCCCCTTTCGACCTCCCCTTTCGACCTTCCTCAGGCGACGGACGCTTTGGGGGCGTGACCGGTCTGACGCATCGCAAAAGGCGCGCAAAAGGCAGCAAAAGACGCGCAATGGCCTCGGGCGCTCAGTTGCGGGACACCAAGGAGCGGGAACTGGCGAGCAGGGCTTGCGATGGGCCGTTTGCCGAGAAGGCGGACGAACACGAACAATAGCCAAGCTGCACTCGCTTTGACAAAGCTAAGGGCAGAGGCCAGTATTTTCACGCGCAGGCCCGCCAATGCGCGACGCACGGGGTCGAAGGCGTAGGTTCGCAGACATTCACCTCGACCGACTTCATCAGTCCCGAGGGAGGGCGCAAGTCTAGTGAAGCTGGGCACCTTGCTGCCGAGGACGCCCCCGCAAGGGAAAAGCACCTAGACCCGCTTCTCAGAGTACAGGCTCAGCTGCGGCGGGTCAGGCGCTCAGATAGTGACCGCTCGAGCGGCCATCTGCGCGATATAGATCAGTGCCTCCAAGGGCCTGGCGCAGCACGCCCAAACCGCGTAGCACGCTCGCGTGGTGGAGCTTCATCACGGCGCCATTGCACTGATTGGCGCTCTGGACCTGCTCCCAGCGGGCCTTCACCGCCGCCAGCAGTGTGCGCAGCTGCCCAGGCATGCCGCCTGAATTCGCCACACGGCGCGCCTGGATCAGCCACTGTGCCCGTGTACGCTCGGACGAGCGCGTCAAGGCATCCAGCGAGCGGCGCTTCTCTTCGGCGCACTCCCTGATGCGGATCGGGTCACGGTCCAGCAAAGCCTGGCGCTCGTTCTCGAGGAGTGTCTCCAAGGCACACAGGAGCCCGAGTTCCTGGCCGAGAAGGACTTCAAGCCCTGCCCCCTCGGCCGCGAGCGGCGCGGGCAGCATCTCTAGTGACCCTTGCCAGCCGCAGCCGACACGAGATCCTGAGCGCTTGCGATGAGCTTGTCTGCGACGACGCCGGCATTGACCTGGAAGCGCCCCTGGGTGATCGCGTGCTTGATCTGGTCGACCCGGGTCGCGTCAAAACTCGTCGGATCGGCCGAGCCGGTGGCCTGGAGCCCGCGCGAGGCAGAGCTGATCTCGATGCTGCCGGCACCGGCGGCCGTGGTGGCCGCACTCGCGCTGGCGCCACCGCTTGCTGCGCTATTGGAAGCCTGCGACTTGGTCGGCAGGGCCTTTGCGTCGGTCAGCGCAGAGGAGACCGAGGATGGATCGGGATTAACTTTCATGACATCTCCGTTCGTCAAATCGGCCCTGGCCTGCCCGAGGAGGGGCGCCAAAGAGCCGGTATCGATCGATTATCGGCATCATTCTTGAGATCTTTAGCGGTTTACCGCATACCACGCGCTGCTCGCTAGATCCTGACATCCACCACGTGCCCATCCCCGAGGATACCCGTGATGATTGTGCCTCCCGCCATCCGGACCTGAACCGACTGTCCAGGACTTGCTGCGCCAATGGTCGTGCCTTCACCGCTCACCGTGAATCCTACGCCAGAATAGACGACGCTGACAGCGTCACCGGGGGCGACCCGGCTCAAGTCGCGCAGATCGCTGCCATGTAGAACTACTCCCTCCGGAAGCGGGCGGCCGAGCGTCTGGCCCAGCGCCACCCCGTTGCGGACCGTGAGCGGCCTGAAGTCACCCTCCTCGGTACCGATTTCCATGCTGCGCTGGACCAGATCATCGAGGGCCAGAATATGGCCGGCCGGCAGCGCGTGGGCGGTGAACCACACCGGTGCCTCGACATGGATCTCAGCCGGCAGGAACACCTGCCAGGCGCGTCCCCCGACACAGCGGACGACGACGAGAGTCTTGCCACTGCGGCGCGCCCCGGGGGGCAGCGCCGCCTGCAGGGCCGGACAGTCAGCGAGCTTCAGTCTTGGATCGGGACTACCCACGACGATCCGCGCAACGCCCCCCGTCGCCTGCGCCGTTGCCCCGGCGAGTTCTTCTAGATAGCTGCGCGCAGCAGCGGTCAGGGCCTGGGGATTCTCTTGCGCTTCCTGGGCCGATGTGGGCCCGGTCAGGGCGAACCAGGCCAGCAGGCACGCCAGCACGCGGGGCAACACGGTATCGGAAATCATGGCCAATTCCTTTCGAAGACTGGGCGCCTACCGGCAGCAGACCGGCATGACGCCACAGGACCGAATTGGACCACGGGCCGGCCTTGGGTCATGCCCGGAAATAAGGGGTTTTATGGCGCCTGTTCTGCGTATCGCACTCCTTGCACCCGGTTCAGACTGCGCAGCATGTCCTCATCTCATCGGGAGTCCCGATCATGAATACCCTTGATGCGACGCTGAACTTCCAGGAGCAGGCCCTAAAACTATCGGGCCAGCGCCAGGAAATGGTGGCCTCGAACATCGCCAATGCCGACACGCCGAATTACCAGGCCGTGGACCTGAACTTCGCGCAGGCCCTCCAGAATGTCCAGTCAGGGCATGCACCCGTCACGCTGACGACCACAGCCCCGGGCCACATGGCCCCCTTGGAGACGAGTCTCACGGGCACCGACTCGGTCGTCTACAGCACCGCCAGCCAGCCGAGCCTGGATGGCAATACCGTCGACATGGACACCCAGCGGGCCCAGTTCGCCGAGGCGACCATGCACTACCAGGCGGCCTTCACGTTCCTCAATGGTCAGGTCAAGACCATCATGTCCGCCCTGCAGAGTTGAATCATGTCCCTATCTGACGTCTTTAATGTAGCCGCCTCCGCGCTCAGTGCGCAGTCGCAGCGCCTGAACGCGACCGCCAGCAACATGGCGAACGCCGAAAGCGCCGGAGGGCCCAACGGCGAAGTCTACAAGGCCAGGCAGGTGGTCTTTGAAGTGATGCCGCTCGGCGACAACGGTCAGAGCGCAGGCGTAAAGGTCGCCCGGGTCGTCGAGGACACCTCGGCCCCGCGCCGGGTCTACGATCCCCAGCATCCACTGGCCGACTCGGATGGCTACGTGAACATGCCCAACGTGAACCCGATCGACGAGATGGTCAACATGATCTCCGCATCGCGCTCCTACCAGAACAACGTCGAGGTCATGAATACGGCCAAGACCTTGATGTCCAAACTTCTCACACTGGGAACCTGAAATGACGATCTCGAGCATTCCGAATTCATCCGTGGCGAGTACGCTTAGCACTCTTGGGACCACGACCGGCAGCGCCTCGGGTACCTCCAGCGCGAGCAACACGGCCTCTACGGCCACCTCGTCGTTAAGCCAGCTGGGCTCGCAGAGCTACTTCCTGCAGCTGCTCGTCGCACAGATGAACAACCAGGATCCCCTGAACCCGATGGACAGCGCGCAGGTCACAAGCCAGCTTGCCCAGATCAATACGGTCTCGGGCATCCAGACGCTCAGCACCCAGCTCACCTCTCTGCTTGCATCCTCCACCGCTGGCCAGTCGAGCCTGGTGGGGCAGCAGGTCCTGGTTCCCGGGACCACCCTCAATCTGCCTGCCGGGGGCAGCGCACACGGTGGCGTCGGTCTGGCCACCGCCGCGACCCAGGTCAGCATCACGATCAAGAACGCCAGCGGCCAGGTCGTCGACACGATGAATCTGGGCGCCGAGCCCGCCGGGACGACCAATTTCACCTGGGACGGAACCACCAGTAGCGGCGCGACCGCGCCGGCCGGGCAGTACACCTACAGCGTGGCGGCAACCGCTGCCGGGCAGTCCGTGACCGCGACCCAATACGCCGCCGGCCTGGTCACCTCGATCAGCCCGACTGCCACAGGTACCAACGTCAATGTCGCCGGTCTCGGCGCCTATAGCATCTCGCAGATTCAACAGATTCAGTAATCTTCCAAGGAGCAATCATGGGGTACGAGCAAGGTTTGAGCGGTTTGTCGGCGGCGTCACAGAACCTGAATGTGATTGGCAACAACATCGCGAACTCCAACACGGTGGGTTTCAAGCAATCGTCGGTTGAATTCGGCGACGTCTACGCGAACGCGGAAGCGGCGACGTCTGCCAATTCCGTCGGCCTGGGGGTGGGCGTTACCGAGGTGGCCCAGGATTTCACGCAGGGCACCACCACGACAACCAATGTTCCGCTCAATATCGCGATCAACGGCCAAGGCTTCTTTCAGGTGAGCCAGAACGGTTCGACCGCGTATACGCGTGACGGTCAGTTCCAGCTTAGCAATACGGGCGGCATCATGACGGCTGGAGGGGCCCAGCTGTTGGGCTACCAGGCGTCCTCGAGTGGCACTATTCTCACCAGCGCGACGGCAACGCCGCTGCAGATCCCGACGGGCAATCTCGCCGCCCAGAGCACGTCAGATGTGAAGGTCGGCGTGAACCTGGATTCCAGTGCCACTCCGCTGACGGCAGCGGGCTTCAACGCGAGCGATTCGACGACATACAACTTCGCAACCTCGACCCCCGTCTATGACTCGCTTGGCAATTCACACGCCATGAGCATGTACTTCGTCCCGACCGGCCCTGACGCTGCAGGCGAGAACGTCTGGCAGGTCTTCGGCGCGGTCGACGGGACTGCGATTGGCGGCACACCGGCCACACCGATCGGCCAGCTGACCTTCACGACGAGCGGTGCGGTGGATACCGCGAACTCGACGTTCCCGGCCACGGTGAGTTTACCGATCGCGGGGGGGGCTGCAACCCCGTTGCCGGTCAAGCTCGACTTCACAGGTTCGACCCAGTTTGGTTCCGCTTCGAGCGTGAATCAGCTGACCCAAAACGGCTACACCTCGGGGCAGCTTGCGAGTTACAACATCTCGAACACGGGTGTGATCACGGGCACCTATACCAATCAGCAGACCCAGACCCTCGGACAGGTGGCCTTGGCCAATTTTGCGGCGCCCGAAAATCTGGCGCCGATGTCCAACAACCAGTGGACCCAGACGGCCGCTTCCGGTCCGCCCCTGGTCGGCGCGCCCAATACGGGCTCGCTGGGGGTCCTGCAATCGGGGGCAGTTGAGTCCTCAAATGTCGATCTGACGACCCAGCTGGTCGAAATGATCACCGCACAGCAGTCCTACCAGGCCAACGCGCAGACCATCAAAACCCAGAATGCAATCATGCAGACCCTGGTCACCCTGGCTTAGTCGACATGGACCGGCTCATCTACACTGCAATGAGTTCGGCCCGCAGCCTTGTCGAAAGACAAGCTGTGGTGGCGAACAATCTGGCCAACGTGAGCACGGATGGATTCCGCGCCGATATCAGCACCCTCATGGCCTCACCAGTTCCCGGTGCGGGGCTGAACACGCGCGTATCCGTTACGGACTCAACCCAGGGTATCGACCTGAGCCAAGGTCCGACCATCCCGACTGGCCGCCCCCTGGATATCGCCATCCAGGGCCAGGGATGGCTCACGGTGCAAACGCCCGACGGCAGCGAAGCCTACACACGCAATGGCAGTCTGGGTGTCGCAGCCGACGGCACGCTCGTCACGCAATCCGGGCTGCCGGTGGTCTCCGACTCAGGGCCGATTGCGATCCCGCCCGATACGACGATCAGCATCGGCCAGGACGGGACCGTCTCGGCGATTCCCAATCAGGCGCCGCTCTCCGCACCCACGCCGCTTGGACAGATCAAGCTGGTCAATCCGGACCCGACCAATCTCGTGAAGGGTGACGACGGAATGATCCGCACCAAGGATGGGACGAGTGCCGATGTCGACCCGGCCGTAACGGTCACATCCGGAGTGGTTGAAGGCAGCAACGTCAGTCCGGCTCAGGCCATGGTCAGCATGATCAGCCTCGCAAGGCAGTTCGATATGCAGATGAAAATGCTTGAAAGTGCTCAGGAAAACGCGCAACACGCGGCCGAGCTCCTCACCACGTCATAGAGATTAAGGGACCATCATGCTTCGCTCGCTTTGGATCGCAAAAACCGGACTGGATGCCCAGCAGACCCAGCTCGACGTGATTTCGAACAACCTCGCCAACGTCAGCACGACCGGCTTTAAGGAGTCGCGTGCGGTGTTCCAGGACATGCTCTACCAGACGCTGCGCGAGCCGGGTTCACAGTCATCGCAGCAGACCGAGGCTCCCTCGGGAATGCAGATCGGCACCGGCGTCAAGCCGGTTGCAACCGAGCGACTCCACAGTCAGGGGAATCTCTCCCAGACCAGCAACGCGCTCGACATCGCGATCCAGGGTAATGGATTCTTCCAGGTCCAGATGCCTGATGGCACGACGTCCTATACGCGCGATGGCTCGTTTCAGGTGAACGCGCAAGGGCAGATGGTGACGGCCTCTGGCTTCCCGGTGCAGCCGGCGATCACCATTCCAGCCAATGCCACCTCGGTCACGGTGAGCCAGGACGGAGTCGTGTCTGTCACGACCCCGAGCGCCGTGGCGGCGGCGACTGTCGGCACCATCCAGCTCGCCAACTTCATCAATCCGGCCGGTCTCTCAAGCCAGGGCCAGAACCTGTACCAGGAGACCTCTGCCTCAGGCACGCCCACGGTGAATGCACCAGGCAGCAATGGCATCGGCACGCTGAACCAGGGCTATGTTGAGACCTCGAACGTCGACGTTGCCGAACAGCTGGTCAACATGATCCAGACGCAGCGCAGCTACGAGCTCAATTCCAAGGTCATCACGACGTCAGACGGCATGCTGCAAAGCCTGACACAGGTCTAACCCATTTATTGCGAACGGACGATCATGAAGCATCACTCGGTCACCTTAATTGTCGGCATTGCGGCCCTGTGCACGGGTTGCTCGACGATGTTCCGCTCAGTCGAAATCGCCCAGCCGATGACCGCCCGGCCTGCCGCGCCTGCGGCCGCTGCGAGCGCCAACGGTGCCATCTTCCAGCAGGCCAGCTATCGCCCACTCTTCGAGGATCCGCGGGCACGCAACGTCGGTGACACCATCACGATCGTCTTGAACGAACAGATCAACGCGTCCAAGAAGTCCGGCAGCGACGCCTCAAAGACGCAATCCACCACAGAATCCGTCCCGACGGTCAAGGGACTGCCGTTCAAGACCCTGCAGGGCATGTCCGTCTCGGGCAGCTCGGCCGCGGCCTTTGCAGGCAAGGGTGACAGTTCCAGCAGCAATCTGTTCACCGGCACCATCACCGTCACGGTGATCGAGGTGCTGCCCAACAACAACCTGATCGTCAGCGGCGAGCGCCAGATCGGTATCAACCAGGGCTCGGAGTTCATCCGCTTCTCGGGCGTGGTGAATCCGACCACCATCGTCAATGGCAACACCGTCTCGTCGACCCAGGTGGCCGATGCGCGCATCGAGTATCGCGGCACCGGATACATCGACGAGGCCCAGACCATGGGCTGGCTGTCGCGCTTCTTCCTGACCGCTTTGCCTTTCTAGAGGACCTTCCGTGGCCCATTTTGCATCCCGTCGTACGCACTTTCTGATCGCTGTCCTGGTTGCCCTTGGCAGCGGCCTTGGTGGCGTGGCGCAGGCTGAGCGAGTCAAGGACCTGGTCGAAATCCAGGGTGTGCGTCCCAACCAGCTGGTCGGCTACGGTCTCGTGGTCGGCCTCGACGGCACGGGCGACCAGACGACTCAGACGCCCTTCACGGTCCAGAGTCTGGCGTCGATGCTCTCGCAGATGGGAGTGAACCTGCCGCCAGGTACCAATCTGCAGCTGAAGAATGTCGCAGCCGTGATGGTGACCGCCATGCTGCCCTCGTTCGCGCAGCCCGGCCAGTCCCTGGATGTCACCGTATCGTCGTTGGGCAACTCGAAGAGCCTGCGCGGTGGCACGCTGTTGCTCACCCCTCTGAAGGGCGCCGATGGCCAGATCTACGCGATGACGCAGGGCAACCTCGTCATTGCCGGTGCCGGCGCCTCGGCTGGGGGCAGCAAGGTCCAGGTGAACCAGCTCAACGCCGGACGCATCCCGGGCGGCGCCACCGTGGAGCGAGCTGTCGCGAGCACGATCGGCCAGGGTGAGTATGTGAATCTGGAACTGCAGACCAGCAATGTCGACGACGTCCAGGCGGTGGCGGACGCGATCAATCGCGCCATGCCCGGGGCAGCCAGCCCGATCGACGCCCGGGTCGTGCGCGTGCGGGCCCCGCAGGGCAGCACGGACCGTGTGGCGTTTCTGGCGAGTATTGTAGACCTGGATGTGACCCTGCCCAAGCCGGCTGCCAAGGTGATCATCAATGCGCGCACCGGCTCGGTCGTCATGAACCAGGCCGTCACCCTTGAGGCCAGTGCGGTCGCCCACGGCAATCTCTCGGTCACGATCACGAATCAGGCGAGCGTCAGCCAGCCGGGGGCGTTCTCCCAGGGACAGACCACGACCGTCAACAACGCGCAGATTCAGATCAAGTCTGAAAAGGGGCAGCTCATGCCGATCGCAGCCAGTGCCAAGCTGACCGACGTCGTCAAGGCATTGAACTCGATCGGCGCCACCCCCCAGGACCTGCTTGCCATCCTCCAGGCCCTCAAAGCCGCCGGGGCGCTGCGGGCAGAGCTTGAAGTCATCTGACGAGATCCGCGACCGACTTGCGTAGAAGGCCCGAACCGTGACCACGACCGATCCCACCAACGCCCTCGATGCCAACGCCATCAGCACCTTGCGCCGCAGCGTTCAGGCGCGCGATCCGGGGGCCAATCACAAGGTGGCCCAGCAGTTCGAAGGGCTGTTCCTGTCGATGATGCTAAAGAACATGCGCTCCGCCCTGCCAGGCGGAGATCCGCTGGCCAGCGATCAGGTGAAGATGGTGACGGGCATGTACGACGATCAGATCGCCCAGAGCATGGCTGCCGGCAAGGGGATCGGATTGGCCGCGGCGCTCGAAAAGCAGCTGAATCGTCCGCACGCAAGCGCCATCGCACCCGGCACAGGCGCCACGGCCTTCTCGCTGAACTCGACCTCGCCCGCAGGCGGTGTGCCGGGTCCGGGACTTTCGCTGCGGCCCGCGACAGCGGCTCCGATCCCGTTGCACCCCGCGCACGGACCCGGCCTGACCTACAAGCCCACGCTCGCACCGCAGACCTCGGCGGCGCCTTCGACCCCGGTCGCGCCAACCGAAGTGCATGTGAGTTTCGTTGAGAAGTACAAGGATGCGGCGGCGGCGGCCAGCCAGGCCAGCGGGATCCCGACCAAGGTCATTCTCGGCCAGGCCGCCTTGGAGAGCGGCTGGGGCAAGCACGAAGTCAAGGATGCGAGTGGCAACGGGAGCTTCAACCTCTTTGGCATCAAGGCCGGTGCGAACTGGACCGGGCCCACGGTGGCTGCGACGACCACCGAGTACGTCAATGGCGTCGCCCAACGCGTGGTCCAGAAATTCAGGGCCTACTCGTCCTACGCCGAATCCTTCATGGATTACGCGAAGATGGTGTCCTCCAGTCCGCGCTATGCGCAGGTCATGCAGGGGGCCCATGACGCCGTGGGCTTTGCCACGGCCATGGGGCGTTCTGGCTACGCGACTGACCCAGCCTACGGGCAGAAGCTCGCACAGGTGATCAATGGCCCGCTGCGCAATCTGGTATGAGATCAGTCCTCAAGTTATGCGGTGCATGGCCGATAGGGACTCCTAGGAGACCTGTATGTCAAATGGATTGATCAGCATTGGAGTCAGCGGCTTGGCGGCAGCCAAGGCGGGGATGACCGCGACCAGCGAGAACGTGGCCAACGTCAACACCCCGGGCTACAGCGAAGAATCGATCGTGCAGTCGGCATCCGCCCCGGTCTTTTCGGGGGCGGGCTACATCGGGACGGGAGCGCAGGTGACCTCGGTCACGCGTGCCTACAACGCCTTTCAGCAGAACGAGGTCGTCCAGGCGCAGGCATCGAGCAGCCAGCTCGACACGAACTACGCGCAGCTCCAGCAGATCGACAACATGCTGGGCTCGTCGACAAGCGGCCTGGGCCCGGCGATCGACACTTTCTTTAGCGCGGTCCAGACGGTCGCAACCAACCCCTCGGATACGCCAAGCCGTCAGGCGATGCTGTCCGACGCGCAAAGCCTCGCTGACAGTTTCAACAGCGTGGGCAGCCAGTTGCAGCAGGTCTCGAGTACCGTGAACCAGCAGATCAGCCAGGGTGTCTCGACGGTCAATTCGCAGGCATCCCAGCTTGCCCAGCTCAATGTGCAGATCGTTGCCCAAGGCGGTGCCGGCGCCGGCCAGCCTCCGAATACGCTCTTGGATCAGCGCGATGCGCTCATCCAGTCGCTGAACAAGGAGCTGGGTACGACCACGATCCAGGACTCAAACGGCGCGGTCAACGTGTTCGTCGGCAATGGTCAACCGCTGGTGCTCGGCAGCACCGCCAACACTCTGTCGACAGTACCCTCGGCGACCGATCCGAATCAAGTCCAGCTGGCGATCCAATCCGGAAGCACCTCGCTGGTTATCGGCTCCAACGATCTCCAGGGGGGCAGCCTGACAGGCCTTCTGAGTTTTCGGGACCAGAGCCTCGTGCCCGCGCAAAACGCCCTCGGGCGGATCGCAATCAACCTCGCCAGCGCCGTCAATTCGCAAAACCAGCTGGGCCAGGATCTGAACGGCAACCCGGGCGGGGCCCTGTTTTCCTCGGGCAGCCCTCAGGTGACCGCCGCCGCAACCAACACCGGCACCGCGACGGTCAATGCGACCATCAGCAATCCGAGCGCGCTTAGCACCAGCAACTACCGGTTACAATATGTCGGAGGACAGTATGTCGTCACCAAGCTCTCCGACAACACAAAGACCACCTACGCGAGCCTGCCTCAGACGCTAGATGGCGTCACCCTGAGCGCGACCGGCGCCATGGCCAATGGCGACAGCTACACGATCGATCCCACGATCAATGGTGCCACGCAGTTTGCCGTGACCGCGACCGATCCGTCCCAGATTGCTGCAGCCTCACCGGTGATCGCCTCCCTCGGCGCGAACGACTCGGGTACGGTATCGGTGACGAGCCTCGCCGTCAGCGGCCCTCCGCCCGTCAACGCGAATCTGACGCAACCGGTTCAGCTGAATTTTCAGGTCTCGGGTACGACCACCACCTACAACATTGTCAACCCGACAACCGGCACCGTGCTCGCGGCCGCCCAGCCCTACACGGCCGGCTCGCCGATCAGCTACAACGGCTGGAAACTCACGCTTGCCGGGGCCCCGGCCAATGGCGACTCGGTCTCGGTCGCACCCAATACGAACGGCACGTCGGATAACACCAACGCACTCGCTCTGGCCGGTCTTCAGACTGCGAACCTGATCGGCAACACCACGTTGTCGGGGGCCTACCAGCAACTCGTGGGGTCGGTCGGCACCCAGACCCAGCAGCTTCAGTCAACCAGCTCGGCCCAGGACAGCCTCCTGACCCAGGCCCAAAAGGTGGTCTCCTCGACATCCGGGGTCAATCTCGACAACGAGGCAGCCAACCTGCTGCAGTATCAGCAGGCCTATCAGGCGGCCAGCCAGACGATCGTGACTGCAAATTCGATGTTTTCGGCCATCATCGGCCTGTTTGCGAACCTGCCTTAATGGAGTGAGCCGTGCAGATCAGTACATCCAGCCTCTATCAACAGGGGATCTCCAGCATCCTTGCCGCTCAGGCCCAGGTGGCCCAGACGCAGGAGCAGATCTCGACCGGCAAGATGGTCAACGTGCCTTCCGACAACCCGGTCGCCGCCACCCAGATCCTGCAGGCTTCGGACTCGCAGTCGATCAATACGCAGTACGCTTCGAACCAGACCATGGCCCAGTCACTACTGTCGCAGACCGACAGCACATTAAGCCAGGTGACGAACGTCATGCAGAATGTCAGCACGACGCTGGTGTCGGCCAACAACTCCTCCCTGTCGGCGGCCAATCGGCAATCGCTGGCGACGACTCTCCAGAGCCAGCTACAGGATCTGGTCAGCCTTGCGAACACCCAGGACGCCCAGGGGAACTACCTGTTCGCCGGATACCAGGCGAGTTCCCCACCGTTTACCCAGACTGCCACGGGCGTGCAATACACGAGCGACGCTGGCGTGCGTTCGGTGCCCGTCTCAGGGTCGCGCAACATCCAGACCAACGTCACCGGCGATACCGTGTTCCAGCGCGTGCGCACCGGCAACGGCGTGTTCGCTACCGGTGCCGCCCTGACCAACACGGGCAACGCGCAGATCGATGCCGGCCAGGTGACCTCGCCGTCAGCCGTTACCGGGGACAACTATTCGATTCAGTTCGCCGTGGCGGGTGGCCAGACGAGCTATTCCGTGACCGATACGAGCACCGGTCAGCCGGTCAATGCCCCTGCGGCGAGCAATGCCTTCACGAGCGGCAGTGCGATCAGTTTCGACGGCATGCAGATGACGATCAGTGGCACGCCGGCGAACGGTGACACGTTTACGGTCGCACCCAGTCAGAACCAAAGCGTCTTCACCTCCATCGAGCAGGCGATCACGATGCTCCAGACATCGGCGAGCGCCACGTCCGGCACGGGCGCGCTCGGCGGTCTTAGTACCGTGCTGCAGAATGTGCAGAATGCGCTGGGCCAGGTCTCCTCGGTGCAGTCCGGGGTGGGTGCCCGGGAGAATGAGCTGACGACCCTTGGCACCATGAATACGGCGCTCAACCTTCAGGATACGTCCACCATATCGACTCTGCAGAGCACCAATACTGCGGTGGCCGCGTCGAATCTGGCCCAGGAGCAGATCACGCTGCAGGCGGCCGAGCAGTCGTTTGCGGACATTTCCAACAACAACCTGTTTTCTTACATCAAATAGGTCGGACCAATCTAGTCGACCAAGCCCTGCTCGATCGCATAGCGCGTGAGTTCGGCATTATTTTTCATTTGCATCTTCTCCAGCAGCCGGGCGCGGTAGACGCTGACCGTTTTCACCGACAGGCAGAGTTTGTCGGCAACCTGGGTCAGGGAGTACCCCGAGCCGATCAGCTTGAGCGTCTGGAACTCGCGATCCGACAGGGCGCCGTGAACGGGCCCGTCGGTCGGGCTTTCAATGTGGTCGGCGAGCGACTGGGCGAGTTCCGGTGTGATGAACTTGCGACCCGCCGCGATCTGGCGGATCGCGGCGAGAAGCTGTTGGGGGGCGCTGGTCTTGTTGAGATAGCCTGCCGCCCCGGCGCGGATCGAGCGCAGCGCGTACTGATCCTCGGAGTGTGAACTGAGGATCAGCACCGGCAGACGGGGTCTTTCCTTCTTGATCTGCTTTAAGACCTCGATGCCATCCTTGCCGGGCATCGAGACATCGAGGACCAGGGCTTCAGCATCGTTGTCCCGGATCGCACGCATGGTCTCGGCGGCGTTTGAACCCTCGGCGACACACGACATGTCTTCCGACGCATCAAGGATGCTGACCAGCCCGCGCCGCACGATCGCATGATCGTCGACCACGATGACCCTGATCATGCCCGCCTCAGGTGCTTGACGTCACCGTAGGGGATGCCGATCATGAGTGATACACCCTTGCCGGGAGCGCCTGCGATCTCCAGCCATCCCCCGAGGGAGGCGATGCGCTCGCGCATCCCGATGACCCCAAAGGATCCCGCTCGTTCCGCCCGGCCGCCCGGCAGGCCCCGGCCGTTGTCCCGGATCTCGATGGTCAGTTCGCGTTTTCGCTTGAAGAGGGTCACCTCGACCTGCGTGGCGCCGGAATGCTTGGCCACGTTGTTGAGCGCCTCCTGCAGGACGCGGAACACGGCGACGGACTGTTCCTCGGTCAGCGTGGGTTCGTTCGCCGGGGGGTCAAAATGACAGCGGATGTTAAAGCGCCGCTCGAATTCGAGCAGTTGCCACTGGATCGCCGGCACCACGCCATGATCGAGGATCGAGGGCCTGAGCGCCTTGATGAGACGCCGGCTGACGGCTGCCGTGACGTCGACCAGCTTCTCGACGTCCTGCAGTTTGGAGAGAACGTCAGGCCTTGCCTCAAGCTGCGCCGCAAGCTCGGTCTTCAGGAAGGCCAGATCGATCTTGATCCCGGTCAGGGAACTGCCGATCTCGTCATGAATCTCGCGGGCGATGGCCGCACGCTGGCGCTCCTCGATCTGGACCATGTGCGAGGACAGTTCGCGCAGGCGCTGTCCCGATTCGATGAGCTCCAGTTCGGAGCGCTTGCGTTCCGTGATGTCGGTGATGACCCCCACATGGCCGGTGAGCTGCTCTTCGGCGTCATATTGCGGCAGCATCTGACCGATGACCCAGACTTCGCTCCCGTCCGACTTCTTGATGCGCGTCTCGAACGACAGCGGCCGATCGGGGTCCTCGGCGAAGAGCGCTGTCGCCTGCTGGGCTGCGTCGTCCGAATCGATCTGAAGCGACAAGCGCCAGTCGCGTCCCAGCGCCGTCCCGGGCAGCATTCCGGTGATCACGTACCAGTGTTCGTTGGCGTACACACATTCCTGGGCCGCGTTGGTCAGATAGATCCCGACCGGCGAGAGCTCGGTCAGCTTGCGAAAGCGCTCTTCGCTATCCCGTAACGCCCGCTCCGTCTCGCGCGCCGCTCGACGCAGTTTAGTGGCTTCGAGAGCCCGCTCAACAGCCGCTCCCAGTCTCGACAGGCTGTCCTTTTTGACGAAATCCGCGGCGCCCTGCAACAGCGCATTGACCGCCGCTGTCTCGCCGATATGCCCCGAGACCAGGATGAAAGGCGGGGCCGGGTCAGCGCGCGCCACCATCGCGAGCGCCTCCTCGGAACTGAAGCCCGGCAGGCGGTGATCTGAAATGACGACATCCCAGCGGTGCCGCAGCAACGCCTCCTGAACTCCCGCCGCATCCTTCACGCAGACCCATTCAAACTGGATGCCGCTGTTTTGCAGATGCAACAGAATCAGGTCGCGGTCGTCCTCGTCGTCCTCGATCAGCAGGACCCGCAGGCTGCGGTTGAGAATCGAATGGGCTGGGGCTTGCATGTCGGAGGGAATCAGCGGCGTGGTGCTTCGCGAGGGTGTGCTAGCGGACTTAGGACCTGAACAATCGGAGTCTTGATCCTAGCACCGCAGACTCCTACTGTACTCCGTATATCTACTTAAGACATTGACCTAAAGGGTGAATTGGCCAGCATTTTGCCCCCATTTCCAACTCAACTTTCGAGCCCGGGGGTCGATAAATGGCTTGCAGCGCCTGATCCGGGTTTCGCCGGGCGGTCGTTCTGCCAGAGATCAACCCAGCGGGGAACAAATGCTAGGAAAGATGATTGGGATCGCGGTGCTCTGGACGGCTCTCGTCGGCTTCATTATGGACCAAGCCGCCGCGACCGCCCTGCCGATTGGCGTCTGGCTTGTCGCAGGATGCTTGCTCCTGGCAGCGGCCTGGATCGCCACCTTACGCCATGTGCGCATCGCCGCCGAGAGATCGGCTCAGGAGCGTCTGGAGGCCTGCCAGCGTGAGCACGCCGATGAGCGAGCCCGCCTGGTGCGCGTGGTCTCGGACTGCAGCGAGGAATTCACGGCCCAACTGGAGCGGTGTCGTGCTGAGCTCGACCGGTTGCGGGATCTCCTCGCCAGTGCCATCAACGGGCTCATCGGCAGCTTCAAGGCAGTCAATGCCCTGACCTCCCGTCAGCAGGTTCTGGCCGTGGATGTGACGCGCGGCAGCCAGGGCAAGAACGGTCAGAGCATCGGGGACTTCGTGAAGAGCACGACTGAAACCCTGCACTCCTTTGTCGCAAGCACCACGCAGAGCAGTTCCAAGGCGAATCTGCTCGTGGCCCGGGTGGGCGACGTCAACCTGCAGATCGGGACCGTGCTTGGCATTCTGGGTGAAATCGAGGCCATCTCCCGTCAGACGAATCTGCTCGCCTTGAATGCTGCAATCGAAGCAGCCCGGGCCGGTGAGGCCGGTCGCGGCTTTGCGGTGGTCGCCGAGGAGGTTCGGGGGCTGTCAGAGCGCACCCACCAGTTCAGTCAGCAGATCCGCAGTCAGGTCGACAAGATGCACGGTGCGACCCGCGGGGTAGAGCAGAGCATCCAGGAAATGGCCACAGCTGACATGGACTTCGCAATGCGTGCCAAGCACGAAGTCGAGGCGCACATGAGCGGTATCCAGGGTGTCGATGCGGCGATCTCCGCCGGACTTGACCAGATCACCCACATTGCGGCCGACGTCGAGAGCAATGTCGCCTCCGCAGTGGCCTCCCTCCAGTTCCAGGACATGGCCTCGCAACTGATCCATCACGCCCGCTTGCGTCTGGACGGGATGCACAGCGCGATCGAGCAGATGATGGTCGTCACGAAGCCGGTCACGCACTCGATGCCATTCTTAGCCGAGCCGCAGGTGGCTGCAGTCAAGCCGGTGTCGGCGGCAGAGGTCAAATCGCAATTGGACGACATGCGTACCCGTTTCGAACGCAATCCCGTAACCCAGAGCAGCATGGAGGTCGGCGATGTTGAACTGTTTTAATCCCATAACTCTTTCGATTGAGGCCTGCAATGAGTAAGACCATCCTCGCCGTGGACGATTCGGCATCGCTTAGACAAATGGTGGCCTTCACCTTGAGCCGGGCCGGCTACACGGTACTTGAGGCAGGCGACGGTCAGGAAGCATTCGAGATGGCCCAGGCCCAGGTCGGACAGATCGACATGGTGCTCGCCGATCAGAACATGCCCCGCATGGACGGACTGACGCTCGTGAAGTCCCTGCGAGCGACCGCGACATTCAAGGCCACGCCGATCCTGATTCTGACGACCGAATCGAGCGATGCCATGAAGGCGGCCGGCAAGGCGGCCGGCGCCACGGGTTGGATGGTCAAGCCTTTTGACCCCAACAAATTGGTCGAGCTGGTTGGAAAAGTGATTGGTCAGGCCTGATCATGGAGAAGGGTCAGCAGTCCGCAGTCGGTGCCCTCGATATCAGCCAGTTTCATGGCGTGTTCTTCGAGGAGACAGCCGAGAACATCAATGCCTTCGAAGACGGCCTGCTCAAGCTCGATCTGCTGAGCCCCGATCCCGAGGAGCTCAACGCGATCTTTCGTGCGGCCCATTCCATCAAGGGCGGCAGCGGCACGTTCGGCTTTGATGCGATGGCGAAGGTCACGCACGAGCTCGAGACGCTGCTGGATCTTGCGCGTCGCAACGAGATGCGTCTGGACACCGGACATATCGACGCCTTGCTCCAGGCGGGCGATGTTCTGAAGGCGCAGCTCGCGTACTACCGTGGCCAGACGAGCCAGGTCGATGTCGATGTCCCGGCGGTCTGCAATCAGCTCAACCGCCTGGTGGCAAAGGCCAAGGAGGCTCCCCTCGCTGCCGCGGCCCCCGTGCCGGCCAAGCCCACGGCCGATGACAGCTTTGGATTCTTCGACGATTTTCCCGCATCCGAGACCTCCGCAGATGCCGTCGAGCCGGCGTCGGGTAAGCTCATCGCTGCTGACGAGTCCTATGGGCTCTTCGAGCCGCTCGCCGATCTCAGTGCGCAGAGCACGCACGGCCCGCAGGAGCTGGTGGCCGCCCCGCGCCCGGACAGCCCGGGCGCCGCGGCCCATCCGGGCCGGCGCTCCACCGACCGCTCGCCGATCGCCGATGCGAGTTCGATCCGCGTCTCGGTGGAGAAGGTCGATCAGCTCATCAACCTGGTGGGAGAGCTGGTCATCACGCAGGCCATGCTGACCCAGGCTTCGGCAACGATGGACCGGATGAGCAACGAGACGCTCTTTGACGGTCTTGCACAGCTCGAGCGCAATACCCGCGACCTGCAGGAATCCGTCATGGCAGTGCGCATGATGCCGATCGCCACCGTATTCAACCGGTTCCCCCGCATGGTCCGCGATCTCGCAGGCAAGCTCGGCAAGGAGGTCCAGCTCAAGATCGTTGGCGAATCCACCGAACTCGACAAGGGTCTGATCGAGAAGCTTGCCGACCCGCTCACCCATCTGGTGCGCAACAGCATCGATCATGGTCTGGAAGCCCCCGAGGCGCGCATTGCCGGCGCAAAGCCGGCGACCGGCACGATCACGCTGCGCGCCTTTCACCAGGGTGGCAGCATCGTCGTTGAGGTCGCCGACGATGGCGGCGGTCTGAGCCGTGAGCGCATCGTCAAGAAGGCCCGCGAGCGCGGCATGACGATCGATGACAACGCACCGGATGGAGATATCTGGGCGCTCATCTTTGAAGCCGGCTTCTCGACGGCCGACGTGGTGACCGATGTCTCGGGCCGCGGTGTCGGCATGGATGTCGTCAGGCGCAACATCGACGCGATGGGCGGACGCATCGAGATCTCCTCGACGCCCGGCAAGGGCACGAGCACCATCATCCGCCTGCCGCTGACGATGGCCATTCTCGAGGGCATGTCCGTGTCGGTCAACGAGCAGACCTTCATCGTACCTCTCGCTCACGTGATCGAATCGCTCGCGCCGACCGCAGGAGACATCAAGAGCCTGTCCGGCATGGCGCGGGTGGTACAGATCCGCGACTCGTTCCTGCCCGTGATCCGCCTGCAGGAGATGTTCGGCATGCAAAGTCGTGCCGAGGGTGAGGACGGTATCCTGATCGTGATCGATTCCGATGGCGTACGCGCCGCCCTGGAGGTCGACGCCCTCCTCGGGCAGCACCAGGTTGTCATCAAGAGCCTCGAGGCCAACTACCGCAAGGTCGCCGGGCTCTCCGGAGCCACCATCATGGGCGACGGTATGGTCGCCCTGATTCTCGACGTCCCTGCCATCGTACGCATGTCCCGGCAATAATCAATCGGAGCTACTCATGTCACAACTATCTAACGTCCCGGGCACTCCGGGCGCCTCCGGGCAGGACAAGAAGGCGGGCGCAGGCGCCGAGCCCGAGCACGAGTTCCTGACGTTCACCCTGGGCAGCGAGGAATACGGCATCGACATCCTGAAAGTGCAGGAGATCCGTGGCTACCACGCGGTCACGCCCATCGTCAGCGCCCCGGCGTTCATCAAGGGGGTGATGAATCTGCGCGGCACCATCGTGCCGATCGTCGATCTGCGCATCAAGTTCGGTGTGGGTCAGGCGCAGTACGACGCCTTCACGGTGGTTGTGGTCCTGAAGATCCTGTCGCGCACGATCGGTATCGTCGTCGACAGCGTTTCCGATGTTCTCCAGTTGACCGCCGAGGAGATCCGCCCTGCACCGCAGTTCGGCGCGGCGCTGGACACCGAGTACCTGATGGGGCTCGGTGCGCTCGAGGGGCGCATGCTGATCCTGGTGGATATTGAAAGGCTGATCTCATCGAGGGAGATGGCCCTGTTCGACTGCGATGAAGCCCCGGCGGGCACGACGCTTGTGCCACAGGGTGAGCAGCATGCGCTGGCGTGACCTGAAGATTGCCCACCGCCTGGCGCTCGGGCTTGCGCTCATCATGGCGATCGCCGGAGCCGCCACGCTCTCGGTCCTGGTGAAAAACTACCAGACCGAGAGCGATGTCGCGAGCTTTGCCAACAGCTATGAGAGGACCGTCCTTCTGAAGAAGATGGGCGACGTCTTCCACGACAACATGTATAGCGTCGCGGAACTGTTCGTATCCGATGATCCTTCTGCGATGCAGAAACTGACCGGGTCGATCCAGCAGAATCAAAAGACCAACGACGCCAGCGTTGCAGCGCTCAAGGACCAATTGAGCACGCCCGAGGAAAAAACGTCCTTCGAGGCCTTTCTGGTCAATCGTCACGCCTACCTGGATGCGCGAAGCGAAGTGCTCAGCAACCTCAAGCTGGGGCAGCGTGATCTTGCGCGCCAGATCCTGAACGACCGCTTCCGCAAGGCTGCCGGCGTGTACCGTGACGTGCTGAACCAGATGGTCGAGAGCACGCGTGCAGACGCCTCAAGGGCGATGCAGCACGTCCAGGACGCGGCAGCGGCGAGTCGCATCGCCATCCTGGCCGGCAGTGCCATTGCCTTCGTCGTGGCGTGTTGCGTGGGCCTTCTGATCGGGCGGAGCATCGCCGTGCCGACCGCGTACGCCGTGACCATCGCCGAGGCGATCAGCCGGGGCCAGTTCGACAGCGCGATCCCCACCGACCGCAACGACGAGATCGGCAAGCTGCTGAAGGCCATGCGGCAGATGCAGGAAGACCTGCGGCAGTGCTCGATCAGGGACGTGCAGGCGATGTACGCGATGACCTCGGTCAAGCAGGCGCTTGACGTCGCCAGCACGAGCGTCATGATGCTCGATGACCAGGGCAAGATCCAGTATGCAAATCAGGCGTTCTTTCGGGGTCTCGCTGCAGCCGAAGGAGACTTCCGGCGCGCGGGTCTGCGTGTTGACGCAGCGGGGATGATCGGTCAGACCCTGGCGATCTTCGGCGGCTCGACGCAGCCGATGTTCGCAGCCCTCGTCGGCTCGGCCACGAGCGCGAGGCAGCAGGCCGTGTGGGGCGCGCGTACGTTTGATATCACAGCAACGCCGATCTGCACCGCTGGGGATCGCATCGGCACGGTGCTCGAGTGGAGTGACAAGACGGCCGAGTTGGCCGCGCAGTCGCAGGTTGCCGAGCTGGTCGCCGCGGCGGCCCGGGGTGAATTCTCGCTGCGTGTCGATGTCGAGCATCAGGAGGGGTTCCTCCTGCAACTCGGCCGCGGAGTGAACCAGCTGATGGATACCAGCACCAGCGGGCTTAGCGAGATCTCGAGGATTCTCGGTGCTCTTGCCAAGGGCGACCTGACGCAGGAGATCCACCAGGACTACGAGGGGACATTCGGCCGCTTGAAGGACGACGCCAACCAGACCGTCGCGCAGCTGCGCTTCACCGTCGAGGACATCCGCGGGGCGACCGAGGCGATCAATACGGCAGCCAGAGAGATCGCGCAGGGCAACAATGATCTATCAGGTCGTACCGAATCGCAGGCTGCAAGCCTCGAGGAGACCGCCTCTGCCATGGAGCAGCTCACCGCCACGGTCCGTCAGAATGCTGATAATGCACGGCAGGCCAACCAGCTCGCGATCGGCGCATCCGACATCGCTGCCAAGGGCGGGGCGGTGGTGACACGGGTCGTGGACACCATGGATTCGATCACCCAGAGCTCGCGGCGCATCACCGAGATCCTCGGCGTGATCGATGGCATCGCGTTTCAGACCAACATCCTCGCCCTGAACGCCGCCGTGGAGGCCGCACGTGCCGGAGAGCAGGGGCGCGGCTTCGCAGTGGTTGCAGCCGAGGTGCGCGCACTTGCACAACGCAGCGCCGAAGCGGCCCGCGAGATCAAGGGACTCATCGCGCATTCGGTCGTGACCGTCGACAATGGCACCAAGCTGGTAGGAGAGGCGGGCCAGACCATGGACGAGATCATGCTGGCGGTCAAGAGGGTGACCGACATCATGGGGGAGATCACCGCAGCGACGACCGAGCAGAGCGCCGGGATCCAGCAGATCAATCAGGCCATCGTCCAGATGGACGAGGCCACGCAGCAGAATGCGGCGCTGGTCGAGGAGGCGGCTGCTGCTGCGTCATCCATGGAGGAGCAGGCACGCAAGCTCGCCGATACGGTGATGGTATTTCGGATCGGGGCAGATGAGCTCGACCGGAGGCCGGCCCTCGCCGTGCCGCGCTCGGAGGCACGGGCGCGACCCGCCCGCGAGACGTCCCAGAAATTGCAGAAGTTGCAGAAGTTGCAGACGCCGCGCGGCAGTGCCCGTGCCGGCCGGGCCGCGAGCGCATTGGCGCTGGCTGAGACCTCGGCAGACGCATGGGAAGAATTCTAGGCCCCGGTCATGGACACTCGCGCCTTGAGCCCAGCGGTGTCGGGCCCCCGCAGAGCATCCGCTGCGGCGGATTGCGAAGTCGCGGCTGACCCGTTCGCAAACTTTGCGCGCAAGGCCGGGGGCCTCGGTCGCGAGGCCGCTGAGATCGCGGGAATCCTCGATGAGCTGAGCCTCGTCTCGCAACACCAGGTCGAGAGTTTTGCTTCGCTAGCCAGTCAGATCGTCGAGATGCGCGCAGCCAATGGCTCGATCGCGGATACGGCGCGCGAGGCCGAAGGCGTGGCGCACACGGCGCGAGTCGCTGTCGCCTCGGCCCTCGAGGGAACCCGCGTTCTGGCCGATGCCGTGGGTCACATGGAAGAGGGTGTCATGGCCGTCACGGGCGCGTTGACCGGCGTCTCTGCTGCTGCAAGCGAAATCGGCACGATCGCCTTTCAGACCCGGCTACTCGCTTTCAACGCCTCGGTCGAAGCGGTCCGGGCGGGCGAAGCCGGGCGCGGCTTTGCGGTCGTCGCGCAAGCGATCAAGGACCTGGCGCAGCAGGCCCAGGCGACCAGCCAGCTCATCAGCAAGACCGTGACCGCGCTCGAAGAGCGCATTGCGGACCTCGCGCGACATGCAGAGAACGAGGCCGGCACCCGCACCAGTTCCGCCTCCGTGGCAGTAGAGCAGGCGGTCACCGCCTTCAACGGGGCCTTTGATGCCGTTCAGAACCGTATTGCCGCCATGTCATCGCTTGCGGCCGGCAATCTCGAGGGCTGCGAGGAGGTGTCGCGTGTCTTTGGCAGCCTGAATGGAGAGGTGGCGCGCACCGACTTGAATCTCGCCACCGCGTCGCAGCGGGCCGCTGCGCTCCTGCTCTTGAGCGAGGAGCTGATTGAAGTGTCGACCGAGTTCGGCGTGGAGACCGAGGACACCCCCTTCATTGCCGTGGTGAAAGACACCGCCGCACGCATTTCCAGGGTTTTTGAGAGCGCCGTCGAGGCCGGTCAGATCTCGCTACGGGATTTGGGGGACGTCCAGTATCGGGAGATTGCGGGCTCCAACCCCAAGCAATTCCGCACGCGCTATCTTGATTTCACCGACCGCGTCCTGCCCCCGATCCAGGAGCCGCTCCTGGAACTTTCCGAGAAGGTGGTCTTCTGCGCCGCGGTCGACCGCAACGGCTACCTGCCCACACACAACCGCAAATTCTCCGCCCCCCCAGGCAGGGATCCGGTCTGGAATGCGGCCAACTGTCGCAACCGGCGCATCTTCAACGACCGCACCGGACTGGGCGCTGCGACCAACCGCAAACCGTTCCTGCTCCAGACCTATCGACGCGACATGGGTGGCGGTAACTTTGTGCTGATGAAGGATCTGTCCGCTCCGATTGTCGTGTTTGGCCGACATTGGGGCGGTTTGCGTCTGGCCTATCGCTTCGAATGAAATCATATGAGCAAGCAACGTACCACTGAGCTGGACCCTGCCTCGCTGCTTGAGATGCCTGAGACCGCCCAGGAGTTTGTCATGCGGGACAGCGAATTCGAGCGCATCTGCAGGCTGATTCATCAGCGCGCAGGCATCACGCTTGCGCCCAGCAAACGCACCATGGTCTACAGCCGGCTCGCCCGTCGGCTGCGGGCGCTCGGAGACACGAACTTCGCCGAGTATCTGAAGCGTCTGGATGGCGCGGATTCGGACGAGTGGCAGCAATTCGTCAATGCCCTGACGACCAATCTCACGTCGTTCTACCGCGAATCCCATCACTTCGAGATCCTGTTGGAGCATCTGAAGGCCCGCCGGACCCAGGGGCGCCTGCGCATCTGGTGCAACGCAGCCTCGACGGGCGAAGAACCCTACACGCTGGCCTTCACGGCCATCGAAGCCTTCGGGACCCTGAATCCACCGGTCGAGATCATTGCGACCGACATCGACACGCAGGTCCTAAAGCGCGCGCGCCTGGGCGTCTATCCACTCGAGTCGGTCAAGAATCTGCCTCCCGAGCGCATCAGCCGGTTCTTCCGTCGCGGCATTGGCGAGAACGAGGGAATGGTCCGGGTCCGTCCCGAAGTCGCGAACCTGGTCAGCTTCAGCCAGCAGAATCTGCTCGATCCGAACTGGTCCGTGGGCGCGGGCTTCACCGCGATATTNNGGACTCCTGTTCGCGGGCCACTCGGAGAACCTGTCCCACGCGCGCGCCTTCTTCCATCCCCTGGGCCAGACCGTCTACAGCCTCGCAGGGGCGCAGCCGAGGGCTGCCGCGCGGGCGGCCTAGGGAGCGCAACCATGGCCAAGCCGAGCAGCGCCCCGCACGAGTCCCCCGAGAAGTCTCCTCCGAACACCTATTTCGACAAGAATTTCAACCTCCGGGCGGCAAAGATTCTTCCCGGCGAATACTACGTGACGACCCACGACATGGTACTCGTCACGGTCCTCGGGTCCTGCGTGTCGGCCTGTATCCGCGACCGGCGCACGGGCACCGGCGGGATGAATCATTTCATGCTTCCCGACGGTGGCCTGGATTCACGTGACCCGCTCTCCAGCACCGCCCGCTATGGTGTATTTGCCATGGAGATCCTGATCAATGAATTGCTCAAGCTCGGCGCCCAGCGTGCCGATCTGGAAGCCAAGGTCTTTGGCGGCGGCAATGTGATGGCGGGGTTCACCCAGGCCAATGTCGGGCAGCGTAACGCCACGTTCGTGAGGGACTTCCTGAAGACCGAGCGGATCGCCTTGCTCGCCGAGGATCTGCTCGACGTCCACCCGCGCAAGGTGTACTACTTTCCTGCCACCGGTAGGGTCCTCGTGCGAAAACTGCGCGAGTTGCACAACGACACGATCAGCCGTCGTGAACTGGATTATCGAAGCCAGCTGAACCGGACCGATGTCAGCGGTGCGGTTGAGCTGTTTGTGTGAGGGAGCTGGAATGAACGTCATAAAGGTCCTAGTCATTGATGACTCCGCGTTGATCAGGGGGCTGTTGAGCCACATCCTGGACGCGCAGCCCGATATCGAAGTGGTCGGCGTGGCCCCGCATCCCCTGATCGCGCGGCAGATGATCAAGTCACTCAATCCGGACGTGATCACGCTCGATATCGAGATGCCTGAGATGGACGGCCTCGAGTTTCTCGAGAAATTGATGCGCCTGCGCCCGATGCCGGTTGTGATGCTCTCGACATTGACCGAACGGGGCTCGGTGGCGACCCTAAGAGCTCTGGAGCTGGGCGCGGTCGACTTCATCGCCAAGCCCAAACTCGATATCCAGCGCGGCATGGACGAGTTCGGTGCCGAAATTGTCGCGAAAGTACGGATGGCCGCCCGTGCCCGCGTGCGCCGACTGCCGGACGGTGGCACGCCAGCGCCCCGGCAGACAGCGCTGCCGATGCTCGACAACCGCCGCGCGAGCACCGAAAAGATCATCGCGATCGGCGCCTCCACCGGGGGTACGGAGGCGATCCGCGAGGTCCTGATGCGGCTGCCGCCCGATGCGCCAGGTGTCGTGATCACGCAGCACATGCCCGCAGGTTTCACCAAGAGCTTTGCCCAGCGTCTTGACGGACTGTGCCGGATCTCGGTCAGGCAGGCCGAGCACGGGGAGCGCATCCTGCCGGGTCATGCCTACATCGCTCCGGGTGACAACCACCTCATGCTGGCGCGCCGCGGCGCCGACTACGTGACGGCGATCTCTGACGCCGACCCGGTCAACCGGCATCGTCCATCCGTCGAGGTGCTGTTTCACTCGGTCGCCCAGCATGCCGGTCCGAACGCGATCGGCATCATGCTCACCGGGATGGGTAAGGATGGCGCACTTGCGATGGCGGAGATGAAGCGCTGCGGGGCCTACAACCTGGCCCAGGACGAAGCGAGTTGTGTGGTCTTTGGCATGCCCAAGGAAGCGATCGCCGCAGGGGGCGTTGACGAGGTCCTGCCGGTGCTTGAAATCGCCGGCCGTGTCATGAACATCCTCGGTAAGGACGCGCGCGCGACGTCGAGAATCTGACCGCCCGGCCGGGGAGGCCGCATCAGGGGATCAGGGAGATCTCCTGCCATTGGACATCGATGATGAGCGCACATCCGACCGCCACCAACCCGAGCGCCGCGAGCGCGCGCATCCGTGACGCGGCTGCGGCCACCGAGGAGATCTTTCTTGCGCGCCAGCCCATCCTCGACCGGGCGGGACGGCTCGTGGCCCATGAACTCCTGTTTCGTGGCAGCGCCTGCGAGCATGCCAACATCCAGGGCGATTTTCTGGCGTCGAGCACGGTCGTCTACAACACGCTTGCCGGCATGGGGATCGAGGCTGTGCTGGGTGCGAGCGTTGGCTACGTCAACGTCGATCATGAATTCCTCCTCTCGGACCTGGTGGAACTGCTGCCGCCCGAGCACATGGTGCTCGAGGTCCTCGAGTCGGTGGTGCCGACCGATGAGGTGATCGCCCGGATGGAGGCCCTGCGGGCCATAGGGTATCAGTTCGCGCTCGATGATTGCATCGACTTGGTTCCGGACGTCGAGCGGTTTCTTGACCATGTCGATGTCGTCAAGATCGACCTCCTGCGGGTGTGTCCGGGGGATCTCGGCGGGCTCGTCGCGCGACTGCGCCGTCATCCGGTGCGTCTGCTTGCCGAGAAAGTGGAGACGCCCCAGCAGCTCAGCCTCGCCCGCTCGCTCGGTTTCGAACTGTTTCAGGGTTATCACTTCGCACGTCCCGAACTCTTGACCGGCCGGCAGCAGCGTAATCCGGGCAAGCTCTTGTTGCTGCGCCTTCTGTCCCTGATCCTCGCAGACGCCGAGATCTCGGCGCTCGAGATGGAGTTCAAGCGCCAGCCCGCGCTCGCCTACAACCTTTTACGGATGGTGAATTCGGCCTCGATGGGCCTGCGCACCCAGATCGATTCGCTGCGCCATGCCCTGGTCCTGCTCGGGCGGCGGGCGCTTAGGAACTGGATGCAGCTGACCTTGTACACCGCTGGCAGCAAGTCCAACGGCGCCTCGCCTCTTTTGCAGATGGCCGCCGTGCGCGGCAAGCTGATCGAGTCGCTCATGCGCCTCGATCCGAACGCGCGCCAACAGGACACAGACGCGGCCTTTCTGACCGGGATCCTGTCGCTCCTCGAGGCGCTCCTGGAAATGCCGCTCAAGGACGTGCTCCTCGAGGTTTATGTCGCCGACGAGGTCAAGGCCGCCCTGCTCGAGCGCCGCGGGCGCCTGGGCCAGCTGCTCCACCTGACGGAGCTCCTCGAGGCCGACGACCCGCCCGCTTTGAGGCGGGCGCTGGAGCAGGTGCCCGCAGTGACCCCGGAGCTGCTGCTACAGCTGCAGCTCGAGGCCTTCGCATGGGCCGGGGCGGTCGAAAGCGATCTGTCTGCCTGAGCCCGCTTCAGTGCAACAGCGGAGTGAAACTCTCGATCAGCGTGCGCTCGATGACAGGTAGCGTGGCAGGCAGGGACAGCAGCAGGGCGCCGATGCCGATCAGAAGGGTGATCGGAAAGCCCACCGCAAACAGGTTCATCTGGGGTGCCGAGCGCATCATGATGCCCATCACGACATTGGCGAGCAGGCTCGCGGCCACGACCGGCAGCGCCAGGTACAGGCCCAGGGAGAAGATCACGCCGCCGTGGTTCACCAGCTCCTGCCAGTCGCTGCCCAGGCCCTGAGCCGAGGCAATGGGCATGCTCGCGAAACTCTCGGAAATGGCCCCGATCATGATGAGGTGTCCGTTAAGCGCGAGGAACACGAGATAGCCGAGATAGCTCATGAGGTTGCCCACCACGGCACTCTCCTGATTATGCTGCGGATCGAAGAGCTGAGCGAAGCCCAGCCCCATCTGCAGTCCGGCCAGATCGCCCGCGTACTGGATCGCGTAGAAGGCGAGCCGCATGCCGATTCCCATCCCGACGCCGATGATGATCTGCCGGGCGATCAGGAGCAGTCCATCAACGGACAGGATCTCGACAGCGGGCGGGGGTCCAAGTCCGGGCGCGATGACGATCGTGATCAGTATCGCCAGCGCGATCTTCAGGCGCTGCGGCATGGTGTTGTCTGAGAGGATCGGTGCACTGCCGATCAAGGCCGCGATCCGGAACAGGGGGAACAGCCAGGTCGCCACCCAGGCGAGAAGCTGGGCTTCGGTGAATTGCAGCATGGGGTGGTCGCCCTCTATCCGATGACCTGGGGAATGCTGCCGAAGAGTCTCTGCAGGTAGTCCACCAGCGTCTGCAGCATCCACGGTCCGGCAAATACCAGCATCGCAAACACGCCGATCAACTTGGGTATGAACGACAGGGTCATTTCATTGATCTGCGTGGCCGCCTGCATGATGCTGACCAGAAGTCCGACCAGGAGCGCGGTCAGGAGCAGGGGGGCCGAGATCATCAGGGTCATTTCCAGAGCCTGCTGACCGATTGTCAGGACGGATTGCGAGTTCATCGGGGAACCTTAGGGGGAGAAACTCTGTACGAGAGATCCGATCAAGAGGGTCCAGCCGTCAGCCATGACGAACAGCATCAGCTTGAAAGGGAGCGAGATGGTCGTTGGAGAGAGCATCATCATGCCCATCGACATGAGGACACTCGAAACCACGAGGTCGATGACGATGAAGGGGATGAAGACGATGAACCCGATCTGGAATGCTGTCTTCAGCTCGCTGGTGACGAACGCCGGCACGAGGATACGTAGTGGCACCTCGTCTTGACCCTGCACCGGGGCCTGGTTGCCGAGCTTCATGAACAGAGCCAGATCGGGATCACGGGTCTGCTTGAACATGAAGCTGCGCAACGGCACGGCGGCACGTTTCAGGGCCTCGTCCTGGGAGATCTTCTGCTGGGAGAAGGGGACGTAGGCATCGTCATAGATCTTGTCGAACGTCGGTGCCATGATGAACATCGTCAGAAAGAGGGCGAGTCCGATCAGCACCTGATTCGGTGGTGACGTGGTCATGCCCAGCGCATTGCGCAACAGCGACAGGACGATGATGATGCGTGTGAACGACGTCATCAGCAGCAGCCCCGCCGGCAGGAACGTGAGGGCGGTGAGCAGAACCAGCAGTTGCAATGACAGGGAATAGGTCTGGCCGCCTCCTGGGGCAGGCGTCGAACTTAGTGCCGTCAGCACCTGTGCGTGGGCTGCGTCCATCCCGACGAGGCCAAGTCCGGCCAACCCGAGCACTGCGCAGACGAGTCGTCTGGCCGAGCGCTTGTGTGACTTAACCATGGGAACCCACTCCTCCGACGGCACGCAATCGCGCGAGGAAACTCGGCGTCTCGGTGCCCCCCGAAGGGGAGGGTTCGACAGGAGCCGGGGTCTCCTTCAGAAGGCTGATATGCCCCGCGGCAACGCCGAGCACGAGGATGCTGTCCTGATAGCGCACGAGCACCACCCGCTCCCGTTGCCCCACCGATGTGGCGCCGACGACCCGCAGGGGGCCGCGCTGAAGTCCGCCCGGGCCATTTAAGCGCCGCATCAGCCAGCCCAGCGCGAAGATCAGGGCCACCACGACCGCAAGACCGATGATGGCGCCGAAGGCCCCTGACGTCGGCAGGGCGGCTTTGCCGCTCTCCGCGGCCTGGGCCACGCTGCACGACAATGCTGCGGTCACGAGCGGGAATGCGATTGCGAGGCGTTTTTTCACGGGAGGGGGTCGCTTCAGGTTTAGAGGGTTCAACGGTGGAGCTTGCGAACCCGTTCAGACGGGGTGACGATGTCAGTCAGGCGGATTCCGAACTTGTCGTTGACGACGACCACCTCACCCTGGGCGATGAGACAGCCATTCACGAGGACGTCCATCGGCTCTCCGGCGAGGCCATCGAGTTCCACGACCGATCCCTGGGCAAGCTGAAGGATGTTCTTGATCGCAATCCGCGTGCGGCCGAGCTCAACGGTGAGTTGCACCGGGATGTCGAGCACCATGTCGATGTCATTGGCAGTCGTTGTGACCTGGGGGTGGGAGCCGAATTTCTCCAGCAGCTTTTCGGTCGCGTTGTGCGCGTCGCCAGCCTGCTCGGCCATCGCGTTGGCCCAGTCGGGATCGGGTGTAGGGTCAGACATGTGAAGCTCCTTTGGGGTTAATCGTTCTTCGAGGGGAGGATGAATTCCTCGATGCGCAGCGCGTATTGCCCTTTCGAGATGCCATGGCGGCAGCGGAACACGGGCACACCGTCGACTGCGGCGACGACGGTCGGCTTGACGTCAAGCATGATCACGTCGCCCACCTTCATGTTCAGGATCTGATTGCAGGTCACCGGGACTTCTGAGAGCGTGGCGACCAGTTCGACTTCCGCGGCCTGGACCTGGCGCGAGAGCAGGTGGAGCCAGCGTTTGTCCGGTTCCATCTGATCACCCTGAATGCTGCTGTAGAGCAGATCGCGGATCGGCTCGAGCGTGGCGTAGGGGATGCAGATGTGGAAATCACCACCGCCGGTACCGATCTCTATCTTCAGCGTGATCGCAATCACCACCTCGCTCGGATTGGCGATATTGGCAAACTGCGTGTGCATCTCCGAGCGGACATAGTCGAAGGTGACCGGATACACCGGATTCCAGGCCTTCTGGTAGTCGGCGAACACGACTTCGAGCATGCGCTGGATGATGCGCTGCTCGGTCTGGGTGAAATCGCGACCTTCCACACGTGTGTGGAAGCGTCCGTCGCCGCCGAACAGGTTGTCGACGACGAGGAACACCAAGGAGGGGTCGAACACGAACAGCGCGTTGCCCCGCAGCGGTCTGATCTGGACGATGTTCAGGTTTGTCGGCACCACCAGGTTGCGGATGAACTCACTGTACTTGATGACCCGGATCGGCCCGACCGAGATGTCCGGATTGCGGCGCATGAAATTGAAAAGGCCGATGCGCAAGAGACGGGCGAAGCGCTCATTGATGATCTCGAGCGTGGGCATCCTGCCCCGGACGATGCGTTCCTGGGTGGCTAGGTCGTAGCGCCGTACGCCACCGGATTCCAGCGTGTCGGGCGCGACTTCTTCCTCGCCGTTGACCCCCTTAAGGAGTGCATCGACTTCGTCTTGCGAGAGGAACTCGTTCGGCATGGTGGGCTCGAGGGGGGATGCTTACTGGACGACCATGGAGGCGAACAGGACTGACTGCACGCCTTCGGAGATCTTGGGTCCGAGAGGCGCCTTGGTCTCGACCAGGACGTCTTCGGCAAGTTTGCGCTTGGCCTCGATGGATTCGAGCTGCTCGGGTGTCTTCGACGAGAGCAGCAGCAAGAGCCGGTTGCGGATCTGCGGCAGGTAGGTCTTGATTTCCTCGCTGGTCTCGTCATTGGCCACCTGGAGCACGAGGCCGATCTGCAGGAAGTGTTCACCGCCTTGCAGGTTCACCGTGAAGGGTTCGAGCGTGACGAACACGGGCGGCTTCACCGGGACCGGCTCCTTGGCCTTCTCGGCCTGCTCGCCTTCCTTGCCATGGTGCATGAAATACCAGGCTCCGCCGCCGGCACCGCCGAGGAGGACGAGCACGATGGGCAAGATCAGCATCAGCTTCATCTTCTTTTTCTTCTCCGGAACGGCCGCATCCTCGGGCGTCGAGGGAACCGGTTTCAAGGGGGTCTTGGTTGCAGGTTTGGTAGCCATGGATCAGTCCGCTTTCGATGAATGTCTTCTTGCCAGGAGTGAATTATCTGCTCGAGCGGTGCTACCCAAAGGTCCAAATAGCCGCCGAATTCGGGCGGTTCTCTGGCGATGGCCGCTAGGCGAAGGTGTCGACCAGTTGGAGCGAACGCATCACACCTGCGGGCGCTGAGCCCTCGAGGATGCCAACGGAGTTGTCCGTCGCTGCGCCGCCCGAGGCGGCCTGGCCCGACTGACCACCCTGCCCCCCGGACTGGGACCCCGAGCCGTTCGAGAACGCGCGGGCTCCCACCGACAGGTCGCCCAGCTGGATGCCCTTCTCGCTGAACAGTTCGCGCAGCTGCGGCAAACCGGCCTCCATGGCATGTCGCGTGTCGGCGTGTCCGGAGGCGAGCACAAGACTGACCTGCTCGCCGGATATCCTGATCTGGACGTCCAGAGGTCCGAGATGGGCCGGATTCAGCGAGAGCTGGGCGGACTGGATGTTGTTCTGTACGAAGTAGAGGATCTTGCTCGCCGCCTCGGAGGCAAACTGGTCCGATCCGACCGGCGCCGCGATGCTCGCAGCCGGGCTTGCCGGGGCGCTCGGGTGGGTCGCAGTGGTCTGAGCGGCCGCGCCCATCTGTGAGACCGCGTCATTGCTGACCGATGACATGGCCGCCAGATCGGCACTGGCCGCGGGTTGGGCTGAACTCGAGTCGGCCGCACCGAGGTGGCTGCTGGTGTGCGCAAGCGCTGTCGCGAGCGCGGCTGGCAGCAAGGCTGGCCCAACGGCCGCGTCGAGGGAATCATTCGTCCCGCTGTTGTTGGCCTGGGATCCCCCAACCTGCTCGGACCCGTTCGTCGTGGAATCGGAGCCGTTGCCCAGGGCGCCGCGAGACGGAGCGCCCGCACCCAGAGCGGCCTGGGCACTGAGCGTGGAGGCGCCCTGTGCCAACGCGAGCCCACTCTCGCTGACGCCGGTCCCTTGGCCGGGCTCCGCCTGGCTTGTCGGCTGAGCGCCGGCGGCAGCCGCCAACCAGGCCGGGGTGGGCGCAGGAGTGCTGATTGCGGTCGGGGACGGTGCGGGAGTGGCGGGTTGGGGCGCGGCGGGCTNNGGCGGGCTGATCATGCGCCGACGCCTTCGCAGTCTTCGATTTGGACTCTGCGCTGCTGGCTGCGGGCGCGGCCGGCGGGCTCGCCTTCGCGCCATTGGACTTGCCGCTTTCGGGGCCGGCCGCTGACGATGCACTCCCGCTTCGTGCGTCTTTCGAGGCGTCACCGGGTCGCGTCGATGCGCTCGCNNGCGCTCGCCGCGGCGCTCGCTGACTGGGACTGCCCTGCGAGAATATCGTGAAAGGACGTCCCTGATCCCTCGCTGGCAGGACTTCCGGCGGACGGGGCGGCGCTGCTTGCGCGCTGCGCGGAGGGTGCGGCCAGATTGGGCACCATGGTCATGAGCACTGCTCCTTCGATGAACGGGACCGCTAGATGGAAGTGCGCACGCCGAAAAATCCCGCGCGGGCTGAGTATTCGTCGTCGCTCTTTTGCTGCACGCGCTCTTCCTTGACGCGCTGCCGGATATGGTTGCGCTGGGCGAGAGTCTTGTAGGACTCGAGCTGGCGCTGCGCCTCACGCCACGCCGCCTCGGCATGACGGCACATGTCCTCGCGTTTGGAGACCTCGTTTTTCTGCTGCACGATGGCCTGTGCCACGTTCGACATGAAGCCCTGGTAATTGCGCAGCATGTCCGAGCCGATTCCCTCTGACGACTCGCGTCCGAGCCGTGTGTGGTAGTCCGAGCCGTATTCGGTCAATACGCGCAATTGCTCGCGCGCGACGCCGAGCGACTGACGTGCGACGGCGAGCCGTCGCAAGGCGGTTTCGCTGCGCTCGTCAGCGAGATTGGCAAGCAGCTGGAACTGATCTGATGGGGGCATGGGGCACCTGGGGCTGGAACTGGGGCTTGGCGAGGGTTACTTGGGGAGCAGATTGCGCAGTGCGGCCATGCTGGCACCCAGGTCCACCTTCTCGCGCATGTTCTGCTGCAGGAAGGTCTCGATCTTCGGGTACAGGGCCAATGCCTTGTCGAGCAGGGGGTCGCTGCCAGCGACGTAGGCGCCCACGCTCACCAGATCGCGGTTGCGCTGGTAGCGCGCGTAGAGCTGCTTGAAGCGGCGGATCACCTCGAGGCCCGGGTCGTCGGTCAGAGAATGCAGCGCCCGGCTGATCGACTGCTCGATGTCGATCGCGGGGTAGTGACCCTGATCCGCGAGGGAGCGCGAGAGCACGATGTGTCCGTCGAGAATGGCCCGTGCCGCGTCGGCGATCGGATCCTGCTGATCGTCACCTTCAGTGAGGACCGTATAGAACGCCGTGATCGAGCCGCCGTTCGCATCTCCGTTTCCGGCGCGCTCGACCAACTGCGGGAGTTTGGCGAAGACCGATGGCGGGTAGCCCTTCGTTGCGGGCGGTTCGTTGATGGCGAGCGCGATCTCACGCTGCGCCATCGCGTAGCGTGTCAGCGAGTCCATGATGAGGAGCACGTGCTTGCCCTGGTCCCGGAAATATTCGGCGATGGTCGTGGCATAGGCTGCACCCTGCATGCGCATCAAGGGTGGCACGTCAGCAGGCGCTGCGACCACGACAGCGCGCGCCAGTCCCTCTTCCCCGAGAATCGTCTCAATGAACTCCTTGACCTCCCGACCCCGTTCTCCGATGAGTCCCACGACAATGACGTCGGCTGACGTATACCGGGCCATCATTCCGAGAAGGACACTCTTGCCCACGCCGCTCCCGGCAAACAGCCCCATGCGCTGGCCTCGACCCACGGTCAGGAGCGCATTGATGGCGCGCACGCCAACGTCCAGGGGATGGCTGATCGGATCGCGGTCGATCGGATTCGTGGGCCGCGTGATGAGCGGGCGCTGCTCGTCGAACAAGAGAGGCCCCAGCCGATCGAGTGGATTGCCGGCTCCATCGAGCACTCGTCCGAGCAGTCCGGGGCCGACGGGCAGGTGCTTGCCCAGCGTCTCGGCCTTCTTGCAGGTTTTTAGCACCGCACCGTAGACCGGAACGGGTGGCCGGGTCAGAAACGGCCGTACCCGCGCTCCGGGGGCTAAGCCCTGGATATGCGCGGCCGGCATCAGGAACACCCGTTCTCCGGAGAAGCCCACCACCTCAGCCTCCGCAGCAGGCAGGCCATCCTGGCTGATGAGACAGGCGCTGCCCACCGGCAGACGCAGCCCAACCGCTTCCATCACGAGTCCTGCGACGCGTATCAGCTTGCCCTCGGTTTGCACCGGCTCGGCCTGCACGATCGCGGCACGACAGTTCGCAAGGAAGTGCAGCCAGTTCTGGGTCGCGCCCCTCGGTTCAGGAGATCCAGGCATCACTGCTCCCGAGTTGGGCCATGACGATCTGCCAGCGATGGGCGAGCGTCGCGTCGACCTGGCCAGTGCTTGATTCGATCCGGCAGCCGCCCGCCTCGATGCGTTCATCGACCACGATGCGCCAGCCATCCTTGGTCAGTTCCTCGCTCGCGTGCCGGCTGACCGCTTCGGCATCGGCCGGATTGAGGAGCAGGACGTTGTTCTGGTAGGAGCCCGCGAGTCCCTTCAGGGCCTCCTGCACAACCGCCAGGACCAGTTCCGGCCGGATGGCCAGCGATTGCCGGATGATCTGCTTGGCCAGATCCAGTGAGAGACTGAGCACGGCCTCGGCCAGTGTCGACTCGATGCCGGTGGCCGCCCCCGTGAAGGAGTGCGCCACAGCTGCGAGTTTGCGCGCCTCGTCGCGCGCTTCCAGCATGCCGGCGGCATAGCCCTCGTCATGGGCTCTTTGGGTCAGGGCCTCGACTTCGTCGGCCGTCGGCAGCACCACCGTCTCGCGCTGCCCCGGTTCCGGCCCGTCGAAGGAGATACCCTCCCAGCGTTCATAGGCCGACAGGTTTTCCTTCGCGATGAGGCGCTCAGACATAGTCGTCCTCACCCTTGCCGCCCAGGACCAGCTGACCTTCGTCGGCGAGGCGCCTTGCGGTCTTCAAGATCTCCTTCTGCTCGGCTTCCACCTCGGAGACCCGGACCGGGCCCTTGGCCTCGAGATCTTCGCGCAACATCTCGCCGGCACGCTGCGACATGTTCTTGAAGATCTTCTCGCGCAGCTCCTCGTTGGCGCCCTTCAAGGCGATGATGAGTGACTCGGACTGCACCTCGCGCAACAGCAGCTGGATGCCACGATCGTCGAGATCGAGCAGGTTGTCGAATACAAACATCTCATCGAGAATCTTCTGTGCCAGTTCCGGGTCGTACTGGCGCACGCTCTCGAGGATTGCCGTCTCATTGGTGCTGCCAATGAAGTTCAGGATCTCGGCGGTCGCCCGCACCCCACCCATGGTCGTTTTCTTGACGCGACCGCCGCCGCCCGAGAGGAGCTTGGTCAGGACGTCGTTCAGTTCTACGAGGGCGTTTGGCTGGATGCCATCGAGTGTGGCGATGCGCAGCACCACTTCATTGCGGGTGCGCTCGTTAAGCTGCGCGAGGATGGCCGAAGCATGGTCCCGTTCCAGATGGGCGAGGATCGACGCGATGATCTGGGGATGTTCATTCCTGATCAGTTCGGCCACGCTTGGAGCGTCCATCCACTTCAGTCCCTCGATGCCGCTCGAGTCGCTGCCCTGCAGGATGCGATCGAGGAGCAGGCCGGCCTTGTCCGCCCCGAGCGCTTTGGTCAGGACATTGCGGATGTACTCGTCCGAGTTGTTGCCCAGCGTGCTGTTGGTCGCGGCCTCCGTGCGAAAGCGGTCGAGGACTTCCTCGACTTTTTCGCGGGAGACGCCGCTGAGCTTGGCCATGGTCTGGCCCAGCTTTTGGACCTCGCCTGGGGCCAAGTACTTGAAAACCTCGGCGGCTTCTTCCTCACCGATGCTCAGGAGCAGGATCGCGCTATCGTGGAGACCTTCTTCATCCATTGCTCTTCACCCAACCTTTCACAACATTGGCGACGACTCGCGGGTCGTCCCGGGCGATTTGCTTGACCACTTCCAGGTTGTCGGCCACCGGCAAGGCCGGGGACAGGACGGTATCCGTCTCATCCGCAAGTTCCACAAGCTCAGGACGTTCAATCGGCTCAGCCAACAATTTCTTGAGGGCAGGTTTCAGAATCCCGAAGACGAGGTACAGCACCAGGAGGCCAAGCAGGACGTTCTTGCCCGCATCCTTCGCAAAGGAGATGTTGTCGGGATCCTTCCAGATCGGAACTTCCGTCGGGGCCTCGATCTCGGCCTGATTGAAGGCGGCATTGACAACATTGAGCGTGTCGCCTCGCTCCTGGGAGAAGCCGACCGCCTCTCGGGCCAAGCTCGTGATCTGGTCGAGCTGGGCCTTGTCGAGCGGCTCGAAGGTGGTCTTGCCCTTGCCGTCGGATACCTTGTGCTGGTTGACCACGATGGCCACGGACAGCCGCTTCAACGCCCCGACCGGGCTGCGCTTGAGCTGCACGGTCTTGTCGACCTCGTAGTTGACCGTCGTTTCCTTGTGGGTCGCATTGTTCTGGTTGGTGCTACCACCGGGGGCTGCGGCGGGCGTGGCACCGTTTGCGGCCGCCGGGGCTGCAGGCAGATTGGAGGCGGCTCCGGGAATTCCCCCGGGCGCGGCCGCTCCCGTGGAGCTGGTGGTCGTGCCTTCGCTGGTCTGCTGGCTGCGGATTGCGCTGTCCGCAGGGGTCGCGTTGGGCTTGTAGATCTCCGCGGTCTGCTCCGTCTGGCTGAAATCGACGTCGGCGGTCACCTGGGCGCGCAGGTTTTCCGAGCCGGTGATCGGCTCCAGAATGGCGATGACGCGGTGGGTGTAGGTCTGCTCGAGCTCCTGGAGGTAGGCAAGCTGACCCGGGTCGAGGCCCCCGTCGGTGCCCGCCTGCGCGGTGAGGAGGTTGCCGTTCTGATCGACGATGCTGACGTTCTTTGCGGCCAGTTCGGGAACACTCGAGGATACGAGATGCAAGATGCCGTTGACCTGGCCTCGGTCAAGGGTCTTGCCCGGATAAAGGTTCACGAGCACTGACGCGCTCGGCTTTTGCTGGTCGCGCAGGAACACCGAGGACTTGGGTATGGCGAGATGGACCCGGGCGGATTGGACCGAGGCCACAGACTGGATGGTTTTTGCCAGCTCCCCCTCGAGGCCGCGTTGGTAGTTGACCTGTTCCTGAAATTGGGTGGCGCCGAATTTCTGCTGGTCCATGAGTTCGAACCCGGCCGTGCCGCCCTTGGGCAATCCCTGTGAGGCGAGCTTGAGCCGCGTGTCATACACCACATTGCTCGGTACGAGGATGGCGCCGCCCCCGTCGGAGAACTTGTATGGTACGTTCATCTGATTGAGCGCCTGGACGATCGTGCCTCCATCCTTGTCCGCCAGATTGCTGTAGAGCACCCGGTAATCCGGGGTCTGGCTCCACATCCATGCCCCCGAGATGAGGGCGACGCTCGCGGCAATGGCGATGGCCAGGCCGATCAGCTGGCGGGCAGGAAGTTGCAAGAGGCGTTGGGCAGAGCTCATGGTCCGGCTTCCTAGTTATGACGAGCCGATTATGCGAACACATCGAGCCCTTCAAAGCCCCGAATAGGACCGGTTTTGTGAGGCATTTCCAGGACTGCGCAAGTTTTCAGCCGCCAGAAGAATTGGGGCTGTTTTGTCCGTCTAATCCGACGATAGCGCTCGCTGGCGGCTGGTAGGGTAGGGACTCCTGAATTGGAGGAACCCATGGAATTGTCAAAAATCAGTCCGTTGCAGGACGTCCTGGCAACCGGCAAGACGAGCGCACTGGCTCCTGCGGGACCGGCGCAGGGACCCTCGTTTCTCGACGTTCTGAAAAGCTCTCTCGATCAGGTCAATGCGACCCAGGCCACTGCTGACACGACCGCGCAGCAGTTCCAGACCGGCACCAAAGGGGTCTCCCTCGAGGACGCCATGGTGTCGATGCAAAAGGCAAATATTTCCTTCCAGGAAGCTGTGCAGGTGCGCAACAAGCTCGTCTCAGCCTACTCGGACATCATGAACATGCAGGTCTAACCGCAGGCGAGAATTTCCGCTTCGGATCATGCCGCGAGGCCTGCCTTGCTCGCTGGGCCGCCACGCCCCTCTCAAGGCTGCCTTTGCCATGGCATGCTGCACCTGAAGCGCGCCGTGCCGTGCCCGGCCTTGGTCAGAACTCGCTCCAGTCATCTGCCGCGTTCGAGTCGTGTGCGAGTGCCGTTGCGATGCTCTTGCGCCCGGCGCCTGACTTCAGGCGCCGCGGGGCGGAAATCTCAGGGGCCGTCTTGGCGGGCGGGGTGGCTGCCCGGGTGGTGACCTGGGTTAGGTGGGGCGTGGCGCGGGCCGGGCTTGCGAGTTCAGGTTGCGCGCGACCCCGCTCGGTGCTCTTCGATACCCGGTAGGATGAGACGAGCGCCGCCAGATCATGCGTTTGCGCGCTCATCGAGTGCGCGGCTGCGGCCGCTTCTTCAACCAGCGCTGCATTCTGCTGGGTGGTCTGGTCCATCTGGGAGATCGAGGCGCTCACCTGCTCGATGCCTGAGCTTTGCTCGCCGCTTGCCGCCGAGATTTCGGAGATGATGTCGTTCACGCGAGTGACCGCTTTCAGGATGCTGTCCATGCTCTGGCCGGCCTCGCCGACCAGCTTGGTGCCTTCCCGGACTTTGGCGGTCGAGTCACCAATCAGGTCCTTGATTTGCTTGGCGGCGGTGGCACTGCGTTGTGCGAGGCTGCGGACCTCGCTGGCCACGACGGCAAAGCCGCGTCCCTGGTCGCCGGCGCCCGCGGCCTCGACAGCTGCATTCAGGGCGAGAATGTTGGTCTGAAACGCGATCCCGTCAATGACGCCGATGATATCGGCAATGCGTTTGGAACTCTCGCTGATCGATTCCATGGTCGTCACCACCTGCCCGACGACGGTACCTCCCTGGACTGCCACCTCAGAGGCGCTGTTGGCGAGCGTGCGGGCCTGGACGGCGCTTGCGGCATTCTGCTTTACGGTTGCCGTCAATTCCTCCATGCTCGCTGCGGTCTCCTCCAGGCTCGCGGCCTGCTCTTCGGTGCGCTGGGACAAATCGGCGTTTCCCTGGGCGATCTGGCTTGAGGCGGTGCCGATCGCCTCGGTCGACTGCTGAATGCGTACCACCATCTCGGACATGGCTTGGACGAGCGCGTTGACCCCTGAGCACAGGGCATGGATGAGCCCCGTCTTGCCCTCGAGCGGCACGCGTCGCGAGAGGTCCCCATGGCCCGCGGCGTCTGAGACTTCCTGGGTCTGCGCGACCGCCTCGGCCATCGTCTGGGCTGCTTTGACCTGTTCGCTCGTGTCAGTTGCGTACTTGACCACCTTGAAGGGCCGCCCATTCAGGTCGAAGATCGGGTTGTAGGTCGCCTGGATCCAAACCTCCCGGCCGCCCTTGGCGATGCGCTTGTACTGGCCAGCGTCGTATTCACCGCGGCCCAGTTTTTCCCAGAATCCGCGGTATTCGGGCGTGCCGCGTTCGGCGCTCGGAACGAACAGGCTATGGTGCTGGCCCAGGATCTCGTCAAGCCGGTAGCCCAGAATGCCGAGAAAGTTCTCGTTGGCCGCAAGCACGGTGCCATCGAGCGCGAATTCGATGATCGCCTGGGATTTGCTGATGGCCTGTAGCTGCCCTTCGGAGTTGGCCGCCTTGAGCTTTGCTGCCGTGATGTCTGTCGCGTATTTCACCACCTTGAACGGCGTACCGCTGGTGTCGAGGATCGGGTTGTAGGACGCCTGGATCCAGATCTCCTTGCCCGCTTTGGCAATGCGCTTGTAGACGCCCTCGTCGTAGTCCCCGTGGCTGAGCTTGTCCCAGAACTGGCGGTACTCTGGCGAGGTGCTGTGTTGCGCATCGACGAATATCGAGTGGTGCTGTCCGACGATCTCGGCAAGCGTGTAGCCAAGGGCGGACAGGAAATTCTCGTTGGCCCAGAGGATCCTGCCATCCAGGGTGAATTCGATGATGGCGAGCGCCTTGCTGATAGCGGCCAGTTGTCCTCGCATGTTGGCCAGATCCACGTCGGAAACAACGGAATGGTTCTTTGGCGTCCTGCTCCAGAATGTCATCGTGGCTCTCCCCCTGTCGGCGCACCCTAGTCTGGGTGCTGTATTCGTTTTTTTGCCGTGCGCTTTGATGCGCAACGCCCACCAACCNNGCTCGCCATCCCGCTCCCTGCGCAGCCGGCTAAGCGTCGACTCCGGCAGTACTCGTGATGCGCGACTCCTTGCATCGAGGATCGCGCCACTTCCGAGGACCATGCATCCGGAGCAGGGCCACAATGGCTCTATCGGCTGGTGTCGGGCAGTCTTGAGCCCTAGGGCTGCACTTGTCCCGTCCAGGACAATGCGCTGCGCATTCGCGCGAAGGCCGGGACCCGCGCCCGGACCGCGCCGGGCAGCACGAGCTGTGGTCCTCAGGGCTTGGCAACCGGCCTGACTTCTTAGCGCAGGACGCGGTCTAGGTGCGGCGTCGTAACTCCACTTCCAAGCGATTGATATAGCGTTGCACGCGCGCGGTATTCGCCTGGTTCAGCCCGACAAAGCGACACCCCACCCGCGTCGTCCCAGTGCGGCCCGAACGCTCCAGGAACTGGAGATTGCGCACTTCGAGACCGCTCTCGATCGTCGCTATTTCCGGGAGCGTAATGCTCGTCTTGGGGAGGACCTGCCCGATTGCGAGGCCGGCGACGGGACCGTCGATCAGCATCACCATGCCGCCTATGCTGATGTCCACCCCGCGTGCAGAGGTGACGCTGCCGTCGGCACCCATGCGGGAATGCAGCCGTACCAGGATCGGGCGGTTCATGGGCGGGGCGATGCGGAAGAATTCGCGGCGCTGCAGGCGCATGATCGACTCGGGAAAGGATACTTCGAACGCGGCTCGCCCCTCCACCAGGACGGGCTTGGGATTGGAGACCTGAAAGTGCACCCGGACGCGGTCCAGGTCCGTGACGATGTCGAGCTCTTGCGCGCTCTCGAGACGGCGATTGATCGCCGGATCGCGGCCGCCGTCAAAGACAATCGTGCCGTGGACATGATCGACTTCGAGCAGCGCGCTCAGCAATGGTTCGGTCGATCCTTGCGGTGTAATGCGGATCAGCACCTGCTTCTCGCAGAGCTGCGTCAAGAGCTGCACGCGCTCGTTGAAGGCGAAGATCCGGAAGCGGTCATCCTGCTCGAGTTCCGCGAGAGGAGAATGGGGAGGTGTGTCATTCATGGTGCGCGACGGACAGGAGAAGGGCCTCGCGAGCGGGTTTTACGGGAGCGGTCCCGTGGCGATCAGGAATACCCTCAAGACGATAGATCCAGGCCAGGAGCTCCGCTACCACCCGGTACAGCTGGGGCGGGATCGGCTGGTCGAGATTGACTTCCATGAGCAATGCGGCGAGCTCAGGCGACTCATGCAATGCTACACCCGCCTCGCGGGCGCGGCGTATGATCTCCTCCGCAACGGCTCCATGACCCTTGGCCGTGACGCGGGGGGCGTCTTTGCCGCGCTCATACTGGAGCGCCGCCGCCACTCGGTGGCCCCGGGCCTCAGGCATGTCGCACCCCGATGGACTGGACCCGCATGTCGAGGCTGCGAAGCGTCTCGAGTAGATCGCTCGTGCCCTCTTGCAAGTGCACGGCGCTGGTTGCGTCGCTTGCCGCGAGATCAATCCGAAGCCCGGCGGTATTCCACGTCACCAGGGCGTGGATCGTGCCCAGCTGCGGCAGCGAGAGCTTTAGCGTGGCACGCCAGGCATTGAGCGATGGGGCTTCGAATGCCTGGCGCCGTCGGTCAGGCTCGATTTGTACTTCGGCGAGCTGACCAGGCCAGACCTGCCCCTGCCAGATGGCCGGCGAGAGCGTCGATGCGGTCACGTTGGGACGGAAGGCTTCAGGGGACACACTTGAACTTGCGTGGGCACCGCTCGTCGCGTCCAAGCTCGCGAGGGCAGCCGCGGGAGTCTGCGGCGGCATCGCTTGCGAAGGTCCCGCAGCGGATCCCCTTGCCATGTCGGGTGCCAGCAGCGCTTGGGTCCCGGTAGCTGCCAAGGTAGGCGATGCGCCGGGCGCTGGGGATGGCGCGGATGATGCAATCGACCCGGCCTGCGAGATGGCCGAAGCGGGTCCACGGGGCGCTCCCTCCACGGCAACCGGTATGCCAGCGGGCAGTCCCGCGGATTCGATCAGGGGGCCTGACGCCTGGCCCGCCTGCTGTTCGAATTGTGACTGAAGCGCTGTCGCGATCGCCTCGCCAATCCCCCCGGACGCGGGCGAGCCGGGTGCGGCCGAAAGGGTCGCAGCCCCAGGACTAGTGGCAGGATTGGGCTCGTTTTGCCCGGCCGCAGGCGCGGCGGGCGTGCTGCCCTGGCTCAGGCTGACCTCGGTTGCTGCGGCGGGCGGTACATCCGGATTGTTCACCAGCCGAAATGCGAGCCCCGGGGCAGTCTGCAGCACCTGCAGTTCCAGCGTGTCGCCAACGCTTGCGTCGACAGGTAGTTGGAGAGCGTAGAGCTGCTGGGAAATGCTCACCAGCGCATTGTTCCCCGAGAAGCCTAGCACCTGGCCGCTGACGAGCTGCCCGAGCGGCAAGCCCTGGGTAGAGGGTCCCTGGGAGTTGGCCAGTGAGGCCGCTTTGGAATCGGCCGCGCCGACGCCCAGCAACACCGAGACATCGGCTAGAGTGGTCGAGGCAGCGATCGGGAGCATGGGAGGCGGTCCTCTGGCGGCACGGCATCAGCTCGCCGGGCCGGCATACTCATCGATGATGTGGCCGTCGGCCGGAGGCACTTTGCGCGGTGCTGCGGGAGTCTCGCGTTGGTCGCGCGGCGAACGTTTGCCGGGGTCCCTGCGAGGTGCTATCGGGCGCGTGACCGGGATCGGATTGACCTCGCCGATCCGGGGCGGGGAATTGGTCGCGCTCCAGACGGACGCGCCCCAGAAGAGGCCGGCCGCAGAGGGTTGCCGGGCCGTAAGGCGAGCGGGGATGCTGGCCTCGGCGCGGCTCATGGTCAATAGGGGCGCAAGGTCGCGCCGTAGGCCAGGGCCAGCTTGCGGGCGTTCTTCGGCCCCTGGAGCTTCAGTTCGAGCTGCTTCATGCGAGGCTCGGCCAGATCGCGGATGGCGGCATCGTTGGCAAGGATCGTGCGGATCAGGGCGCGCTTTTGCTCGCGCAGATCGCCCTCGAGCGCCGTGATCTCGCCCAACCCCTTCAACTCAGTCACGAGCGTCGCGCACTCCTTCTCCCCGGCAATGACGGCATTCCAGTCACCACGCTGCGCGGCTTCGAGCATCATCGTGCTGCTCTGGGCCATATGGTTGTAGCAAGCGATCACTCTCGACTTGCGGTCTTCATCTGCACTCATGCCTTCGCGCTCCTTGTTAAGCGACTCTCCGCCTTGGGTGACTGCGCCGCCGGGGTATCGGCAATGGCGACCCATGCACCACGCAGTTGAAGCAACAGGGCCCGGACCTCGTCGAGTGCCGCCACGTCATTCTTCAGGTTTGCCAGGACCAGCAGGCGGCACATGTATTCGTAGAGGGCCTTCAGATCCAGTGCCAGTTTGCCTCCAACTACGGGGTCGAGGCTCGCATTCAAGCCCTTGTTTATGATGTCAACGGCCTTGGCAACGTTCTTCGCTTTGCCAGCGATGTCACCGACCGCGACACATTGCTTTGCGTTGGCGAGCGCCTGAATCGCGCCGTCGTAGAGGAGCACCACGAGCCCGAGTGGGGTCGCATTGGCCACCGAGGTTTCAAGGCCGACGCTGGCGTAGGCCCCGGCTCCGTAGAAGTTACCATAGCTCATTTGGGAATCCTGAAGTCTCGTCGCTTAGCCCAACGAGACGGCTGAAGAACTGGAGGAACTCGAACTTGTTGAACTGGAGGACCCACTACTGAATTCCTGTGAGAGGTATTGGCTGGTACTGTTCAATCCTGCCACCAGTTGATCCATCGCGGTAAACTCAGCCTCGAGGTTGGCCTTCAATGCCGTCACGCTCGCCTGCATGGTTTGTTCCTGGGCCTCGAGGCTGCTAATGGTCTTGTTCACGCTGTTCGTGGCATTGGCGATGACCCCATTGGTGGGATCCAGGAAGTTCGTGATGGACGAGTTCAGCTCGGCCGCGATTCCCTGGGTGAACTGAACGGAGCCGCGGGCTCCAGTGGCGCCCCCGGCAATGGTCACCGACAGTCCTGCTGCAGACGATCCCGAAGCAGCCGTGGCGACCTGCCCCTTGCCAACAAATGCGGTTCCACCCAGAGAGCCGGCAACGTCCAGGCCAGCTGTCGACGTTGGGCTCGATCCGAGAAGATTCGCGGCACCATCACCACCGGTGACTGCAATACTCGACTTGGAGCCATATTGCGAGTCGGTAATACTCAGCGTGCCATTATTGTTCGTCACGCTGACTTTGTTTCCTGAGGCCGATATGGCTGGTGTCGCATTGATGGCTGACTGCACTGCTGTCGCGAGCGCACTGGCCGAGGCGTACGTGCCCGGTGGGATTGTCACGGTCGCGCTCGTCCCATCGATGGTCAGAGCCAGCTTGTCGTTCGATCCCTGCGTGACGGTGAGTCCGGCAGCCTGCGAGCCGGTCACTGAACCTTGGGTTGCAAGCTGAGAAATGGAGAGGGCGTAATTGCCTGGCTGGGTGGCGCTCGTGGATCCGGTATAGCTCACCAGACTGTCGCTTGCCGTGCCGGTTGTCTCAAAGAGCTGCCCCACTGCCACCGGATTTGAGCTCAAGGCCTGGTCCAGCGTTGTCTGGTTCAACGAGATTGAGCCCGTCTCCTGGAACGACAGCCCCAAATCGCCCACGGTCTGAATGCCCGGAGCCGACGTCGAGAAAATGTTGGCGACAATGTTCTGGAGATTACGCGTGATGACTGACACGCCAGGATCGGCGTTCAGTGGCCCCGCCGTCGAGGTCGAGGCATTGTAGGAAGTAAGGCTGGAGATGGTCGACTGAAGCATATTGTAGGAAGTCACGAAACCCTGGATCGCGGCGTTGGCGCCTGCGCTCGACTGGGACACGGTTAAGGTGGTGGGTGTCGTCGTGACTTGCTGCAGATTCAGCGAGATGCCTTGAATCGCATTGCTTGCGGTGTTGCTGGCGCTGGTGATGGCAATGCCGTCGACGTTGAAGTTTGCATCCTGCGAGGATTGGAGCAGAGTGGTCTGGGGCGTGCCTCCAGAGGCCGTCGGATCGTACGCAATCGCAGACAGACCGGTGCCGTTCGTAGTCGAGCCGCCAGTATTGGCTACCGAGACCGAAAAGCCGTTCGCCGAGCCCGTGTTGTTGCCCGAGAGAACGAGACGGGAACCCGTGCCGTCATTGATGATGGATGCCGTCACTCCCGCGCTCGAGGCGTTGATCGCCTGGACGATGCCGGTCAATGAAGAATTGTTCGAGCCGATAGTGATCGTCTGGGGGGCAGCATTCGGGTTGGGTGTGAAGGTCGTGTTGTTGTTGCTCCACGTTCCCGGTTGAATCGTGATCGTCCCGGTACCTACGGCACTGCTTGTGCTGCTGAAATCGCCCGATGCGACCAGCTGGTTCTGCGCCAACTGGCTTACGGACAGCGTGTGCGTACCGGCAGTCGGGGCTCCCGTCCCGCTGGCGGTGGATACCGTCGCGGACGCGGCGCTTGAATTGCCGACACTGACCTGCAAAGACTGGAACGTGGTGGGGTCCTGGAGAGCGGTCAGGCTGGTCTGAAACGTAGACAGCGCACTGCTCAGCTGGCCGTAGGCCGAGACCTGCGCCTGGTCAGTGGTCACCTCGTTGGCGAGCTGGTTCTGAGGGATCTGAGCGTTTTGAACCAATGCATTGACGATGCTGGTTACATCCAGGCTCGATCCAAGCCCAAGCTCCTGGACTGTGGGCGTATTGCTTGTGACGGCGGCGCTGGTTGTCATGAAAACGGCTCCCTAGGCTTTGGACTGAACCAGATTGCCCGTCGGCGAATCCAGAGTATGCGCAAACTGGACCACTTCCTCAGCGGGGATCTTGCGGATGATTTCAATGGAATTTCCGCTAACCACCTGGATGACCAATTGGCTGGTTTGCGGATCGATATTCATTTGGACCTTGCCCGCCGGTGCGGCAGGCGCAATCGGCGCGACAGGCGCTGCTTGAGCGGTACTTCCGGCTTGGTGTGTGAGCCCCGATGCATTCTGACTGGCTTTGGCGCTCGCAACAGATTGCGCCCGCTCAGCATTATCCCTGGGGATAGCGGCAGGCGCCGAAGTGATTCCAGCGAGATCGATGGTCATGGGCTTCACCTAGACGGTAAATAAGACTGACCCCTAGCGGGCCTGGCTTGCGCCAGGCCCTTCGGGTTTACAGATTTTGCAGCAGGGACATCACGTTCTTTTGGACCGAATTGGCTTGCGAGAGAACGGCGATACCGGACTGTTGCAGGATGTTGGCTTGCGTCAGGTTCGCGGTTTCAGCAGCGAAGTTCGTGTCTTGAATGCCGCTGCGCGCCGAGGTCAGGTTCTGCGCGGTGCTTTGCAGATCGGAGACCACCGACGTGAAGCGGTTTTGCACTGCGCCCAGCTGGGCTTGCGCGGTGTTGATCTGTGCCAGGGCGCTGTCGACCTGGTTGATCGCCGTGTTCGCGCCGGTTTGGGTCGTGAGGTCCAAAGAGGTCAGACCGGTCGTGGTGGTGACAGTCGCGGAACCTGCAGTAAGACCGGTTTGGGCGAGGCCAGCTCCGGCCAGAACGATGCCCGTGGAACTCGACGAGGTCAATGAGATGGCGCCCGTCGTGGCGTCGGTCGTGGCGCTGACACCGGTTTGCGAAGCGAGTGCATTGATCGCATCGGCGAGGTTGGTGCCGAACTGCACGCCTGCAGCGGTGTTGTCCGCAGCGCTGCTGCTCGCTGCCGTGACGCCGCCGACTGCACCGAGGCTAACGCCGTTGATGGTGATCGCTCCAGCTGAGATTCCCGTGAACGCTGCGGCCGTCGTGCCCGTGACACCAGCAGTAGCCGGGGCCAAGGCGCCGCCCGCAGTAGCCGACGAGGACACAGATCCCAGACCGGCGAGCGTGGCGTTTTGCAGGGCCGAAATCGTGATCGTGTCGTTCGCCGTCGTGTTTGCACCGATCTGGAACGTGAACGAGCTGTTCGAACCGTTAAGGAGCGACACGCCGTTAAAGCTGGCCGAGCTCGCTTGACGGTTGATTTCCTGGAGCAGCGACTGTGCTTCGGTGTTCAGCGCGGAACGGTCGGTGGCGCTGTTCGTGCCGTTGGCGGACTGGACTGCGAGTTGGCGGATCGTCTGCAGATCGTTGGTGATGTTGGTGAGTGCGCTGCCAGCCGTCTGGGCCAGCGAGATGCCGTCATTGGCGTTGTTGACAGCTTGATTGTCGCCGCTGATCTGCGACGAGAGGCCGGTCGCGATGGCAAGTCCGGCCGCGTTGTCTGCTGCGCTATTGATCTGCAGGCCCGACGACAGGCGCTCGATGGCCTTTTGTTGCGAGGCGAGCGAGGTGTTCAGGTTGTTCTGAGCGGCCAGCGACGAAATATTGGTGTTGAGTACTAAAGACATGGAAGCTCTCCTTGAGCAAAATTTGAACGCCGGCGGGATTGCCGGTTACCCCGGTTCTCCAAATGGAAGCCAACCGGCGTTATGAGGGTTATCGGAAGCTTGGGAAAAAAGTTAAGCCGGATTCGTCATTTGCCGTCGTTTTTTTGCGAAATTTCTTCGATCCGGCCCAATATCGCGCGCCCGTTCGGGATCTGCACCAGACGAGAACTAGACCGAGACCACTTTGTTCTTTCCTTTCAGCTTCGCGTCGTGCAGCGCGGCATCAGCGCGCAGGAGCGCGTCTTCCAGGCTTTCGCCCGAGCGCACTTCGGTGACGCCACAGGAGAAGGTCAGGAGCACACGGCTGTGGTCCTGCATGAAGACACGCCGCGTCAGTTCCCTCTGGATTCGGGTCATCACGTCTGCAGCGGGCGGCAGCGGTGTGTCCGGGAACAATACGCAGAATTCCTCGCCGCCGTACCGGCCCACGGCGTCGGTCGGTCGGGTGCACTCGCGCATGACGTCAGCGAGGTACTTGAGGGCGTCATCTCCGACCAGATGGCCGTAGCTGTCATTGACACGCTTGAAGTCATCGATGTCCAGCAACGCGACGCACAAGGGTTTGCCGCTGGGGCGCTTCATCTGGCGCGCGTAGACTTCTTCGAAGCCGCGCCGGTTCAAAGTCTCCGTGAGGGGGTCGGTGCGGACCAGGGCGCTCGCCTTGGCGAGTTCGACCTCGAGCGATTTGGTGCGCGTTTCGAGATCGCGCGCCCGGGCGCGGGCTGCAGTGAGATCGTCGCGCGCACGCAGCATGTCCGCGGACATCACCTGGGTGTCCGACAGCAATGACATGACGAGGTGGGAGAGCTGCGTCAGGTTTTCTGCGCGCGCGATTCGGCCCGTCACCTCGCTGACCTTCTCTGTATAAGTGTCTGTCGAACTCGACAGATGGGTGAGCCGGTCGATCAGGCTCGAGGCGAGTTCCTTGGCGGCGGACTTCGCCTCTTCGATACCGTGCTTGATCGTGCCCTGGCGGATGATGATGTTGCGCAGTACGCGTTCGGCCTCGTCGAGCTTCTGCTCGGTGAGAGGATCTGACAGGATCCGCTCAACCTGCTCGATCTGCACCGGCAACATCTCGGACTCAGGGGTCAGCTCCGAGATGTTTTCCAGGATCAGCTTGAGGAGCAGGCGGAGCCTGCCGACCACGGCATCGGAGGTGTCGAGCGGGACACGCTTGCTCGCGCGCGTCTCGAGACCGGCGAGTCCGGCAAGCCCGGCCAGTATGTTGGTGGTGGTCAGATTGGATGGGGCGTCCGGGTTTGCCAGAACGTGCTCCGGGATGCCCGGCGACTCGATGTTCGATGCAATCAGCACGGCCTCTGGAGTGGGCCCTGCCCACGAGTCCATGAGGCGGGCGAGGCGCTGCTGGACATCGGAGAAGCTGTCGTTGCGCGGCATGAGCGCGCGCTTTAGGCCATCGCGCTTCTTGGAGATGGTGATGCCGGTGTGGTGCGTCTCGAGGCTCTGGACCAGGCGCGCGATCAGCGCGGCGGCCTCCGGACCGGTCACCATGCTATAGGGCGTGCCGCCCTGGGCGGGCGCAACCGGCCCACCCGCGTGGCTGTCGTGGCCAAGGCGCGCCTCCAGCAGTTTCTGGATGACCGACCAGTCGTCCTTCTGGAGTGCGCCGATGAGGGAGCGACCCCATTCTGGCTCCGCCACCGACTTCGCAAGGTTCTCCATGACCTGGTAGGCGGTCAGGTGCACCGCGCCGCCTGCGGCGATCGACTGGTACATCTGCTGGTAGTTCGTTGGCGTCGCCGGCAACTGGCGTGTTGCGAGCATGCGAATTGCCTCGCGAGCTGTCGCCGTGACTTGGCCGGGGCTGTTCGGGACAGACTCTTTCATGATCGCTTTTTCACTGGGTGACGCTTGGGGTTTTCGAATGACATTTCGAGAAGCCCAACGATACGATTGGCTGCCCCGATCGAAACGCTCGATTAGGGCGCCTAAGACCCTCTATTTCGGCATCGTGCGGCCATTCCTGAATCAGCTGCTGGCGGATGCCATGCACGCCTTCGAAGGGGCGACCGGGGGTAAGCCCGGAGCCTAGGTCATGTCCAGGCCAGTACGTAAGGCCGCAATCCTGGCCCGTTAATGTGTGAGCGATCACTCACATTCTGGTTCGCTCGCATGGGCGTGCACGGTGTTGGCGGGGCGCCGGAGTTAGGGCTGATTCGCAGGCGCGAAGCCAAGCACGAGCTCCGAAATGCCCCTGCCTACTAATATATATAGCGGGAGACCAGAAGTGGCGCCTCGCGTGCCTTGCGCTTGGCAGCAGGCATCAGCCCCAGGCATCAGCCCGATACCTTGGCCAGATTTATCGGCGCTGTACTTGCTCTTCGCATCGTGTCGATGTATTATCGCGGGCTACGCTTTTCTCGTCCCTTCGGCCCTGTGCCGGGGCTGTGGGATCCTGAAGACGGGTCTCGCAAGCGGTCTGGCACAAGGTGGCACANNTCAGACCTCGACGAGAATCGTTCGCTATAACCACTACCTGCAGTCGCCCGGTAAAACGGGCAGCAGCGGGCCTTAATTAGCCCCGGCCAATCGCAGTCGGGAATGGAGTAATAAAATGACTCTGGGCCTTGTCGGTCGCAAAGTTGGCATGACCCGTATCTTCACGGACGATGGCGATTCGATTCCCGTCACTGTGCTGGACGTCTCCAACAACCGCGTCACGCAGATCAAGACTCCTGAGACCGATGGCTACAGCTCGGTCCAGGTCACCTTTGGAAGTCGCCGTGCATCGCGTGTCAACCAGGCGGCCGCCGGGCACCTTGCCAAGGCGGGAGTCGAGGCAGGGACCGTCCTGAAGGAATTCCGGATCGACGCCGCAAAGCTCGCGGAGTTCGCTCCCGGTGCGGTGGTCTCGGTTGAATCGCTTTTCCAGCAGGGTCAAAAAGTCGACGTCCAGGGTGTCACGATCGGCAAGGGCTACGCTGGCGTGATCAAGCGGCACCACTTCAAGTCGAATCGCGCCTCTCACGGCAACTCCCGTTCGCACAACGTGCCAGGCTCGATCGGCATGGCCCAGGATCCAGGCCGGGTGTTTCCAGGCAAGCGCATGACGGGCCATCTCGGCGACGTCACTCGCACCGCCCAAAACCTTGAAGTCGCGCGCGTCGATGCGGCTCGCGGACTGTTGCTGGTGAAAGGCGCGGTGCCGGGTGCAAAGAACGGAAACGTGATTGTGCTGCCCGCCGTCAAGGCGCCGTTGAAGAAGGGGGCCTAAGCTATGGAACTCAAGCTCCTCAATGATGCAGGACAGTCCTCAGCGAATGTCACGGCGCCGGACACCGTGTTCGGCCGCGACTACAACGAAGCGCTGATCCACCAGCTGGTCATCGCCTATCAGGCCAATGCGCGCAGTGGCAACCGCGCGCAAAAGGGTCGCAGCGAGATCGCCAAGAGTACGAAGAAGCCCTGGCGCCAGAAGGGAACCGGCCGGGCGCGCGCCGGTATGGCCTCCTCGCCCCTGTGGCGCGGCGGCGGCAAGATTTTTCCGAATCTGCCGGAGGAGAATTTCGGCCACAAGGTGAACAAGAAAATGTACCGCGCGGGCATCTGCTCGATCCTTTCGCAGCTGGTTCGCGAGGGGCGGTTATCCGTCGTGGAAACCCTCTCAGTCGCAGCGCCCAAGACCAAGCTTCTGGCCGACAAGTTAAAGGGGATGGGTCTGGCGTCCTCGGTGCTCGTCATCACCGACGCGGTCGACGAAAATCTGCTGCTGGCCGCGCGCAACCTGCCAGGCGTCCTGGTCGTCGAGCCGCGCCACGCCGACCCGGTATCGCTAGTCCAATATCAGAACGTGATCATGACCCGATCGGTGATCGCCAAGATCGAGGAGATGCTCGCATGAAAACCGTTGCCAGGAAGCCCCCCGTCGAGCGCCTCTATCAGGTCCTGCTTGCGCCGGTCGTCTCGGAGAAGGCCACGCTCATTGCCGACAAGCATGAGCAATATATCTTCCGAGTGATCCCTGACGCCACCAAGCCGGAGGTCAAGGCCGCGGTCGAGTTGCTCTTCAAGGTGGAAGTCGATTCGGTGCAGATGGTCAACCAAAAGGGCAAGGTCAAGAAATTTGGTCGGAGCACGGGTCGGCGCAATAACGTCAAGAAGGCCTTCGTGAATCTGAAGGCCGGACAGGAAATCAACTTCCAAGCGGAGGCCAAGTAATCATGGCACTCGTCAAAGTCAAGCCGACCTCGCCCGGTCGCCGCGCAGTCGTCAAGGTGGTCAATCCGAATCTGTACAAGGGTCGCCCGGTCGACGCACTGATCGAGAAAAAGTCCAAGACGGCAGGACGCAACAACAACGGACACATCACCACCCGGCATATCGGCGGTGGCCACAAGCAGCACTACCGCGTCATCGATTTCAAGCGCAACAAGGATGGCGTACCTGCAAAGGTGGAGCGTCTGGAATACGACCCGAATCGGTCCGCGAATATCGCCCTGCTCTGCTATCTGGATGGCGAGCGCCGCTACATCATCGCGCCCAAGGGCGTGGCTGTCGGCACGATGCTTGTATCGGGCGCGGAGGCGCCGATCAAGGCAGGCAACGCGCTGCCGATCCGTAACATCCCGGTCGGCACCACGATTCACTGCATCGAGATGCTTCCTGGCAAGGGGGCCCAGATGGCGCGCGCGGCCGGGGCTTCGGTGATGCTGCTGGCGCGTGAAGGCAGCTACGCCCAGGTCCGGTTACGCTCCGGCGAGATCCGCAAGGTGCACATCGAGTGCCGCGCGACGATCGGCGAGGTGGGTAACGAAGAACACAGCCTGCGCCAGATCGGCAAGGCCGGAGCGATGCGCTGGCGGGGCATTCGCCCGACCGTGCGTGGCGTCGCCATGAATCCGGTCGATCACCCGCACGGCGGGGGCGAGGGCAAGACCGCCGCCGGACGCGATCCGGTCAGCCCTTGGGGCACCAAGACGAAGGGCTATCGGACGCGGCGCAACAAGCGCACGAGCAGCATGATCGTCCAGCGCCGTTACCAGAAATAAAGGGATCCTCACATGACACGTTCACTCAAAAAAGGCCCCTTCGTCGATGCCCATCTGGTCAAGAAGGTGGACACGGTCAAGGCGACGGGCGATAAGCGTCCCATCAAGACCTGGTCGCGCCGCTCGACCGTCATGCCGGACTTTGTCGGGCTGACGATCGCCGTACACAATGGCAAGCAGCATGTCCCCGTCTATATCTCGGAGAACATGGTCGGCCACAAGCTGGGCGAGTTTGCGCTGACGCGCACGTTCAAGGGCCATGCGGCCGACAAGAAGGCCAAGGCCAAATAAGGGATTCCCATGGAAACTTCTGCGAAACTGCATGGTGTAAGGATTTCCGCCCAGAAGGGGCGGCTGGTCGCCGATCTGATCCGCGGCAAGAAGGTCGATACGGCACTGAACATCCTGAGCTTTAGCCCCAAGAAGGGGGCCGTGATCATCAAGAAAGTGCTCGAATCGGCGATTGCGAATGCCGAGCACAACGACGGCGCGGATATCGACGAGCTCAAGGTCAAGACGATCACGGTCGACAAAGCCACATCCCTGAAGCGCTTCACGGCCCGCGCCAAGGGTCGCGGCAACAAGATCGAAAAGCAGACCTGTCACATCATTGTGACGGTCGGCAACTAAGGAGTCACGATGGGCCAGAAAATTCATCCGACCGGCTTCCGCCTTGCAGTCACGCGCAATTGGTCGTCGAAGTGGTATGCGGGTAACGCGAACTTCGCGACCATGCTCAACGAAGACCTGAAGGTTCGGGAGTTCTTGAAGAAGCGCCTGAAGAACGCTTCGGTCGGACGGGTCGTCATCGAGCGTCCTGCGAAGAATGCGCGAATCACGATTTTCAGTTCGCGCCCTGGTGTCGTGATCGGCAAGAAGGGCGAGGATATCGAGTCGCTGAAGGTCGAATTGCAAAAGCGCATGGGCGTGCCGGTGCATGTCAACATCGAGGAGATCCGCAAGCCCGAGATCGATGCGCAACTGATCGCCGACTCGATCGCGCAACAACTCGAAAAGCGCATCATGTTCCGGCGTGCGATGAAGCGCGCCATGCAAAACGCCATGCGCCTCGGCGCGCAGGGCATCAAGCTCATGTCCTCGGGGCGCTTGAACGGCATTGAGATCGCCCGCACCGAGTGGTACCGCGAAGGTCGGGTTCCGCTCCATACGCTGCGTGCCGACATCGACTATGGCTTTTCTGAGGCCGTCACGACCTACGGCATCATCGGCATCAAGTGCTGGGTCTACAAGGGCGATCGTCTGGCTGCCAATGAGGCGCCGGCTATCGCGGCTCCCGAGGCAGAGAAGGAAGAACGCCGCCCGGCACGCAAGGCACCACCGGGAACCCGTGGCGCGCGCACCAAGAAGGCGGGTGAAGGCGAACCCCTAAGCGCCGCCCCGGCGACCACCCCCGACGCGCCCAAACCGCCCGTTGTCAAACGGGTGCGCAAGGCGGCCGCGCCGGCCGACAAGCCGGCAGGAACAGAACCGAAGGCCGGAGAATAATCATGCTGCAACCTGCACGCAGGAAGTACCGCAAGGAACAGAAGGGACGGAACAAGGGAATCGCCACGCGCGGTACCGCCGTCTCGTTTGGGGAGTATGGCCTGAAGGCCGTCGGTCGCGGCCGTCTGACCGCGCGTCAGATCGAGGCTGCGCGGCGCGCGATGACCCGGCATATCAAGCGCGGCGGGCGGATCTGGATCCGGATCTTTCCGGACAAGCCGATCTCCCAGAAGCCCGCGGAGGTTCGCATGGGCAATGGCAAGGGCAATCCTGAGTATTACGTCGCCGAGATCCAGCCGGGCAAGGTACTCTACGAGATGGATGGGGTCGATGAGGTGTTGGCGCGTGAGGCGTTTCGCCTGGCCGCAGCCAAACTGCCGATTCTGACGACCTTCGTTGTGCGCCAGGCCGGCGCCTAGACGGGAGATCACCATGAAAGCATCGGAACTCCGAGAGCAGGATGAGGCTTCGCTCACCAAGGAACTGGGCGAACTGCTCAAGGCGCATTTTGGACTGCGCATGCAGATCGCGACCCAACAGCTCAGCAACACCAGTCAGCTGAAGAAGGTCCGGCGTGATATCGCGCGCGTGCGTACCGTCATGAATCAAAAGGCTAAACAGAAATGAGCGAATCCACTCCCGCCGCAGCAGCCAAACTGACCCGCACCCTTGTGGGCCGTGTGGTCAGCAACAAGATGAACAAGACTGTAACCGTGCTGGTGGAGCGCAAGGTTCAGCACCCGCTTTACGGGAAATTCCTGGTCCGCTCGAAGAAGTATCACGCTCACGACGAGACCAATCAGTACAACGAAGGTGATACCGTGGAGATCGCGGAAACTCGGCCGATCTCCAAGACCAAGGCTTGGACCGTGGTCAAGCTACTCGAGGCAGCGCGCGTCATCTAGCGCGCAGGGCGCATCGCGCCGATCCGGCCACCGGCCCGGCCGTGACTTCGCTATGGCGAAGCCGCGGCCGGGCCGCTTCGTTTACGGCGCTGGTCCAGCGCGCACCTGCATGCAGCGCTCGCCGCTCAACTTTTCCTGGATTGCACCGTAACAGCTAGCAGGATCGGGCGTTTCGTGGGCAAGTCTATGTTTGGGATGGTGCGAACCTTATTTGGAAGCAAGCCTTCGTCGGCACACGCCGCCCGAGCCGGAGCGGTGCGCCCCAAATCCGGATCCCTTGACCGGCTTGACGAGGTTGCACCTCTCAAGCAAGCGGCGCAAGACGGGGACGACAGGCCTGCCCAGGGTTCCTTCGTCTGCCGGGAGGCCGTGCTCAGCCGTCATGAACGCATTGCCGGCTACGAGTTTTCGCTGGAGAGGCGGCTCCACTCGCGATTCATGGACGAGCGCGATACGGTCCGTCGGATCTACGACGATCTGCTGATTGGCAGCCTTGCTTCCTTCGAAGTCGACCGCCTGCTGGGGCATCGCCTGGCCTTCATCGACGTATCCCCGTCGATACTCCTGAATCCGCGGCTCGCGCGCCTACCGGCGAAGAATACGGTGCTAATGCTCGTGGTCCCACCTGCCGTCCAGATCGACCCGGTGCAGCTGCGCGTCCAGATCGATGGGCTTCAAGAACGCGGCTTTCAGGTGGGTTGGCGCTGGCAACTCGACCCGGCGACCACCGCCGTAGCCTTGGAAGCCTGCGATTTTGTCCAGGTACTCACGAGTGCCTTTGATGGCCTGCAACTGAGTGACTTCACCGCACAGGGGCGTTCCCATCCGCGGACCGGACGCGAACCATTGAAGTTTATCGCCAGCGACATCGCCACCGCGGATGACTTCCAGTTGTGCTATCGGGCCGGTTTCGACTACTTTCAGGGCCCCTTTGTCACGAGCCGCGAGAACTGGCATCCGCCCAAGAGCGACATCGACCGGGCCAAGGTCATCCTGATCCTGAATCGTCTGCGCAGCGGTGCTCAGACGAGTGAACTGGCGAAGGCACTCCGGTGCGACCCTGTTCTCACCTACAAGATGCTTCGTTATATCAATTCACCTGCGATGGGGCTGCGTAAGCAGATCACCGAGATCGAGCAGGCGCTCGTCCTCCTCGGGCAGGACAAGCTCTACCGCTGGCTCTCCCTCCTGCTCTATGACGTCAAGGGCGCGGGGTACGCCGAGCACGCCCTCTTCGAGCAGGCACTGGTCCGGGCCCGTCTGATGGAGCAGCTCGCACTGCGCTCCGGGCTTGCCAGTCCTCTCGCCGACCAGCTGTTTCTGACCGGACTGTTCTCGCTGCTCGACAAGATGCTGGGTTTGCCAACCGAACAGATTCTGGCCAAGGTGGCCGTCACGAACACGGTCCGCGACGCCCTCCTGCACGCGCGTGGTCCCTTCTTTCCATACCTGCAGCTGGGCGTGGCGTGCGAGGCGGGCGCACCCGAGGAGATCGCGGGCTTCGCGGCGAGGTGCGGTCTTGAGCCGGGTGGCGTCAATCACGAACTCATCTGCGCGCTGACGTGGGCGAATGAAATCGGCGAGTTGAGCCGATAGAGCCGCGGCAGTCGACTGAGTCGTTCGACTGGCTGGAGCCCTCAGTCGATCTGACGGGACGAATCGGATGCCCGAGGGCTGCCGCCCTGCCGAGTCGGTCTGGACGAATGCCATTCCCATCGCGTATAGGGACGCTCACGACCCGAGACTTCGAGGGCGATGGCGACCAGCCATCGCTGTGCATGAAGGCGCTGTCCGTAGCATGCGAGGCTGCCGACGAGCATCGCCGCCAGAAGCAGCGGCGTTACCTGCCGCCAGGTGGGCGAGGCCCGTGCGGAGATGCTGCGCATGACACACGCCGCAACCCCGAAGCCCAGCGCGAGGCCCAACACGACCTCAGCAGGTGAGTGTGCATTGAGAATGATGCGAGAGACCCCGATGGCGGCGGCAAGGAGGCAGCCCGCCGCGACGGCACCCAGCCGCACCCAGCGCGTCGCGCTGTAGGTGCCGAGAAAGGCCAAGGTCGGAAAGACTGCGCCGGCCAGCATCGCGTGCCCGCTAATTCCCGTAAAATCAAGGGCTTGTATCCCAATACCCCAACCGAGAAAGGCGAGCTTGCTAAGTGCGACGAGGATCACCGCAGTGCCGAAGGCCCCAAGCCAGAGGACTACGCCACTGCGCGCGGTGCGCAGACCAATCCACAGGGTGATGCCGAGCGCGAAGCTGGCCAGAAAGGCTGCGTCACCCAAGTCGGTCAGGGCCTGCCAAGGGTTCACTCCGCGGCGCTCCCAGGATATGGCACGAACTCACACACTACATCATTGCCGAGCAAAGCGGGCGGGGCGGTCCCACCGGGTAGCGAGCACTCGGCTGCGCCCGACTGTGCCCGAAAGCCCCTGGTTGGGGAACGCGTGCTCGCAGGTGCCGCTCCGGCGCTCCGGGGCACCTCCCCCCGCTGGATGAGATGGGTTTTGAGGGCCCTTGCAGCGGACAGACCGGGCTGCTACAATAGCCGGCTTAGCCCAAGTTATCGGGTACAAGATTGCACCGGCGAAACCTTGGCAGGTTTCGCGCTCGATTCAACCCTTAACGGGACCAAGACTGACCGTCACGCGCCTCGCGCTCCACGGCTCAAGTTGGGACGAAAATCATGATTCAGACGGAATCCCGGCTCGAAGTGGCCGACAACACGGGTGCGCGCGAGGTGATGTGCATCAAGGTCCTCGGTGGATCCAAGCGTCGCTACGCGACGATTGGCGACATCATCAAGGTGACGGTCAAGGAGGCCACCCCACGCGGGCGTGTCAAGAAGGGCGAGATCTTCAACGCCGTGGTCGTGCGTACCGCCAAGGGCGTGCGGCGCGGCGATGGCTCGCTCATCAAGTTCGACGGCAACGCCGCCGTTCTCCTGAACAACAAGCTCGAGCCGATCGGCACACGCATCTTCGGACCGGTGACGCGCGAACTGCGCACCGAACGCTTCATGAAGATCGTCTCGCTCGCTCCTGAAGTTCTTTGAGGCCAACATGGACAAGATTCGCAAAGGCGACGAAGTCATCGTCATCACAGGAAAAGACAAGGGCAAGCGGGGCACCGTCCTCGAACGCGTCGATGACGAACGGCTCCTGGTAGAGGGAATCAACATCTCCAAGAAGCATGCGAAACCGAACCCGATGAAGAACATCACGGGCGGGATCATCGAGAAGACCATGCCGATCCAGGTATCGAACGTCGCGCTGTACAACGCAGCGACCGGCAAGGCCGATCGCGCTGGCTTCAAGGTTCAGAAGGATGGCAGCAAGGTGAGAGTCTTCAAGTCCAGCGGCGAATTGGTGTCGACCAAGGCGTAAGCGCTGGGGCTAAAGCATAGAGGAACGGAACATGGCGCGTTTGCAGGAAATCTACAAAGAGAAAATCGTCCCCGACTTGACCCAGAAGTTCGGCTACAAGTCGATCATGGAAGTGCCGCGCATCACCAAGATCACCCTGAACATGGGTCTTTCTGAGGCGGTGGCGGACAAGAAGGTGATCGAGCACGCCGTCGGCGACCTGACCAAGATCGCCGGGCAAAAGCCGGTCGTCACCAAGGCCAAGAAGGCAATTGCCGGATTCAAGATCCGGCAGGGCTACCCGATCGGCTGCATGGTGACCCTGCGCGGGGCGCGCATGTACGAGTTTCTCGACCGCTTCGTGACGGTGGCCCTGCCGCGGGTACGCGACTTCCGGGGGATCTCCGGACGCGCCTTTGACGGACGCGGCAACTACAACGTCGGCGTTCGCGAGCAGATCATCTTCCCCGAGATCGAGTACGACAAGATCGATGCGCTGCGTGGGCTCAACATCAGCATCACCACGACTGCGAAGAACGACGAGGAGTGCAAGGCGCTACTCGTTGCTTTCAAATTCCCGTTCAAGAATTGAGGTTGCCGTGGCAAAACTGTCGCTGATTAACCGTGAGAAGAAGCGTGCTGCGCTGGTCAAGAAGTACACGAGCAAGCGCCTTGAATTGAAGGCCTTGATCGCCGACCAGAGCAAATCCGAGGAAGACCGCTATGAGGCGCGCCTGAAGCTGCAGCAGCTGCCCCGCAATGCCAACCCGACCCGGCAGCGCAACCGCTGCGCGATCACGGGGCGGCCCCGCGGCACGTACCGCAAGTTTGGCCTGGGCAGGACCAAGGTCCGCGAGGCAGCCATGCGCGGTGAGATCCCCGGTCTGACCAAGGCCAGCTGGTAATCAGGTGAATCAGGAGAAATAGCAATGAGCATGAGTGATCCGATCGCCGATATGCTGACGCGCATCCGTAACGCGCAGAGCGTCGAAAAGACCTCGGTCGTGATGCCCTCTTCCAAGGTGAAGGTGGCCATTGCGAAGGTACTGAAGGATGAGGGCTACATCGAGAACTTCGCCGTGACCGACGAGTCGGGCAAGGCGACGCTCTCGGTCGAGTTGAAGTACTACGCGGGACGCCCCGTGATCGAGCGGCTCGAACGCGTCTCGAAGCCGGGTCTGCGCATCTACAAGGGGCGCGATGCGATCCCCCAGGTGCTCAACGGACTTGGCGTTGCGATCGTTTCGACGTCGCAGGGAATGATGACCGATCGCAAGGCGCGCGCAACCGGTGTCGGTGGCGAAGTCATCTGCTACGTGGCCTAAGGAGCAAACCATGTCCCGAGTAGGTAAGAACCCCATCGATGTGCCCAAGGGTGCGGAAGTCTCGATCGCCGACGATTTCATCTCGGTGAAGGGCCCGCTGGGCACGCTCAAGCAGAGCCAGCACCATGCGGTCAAGGTCGTGCAGAAAGAGGGCCAGATCATTTTCGAGGCGGCCAACGACAGCCGCGAGGCCAACGCCATGTCCGGGACGATGCGTGCTCTCGTCGCGAACATGGTCAATGGCGTGACCAAGGGCTTTGAGAAGAAGCTCACGTTGGTCGGCGTGGGATACCGGGCCCAGGCCCAGGGCGACAAACTGAATCTGACGCTTGGCTATTCACATCCCGTCGTGCATCAGATGCCCGTGGGCGTGAAATGCGAGACCCCGACCCAGACCGAGATCATCATCAAAGGTGTTGATCGACAGCGTGTCGGTCAGACCGCAGCCGAAGTGCGTGCCTACCGCAAGCCCGAACCCTACAAGGGCAAGGGTGTGCGCTACGCCGACGAGGTCGTGGTGATCAAAGAGACGAAGAAGAAGTAATCCCATCCGGCGAAAGAGATCGAGCTATGGACAAGAAACAAGCGCGTCTGCGCCGTGCGCGGCCGACCCGTTCGAAGATCGCGGAGCTGGGCGTAAGCCGGCTGGCCGTGCACCGCACCAACCTGCACATCTACGCGAACATCATCTCCGGTGATGGTGCGAAGGTCCTGGTGTCGGCCTCGACCGTCGAGACCGAGGTCCGGCAGGCGCTCGCAGGTCAATCGGGCAAGGGTGGCAACGCCCACGCCGCCGCCCTGGTCGGCAAGCGCGTGGCCGAGAAGGCGAAGAGCGCGGGCATCGAATCGGTTGCCTTCGATCGCTCGGGCTTTCGTTATCACGGCCGCGTCAAGGCTCTGGCCGAAGCGGCGCGTGAAGCCGGACTGAAGTTCTAGAGGAAGCGAAATGGCTAAAGTTCAAGCAAAGACCCCGATGGGCGAAGAACGCGACGACGGCATGCGCGAGAAGATGATCGCCGTCAACCGTGTGACCAAGGTCGTCAAGGGCGGCCGGATCCTCGGTTTCGCTGCGCTAACGGTCGTGGGCGACGGCGACGGACGTATCGGGATGGGCAAGGGCAAGGCCCGCGAGGTCCCGGTTGCGGTCCAGAAGGCGATGGAAGAGGCGCGCCGCAAGATGATCAAGGTCTCCCTGAAGCGCGGCACCTTGCAGCATCCGGTGGTGGGCAAGTGGGGCGCCTCGACGGTTCTGATGTCGCCCGCCAAAGATGGTACCGGCGTGATCGCCGGTGGCCCGATGCGCGCCATCTTCGAGGTGCTCGGGGTGACCAATGTCGTGGCAAAGAGCCTGGGCTCCACCAACCCGTACAACATGGTGCGTGCCACCTTGAACGGCCTGCAGAAGATGAGTACGCCGGCCGAAATCGCCGCCAAGCGCGGCAAGACGGTCGAAGAGATCCTCGGATAAGAGGCGCGCCATGAATACCAAAGCAGTCAAGGAATCGAAGACGGTCACGGTGACCCTGGTCAAGAGCATCAACGGAACGCGCGAGTCACACCGCGCGACCGTGCGAGGTCTGGGGTTACGGCGCCTGAACAGTTCACGCGTGCTGGAAGACACGCCGGCGGTGCGCGGCATGATCAACAAGGTTTCCTACCTGGTTAAGGTGTCCTGAGCCCCCTGCGGGTGCTCGGATCTCCCTCGGAGCAGAACATGAAATTAAACGATATAGAGCCCGCAGCGGGCGCCAAGCACGCCAAACGTCGTGTCGGACGGGGTATCGGATCGGGCCTGGGGAAGACCGCTGGGCGGGGACACAAGGGTCAGAAATCCCGCTCCGGTGGATTCCACAAGGTCGGATTCGAAGGTGGCCAGATGCCCCTGCAGCGCAGACTGCCCAAGCGCGGCTTCAAGTCGCTGACGGCGCGCCACGTCGGCCAGGTGCTTCTGTCCGATCTCGAGCGCCTGCCGCTTGATGAGATCGATCTGCTGGCCCTGCGCCAGGCGGGGCTGGTTTCAGAGATGAACCGCTCGGCCAAGGTCGTGCTGTCGGGAAGCCTCTCGCGCAAGATCACCCTAAAGGGTGTCGCGGCCACCGCCGGCGCCAAGGCGGCCATCGAGGCCGCCGGCGGCGCGCTCGTGGCCTAGCCGGATAAGTCAGTCAACAGAGCATCACGGAGATCCGTTCAGTGGCCACCAGCCCTAACAATTTGCCCGGCAAGAGTGGGAAATACGGCGACCTCAAGCGGCGCCTGGTGTTTCTCGTTCTCGCGCTGGTGGTCTATCGCATCGGTGCCCATATACCGGTACCTGGGATCGATCCGACGCAGCTCACGCGCCTGTTCAACTCGCAACAGGGCGGGATTCTGGGGATGGTGAATATGTTCTCGGGAGGGGCCCTCTCGCGCTTCACCGTGTTCGCGCTCGGGATCATGCCCTACATCTCGGCCTCGATCATCATGCAACTGATGTCGGTCGTCTCGCCGCAACTCGAAGCCATCAAGAAAGAGGGTGAATCGGGACGGCGCAAGATCACCCAGTACACGCGCTATGGCACCTTGGTGCTCGGAACCGCTCAGGCCCTCGGTATCGCCGTGGCGCTCGAATCCCAGGCGGGCCTCGTCCTCGACCCGGGCCTGGCCTTCCGGATGACGACTGTGGTGTGTCTCATGACCGGTACCATGTTTCTCATGTGGCTCGGAGAGCAGATCACCGAGCGTGGACTGGGCAACGGCATTTCGATCATCATCTTCGCCGGGATCGCCTCGGGACTGCCGCGGGCCGTGGCCAATTTGGGCGAGCTGGTCAGCACCGGAGGCATGGGGGTCCCCTCGGCCATTCTCATCGCGATCATCGCCGTGCTCGTGACCGCGTTCGTCGTGTTCGTCGAGCGGGGCCAGCGCAAGATCCTGGTGAACTACGCCAAGCGCCAGGTCGGCAACAAGGTGTATGGCGCACAAAGCTCGCACCTGCCGCTCAAGCTCAACATGTCAGGCGTGATCCCACCGATCTTCGCCTCGTCGATCATCCTGTTTCCGGCGACCATCACGAGCTGGTTCAGCGCCGGGCCGTCGATGCGCTGGCTAAAGGATGTCGCGGCGGCGCTGTCCCCCGGACAGCCGATCTACGTGCTGCTGTACGCGGCCGCGATCATCTTTTTCTGTTTTTTCTACACCGCCCTGGTCTTCAACAGCAAGGAGACGGCGGATAACCTGAAGAAGAGTGGCGCGTTCGTGCCCGGCATCAGGCCCGGTGAGCAGACCGCGCGCTACATCGACAAGATCCTGATGCGCCTCACGCTCGCCGGCGCGCTGTACATCACCGCCGTGTGTTTGTTGCCCGAGTTTCTGGTGCTGTCCTACAACGTGCCGTTCTACTTCGGCGGCACCTCGCTGCTCATCATCGTGGTGGTGACGATGGACTTCATGTCCCAGGTACAGGCCTACATCATGACGCACCAGTACGAGGCGCTGTTGAAGAAGGCCAATTTCAAGGGCGGTCAGGGTAGTTTCCCTGTCCGGTAGCACGGCTCGAACAAAGGATCGCATGGCGAAAGACGACGCAATCCAGATGCAGGGTGAGATTCTAGAGAATCTTCCCAACGCGACATTTCGCGTCAAGCTGGAGAACGGACACGTGGTGTTGGGGCACATCTCCGGGAAGATGCGCATGAATTACATCCGCATCCTGCCGGGTGACAAGGTCACGGTGGAGTTGACGCCATATGACCTTAGTCGCGCGCGGATCGTGTTTCGCGCGAAGTGACAGGACGAAGAGCGGCAGACGGGAATTCGATCAGGCGTACCATCAGTCAGCAGAGGTCATCATGAAGGTATTGGCATCAGTCAAGCGGCTTTGCCGCAATTGCAAGATCATCAAGCGTAAGGGCGTGGTACGCGTGATTTGCGTGGACCCGCGCCATAAACAGCGTCAGGGTTGACCGCCGGATTGCGGCTATTTGATATCAAGGGACCAGCATGGCACGTATCGCAGGGATCAACATCCCCAATCATCAGCACACCGAAATCGGCCTGACGGCGATCTTTGGCATCGGCAGGCCCCGCGCGCGCAAGATCTGCGCCGCGGCCAAGGTCTCCCTGTCCAAGAAGGTCAAGGATCTGGACGACGCGGAAATGGAGCGCCTGCGTGATGAGGTGAGCAAATTTGTCGTCGAGGGCGATCTGCGCCGCGAAGTCTCGATGAACATCAAGCGTCTCATGGATCTCGGCTGCTATCGGGGCCTGCGTCATCGCCGCGGCCTGCCGGTGCGCGGCCAACGGACCCGCACCAATGCGCGCACCAGGAAGGGCCCGCGTAAGGCCGCCGCCTCATTGAAGAAATGATGCGCTGTTAGACCCGGCGCTAATTAAGGAAACCGAATGGCAAAAGCACCTACCAGTAACGCGGCCTCGCAGCGGGTTCGCAAGAAGGTCAAAAAGAACGTCTCGGATGGTATCGCCCACATCCATGCGTCGTTCAACAACACGATCATCACGATCACCGACCGTCAGGGTAATGCCCTGTCGTGGGCGAGTTCGGGTGGCGCGGGCTTCAAGGGATCGCGTAAGTCGACCCCGTTCGCGGCACAGGTTGCTGCCGAGGCTGCGGGCCGTGCGGCCATCGAGTGTGGCATCAAGAACGTCGAAGTACAGATCAAGGGCCCGGGCCCGGGGCGCGAGTCGTCGGTCCGAGCCCTGAACGCGTTGGGGATCAAGATCATCAGCATCACCGATGTGACCCCGGTGCCGCATAACGGCTGCAGACCTCCCAAGCGCCGCCGGATGTAGCTTGCAGTCGCCGCAATATCGGCTGGCCGCGCCTCTTGGGCCGGCCGCAGACCGGAGCAGTGCTCCGGTCCTTTAAGACCACCGCCTGTCACCCGGCCACAAGCCGGGTCCGAAAGAGCAGGCTAACCGACCCGCAGATGTCCTGCTGGCGTATTGAACAAAGGAAACAAACGTGGCTCGTTATATTGGACCGAAATGCAAGCTGTCCCGTCGTGAAGGGACTGATCTGTTTCTGAAGAGCGCGCGCCGCTCGCTCGACTCGAAGTGCAAGCTCGACAGCAAGCCCGGCCAGCACGGCAGGACCTCGGGCGCTCGAACCTCTGACTTCGGCAACCAGTTGCGCGAGAAGCAGAAGGTCAAGCGCATGTACGGCATCCTTGAGCGTCAGTTCCGTCGCTACTTCGAGGAAGCCGATCGCCGCAAGGGCAATACGGGGGAGAACCTGCTGCACCTTCTCGAGTCGCGTCTTGACAACGTGGTGTATCGAATGGGTTTTGGATCGACGCGGGCCGAGGCGCGCCAGCTCGTCAGCCACAAGGCGATCACCGTCAACGGGACCGTCGTCAACATCCCCTCCTTGCAGGTCAAGAAGGGGGATGTCGTGGCGATCCGCGACAAGGCCAAGAAGCAGACGCGCATTCTCGAGGCCCTGTCACTCGCCGAACAGGGCGGTCTGGCCGGCTGGGTCTCCGTCGATGCGACCAAGCTCGAAGGCATCTTCAAGCAGCTGCCCGAGCGTAACGAGATCGCGGCCGATGTCAACGAGAGTCTGATCGTCGAGCTGTACTCCCGCTAATTGAGACGAGACCGGGTCGAGCCGTCCCGGTCTTTTGAGCACTGCGATCTGGTCGTCGTCGCAGCGCCCTTTTTTGTGACGGCCTGGCAGCCTTATCGGCGTGACGGGCCGAGGGTATTGTGAGAGGAATTTTATGGCAAGTACTCCCTTTTTGAAGCCGCGCCAGATCGATGTCGAGGCCAGCGGTCCGCATTCTGCGAAAGTGACCATGGAGCCCTTTGAGCGCGGCTATGGTCATACCCTCGGCAACGCCTTGAGGCGCATCCTGCTGTCTTCCATGAACGGTTTTGCCGCCACCGAGGTCTCGATCGCCGGAGTCGTGCATGAGTATTCGACGATCGATGGCGTTCAGGAGGACGTCGTCGACATCCTGCTGAACCTTAAGGGTGTCGTATTCAAGCTGCATAACCGCGACGACGTTGTCGTGACCTTGCGCAAGGAAGGCGAAGGTCCCGTCACAGCCGCCGACATCGAGCTCTCGCATGAGATCGAAATCATCAATCCCGACCACGTCATCGCCAATCTCTCGGCCGGTGGCAAGCTCGACATGCAGATCAAGGTCGAGAAGGGACGCGGTTATGTTCCGGGAAATGTGCGCGGATTCGCCGAGGACCACAGCAAGGCGATTGGCAGGATCGTCCTCGATGCCTCCTACAGCCCGGTGCGCCGCGTCAGCTACACGGTCGAGTCAGCGCGGGTGGAGCAGCGTACCGACCTCGACAAGCTCGTCATGAGCATCGAGACGAACGGTGTCATTTCGCCGGAGGAGGCTATCCGTCAGTCGGCCCGGATCTTGGTGGACCAGCTGTCCGTCTTCGCTTCCCTCGAGGGCACCGAGGCCACGGCCGAGGCACCCTCCCGCTCGCCACAGGTGGATCCAATCCTGCTGCGTCCGGTTGACGACCTTGAACTCACGGTGCGATCGGCCAATTGCCTGAAGGCCGAGAACATCTATTACATCGGCGACCTCATCCAGCGCACCGAGAACGAACTCCTGAAGACGCCGAATCTTGGCCGCAAGTCGCTCAACGAAATCAAGGAAGTTCTTGCCTCGCGCGGACTTACGCTGGGAATGAAGCTCGAGAACTGGCCGCCCCTCGGCCTTGAAAAAGTCTGATTTACTGCAATGCACACCACCGAACCGCACTCGCCGGCCCCTCGCGCGGCGCGTGATAGAAGAAGTCGGACCCTCGATAGATAAAGGAAAGCTACCATGCGTCACCGTCACGGGCTGCGAAAGCTCAATCGAACCAGTTCACATCGCCTTGCGATGCTGCGCAACATGACCAACTCGCTCCTCAAGCACGAGGTCATCAAGACCACTTTGCCCAAGGCCAAGGAACTGCGCCGCGTCGCCGAGCCCATCATCACGCTCGGCAAGGATCCGTCCCTCGCCAACAAGCGGACCGCCTTTAACAGGCTGCGCGACCGGGATATGGTCGTCAAGCTGTTCGATGAGCTCGGTCCGCGCTACAAGACGCGCAACGGCGGATATCTGCGGATCCTGAAATTTGGCTTTCGCGTGGGTGACAATGCGCCCATGGCCATCGTCGAACTGCTGGACCGTCCTGAGCCCAGCGACACCACTGCCGCGGTGGAGTGAACCCCTCGCCAGGCCGACCCCTGCCTGGCAGCCTGTCTTCGCCCTCCCCCAAGGCAAGCCGCCGTCACGGACTCGGACTTGGTCCCGCACGGCAGCACTCTTGGCGCAGATGGGCCTCCACACCGCACGCCACTTCCCCCTAAAATAGGAGGGTCAAGGTTTGGCGAAGTGCGTCGATATGATTTCACAGGCGCCCGTCGGGCAAGCCGCCCTGCCGAATTTGCCCAGTGCCGATAGAATAGCCGTCGAGCTGATGGAGTCGCGGAGGGCGGCATGGGTCGGCGGGATCGAGGCCAGAGTAGGGCCAAAGTAGGACCAAAAAGGGGCCATAGCGGCTCGCCCCTCTGATCAAGACCCGCAGGGATTGCTGTCCGGCCGTGGAAGGGGCGCCGTGGAAGAGTCAAACCGCATGCAACATCCTGACGAACTGCCCGAAAGCATCTCCGTGGAGAGGCACCACGCGCGACGCTTTGCGGGCTGGCTCAGCAAATCGGGCCTCGTCGGGCAACCCATGCGTAGGCCCCTGTCCTGGCGGGCATTGCTTGCCGCCATTGCGCTCTTTGGCTGTGCATTGGCGGCTTCTGCCGAAACGCCGTTTCTCGATCCCTCCGAAGCCTTTCGCTTTTCGGCGCGACTGGTCTCGGACAATACCGTCGAGGTGCACTACCACATCGCCGATGGCTATTACCTGTATCGCGAACGCTTTCGCTTCGTGGCTGAGCCCGGCAGCGTCACCCTTGGGGAGCCGGTCTTCCCGAAGGGTGAGATCAAGTTTGATGAGACCTTCAACAAGAACGTCGAGCACTACCGGCACGATGTGACCGTACGAATTCCGGTTCAAGGACACGGCGCGCTCGCGCTCGTCTCGACCGCCCAGGGTTGTGCCGATGCCGGGCTGTGCTATCCGCCCCAGGAGTCGCGCGCGCAGTTTTCGATCGGTGCCGCACAGGCACCAGCCTCTGGCCCCGCCGGAGCCATGCCGCTTCCCGGTGGGGCGCTCGAGGAAGCCGGTGAATCCAAACCGGGCTTCACCAGCGTCCAGGCGGCGCTCCAAAGCGGCAACCTGCTCTGGATTGCGGCCCTGTTTGTCGGACTCGGACTCACGCTGGCCTTCACACCCTGCGTCTTGCCCATGTTGCCGATCCTCTCGTCGATCATCGCCGGTTCTGCAGACGATACGCCTGCCTCGGAAACCTCGGGTCCGCGCCTTGTACTCGACCGCGCGCGGGGCCTCGTGCTGGCGCTCGCCTACGCGATGGGCATGGCCTTGGTGTACACCGCATTGGGCGTGGCCGCTGGCCTCGCCGGGCAGGGCCTGGCCGCGAGCCTCCAGACACCCGTGGTGTTGTGGGCCTTCGCGGCGGTCCTGGTGCTGCTCTCGTTGTCCATGTTCGGTTTCTATCACCTGCAGATGCCCGCGCCAATCCAGCACCGCCTGAGCATGTGGTGCGGTCGCGCCGAAGGTGGTCGCATCGTCGGCGTATTCTTCATGGGGGCGTTGTCAGCCCTGATCGTCGGCCCCTGCGTCGCCGCACCCCTGGCCGCCACGCTTCTCTACATCAGCCAGACCCGTAATGGCTGGATCGGTGGGACCGCACTTTTTTCGATGGCGGTCGGCATGAGCGTGCCTCTGCTCATCCTCGGGGTTTCCGAAGGGGCGCTCCTGCCGAAGGCCGGGCCCTGGATGGAATCGGTCAAGAAGTTCTTCGGAGCGCTCCTCATCGCGGTTGCGATCTGGATGGTCTCGCCGGTCGTGCCGACCTGGGCGCAGATGCTCGCCTGGGGAACCCTGTTCGTCGTCAGCTCGGTCTATCTGCACGTGTTCGACACGTTGCCGGTGACCGCCTCCGGGTGGGCGCGTCTCTGGAAAGGCGTCGGGGTCATGCTGCTCCTGGGTGGCGCCGCTCAGATTGTCGGTGTGGCGACGGGCGGGCGGGACGTGCTCCAGCCCCTCGCGCAGCTGGCGGGACGCACGCCGGTGGGCGCAGTCGACCCCGCAGCTGCGCTGACGTCATCGGCTGCCTTCGAGAAGGTCCACTCGGTGCGTGAACTCGAGGCGCGTCTGGAAGGAGCGAAGAAACCGGTCATCCTTGTCTTCTCGGCCCAATGGTGCGTTGCTTGCAAGGAGATGGAGCGCTTTACCTTCACTGACGCGCGGGTTGCGAGCCGCATGAACGCTTTTACCCTGCTCGAGGCCGACGTCACCGAGAACAGCGCCGAAGATCAGGCGCTGCTGCGGCGCTTTAACCTGTTCGGACCTCCGGGGATCCTGTTCTTCGACGCGGCCGGAAGGCCCGTTTCCGGGGCGACCGTGATCGGCTATCAGGACGCGGAGACGTTTCTGACCAGCCTCTCGCGGGCCCCCGCCTGATGCGCCTGGTCGCGCAGGCGAGCTTCGCGCAAGCATGAAACACGCAGGTCCGGCGGCGCTCGCGAGCATCGAGCCACTCTTGCAGAAGCTTCGCGAGAGGACCCAACTAAAGGAGCGCAGTCCCGGCGTGTTTTACCTGAAGTCGCGGGCATTCCTCCACTTCCACGAGGATCCGGCCGGCCTTTTCGTCGATTACCGGCCGGGGTCCGGGTTCGTGCGCCAGGTGCTGGCTTGTGCTGCCGATGAAGAGCTCCTCCTGGAGCGGGTCGACCGGGCGCTTGGGAACCCGCCCCCCGGTAGCGCTTGACCCGCAGCAGTGCATACGGGAGACGCGGGCTGTATCCCGAGCCAGGCTCCCCAAAAGGTAAGCACCGGCGCGAGCGCGCCAACTTCTGGCAAGACACCCCGCTCGGGACAGCCCAAGCTCGACCTGTGCGCCAAGGGGACCGGCCTAGACTGTGAAAAAATGTTCGACTGCCGCGAATTTTGCGGTTCCCACAACTGACAAGGCGCCAACAACGCACGGCGATTGCGAAGGCGCCTGATCTGTCCCATAGTTCCTAACGATCCCACAGACGACCGCGCGAGAGCGCCGGGCGGTGAGGCAAACGTGACGGGCCTTCCTTCATCGATTGAATTCGATCAGCTCAACGCGGTCTTCCAGCCGATCGTTTCCTTGCGCAATGGATCGATCCTCGGGTACGAGGGTCTCATCCGGGGCACGCCCGGATCGAGCCTCTATTCCCCCGGACAGCTCTTCGAGAGTGCACGCGACACCGAGCACCTGCGCGAGATCGAGCTCGCCTCGATCCGGACGGTTCTTCGCGCCTTCGGCGAACTGCATCTTCTGGGGAAGCTGTTTCTGAACGTCGCACCGGGCGTGCTGCGCGAGGTCGACGAGCCGCTTCAGAAAATAAGGCGCTATCTCGCTGAGGCGGGCGTGGCCGCCAACCAGGTCGTCATCGAAGTGACCGAAAATCAGCCGATGCTCGGAGAGCATTCGATCTACGAGGTTCTGAGCCAGGCACGTGCCGCGGGCTTTGAGCTGGCCATCGACGATCTGGGGGAGGGTTACGCGAGCCTGCGCGTCTGGTCGGAACTGCAGCCCGATTTCGTCAAGATCGACAAGCACTTCGTCCACGGCTTGCATGCCGATCCGGTCAAGTTCCAGTTCGTACGGACCATCCGGCAGCTCTCGCAGGCGGTCGGCACGCGGGTCATCGGCGAAGGCGTCGAGCACGAGAATGAGCTTTCGGTGCTGCGCGATCTGGGCGTCGAGTACGCCCAGGGCTTCCTGCTTTCAGCGCCGGCTGCGGTCCCGCTCACGCAGATCCGCGCCGATGTGCGCAGCCTTATCCGATCGCCGCGACCACAACAGACTTCCCAGTTGGCCCGTCTGACGCCAGGCAGGCTATCCATCGGCCAGATCGCAAGCCCCGTGCCGCCCATGTCCCGGGATGCGCCGCTACGTGAGGCACAACTGCGCTTTGCTGCCGATCGCGATCTGATGGCGATCCCCATCCTCACCAACCAGATGGCCACGTTNNAGCCAGATCCACTCATCCTCGATGGCCGCATGAATCTCGAGGAAGTCAGCGTGCTGCTTGCCCAGACCGAGTGGCAGCATTTTTCAAGGCCCTTCATCGTCACCGAGCGCAGTGTCTACAAGGGTATCGCGACCGCGCAGGAAGTCCTGCGCGAACTCAGCCGCTTCCAGTCGCGCGCGCTACGCTACGCCCATCCTCTGACAGCCCTTCCCGGGGCCGTGCCGATCCAGGAGGCGCTGGAGAACATGCTCGAACAAAAGGTGAGTTTCGTTGCAG